>DATJYG010000746.1:0-8072 GCA_035499695.1 Polyangiaceae bacterium
GCCGCCGCCATCATCGAGAGCGCCGGGATGCACGTGAAGCGGTCAGCTCCTGGGGCCAAGCCCGCCTTCGACGTCAGACCGGGCAGGGTGTCCGGATCGGTGAGGCTCGTCGTGCGCTCGGCCGGCGATCGCGCGGCGTACATCTGGGAGTGGAGCACGGACGATGGGACCGTGTGGCACCGGGGGCCGCAGACGCTTCAGGCTCGTACGGTCATCGCGGGTCTGCCTTCGGCGTCCACGTGCTGGTTCCGCTACCGCGCCGTCACCAAGACCGGCGAAACCGACTGGAGCGCCCCGCGTTCGTTCGTCGTTCGGTAGCGGAAGTCCTACCGCTCCGCGCTTGGTCGGAACGCTTTTGCGTCGTCGGGCCCTATCGACTTCGCGCTTGCGGCATGGGAACGAGACCTGCGCGATCTCGGCCGCGATTCGAACCTGCATCGTCGCCGTTTGCTTCACCTTCCTCCTCACGATCGTTTGAGGGAGGCCACGGACGGGGAGAAGTCTTCCTTGGTGTCTGCGGCGAGCAAGGGCGAGCGCGAATCACATGACCGTCGAAGAGCGCCTTCGAACGTTCGCGCGGGCTGTAATCGCCGACCAACTTGGTGGTGTCGAAGTGCCCCCCGTATCGAGAGCGTGACTTCGCCGAAGCCGCCCAAGCCGACGATCCGCTGAGAAGGGGGCCTCGCTCGGCGTTCCGAGCGTGCCGCGGTGCTCGGGCGCGTCAACCCCGCGCGCTTCGCGCGCGCCGCCTCGCTGCGCTCGGCGGTGCTCCGCAGGGTTGACTCGCCCTGCGCTCCGCGGCGTCGGCGGATCGCCTTCGCAAGTCATGAGCGGGGGCGAGGAGAAAGACATGCTCAAAGCGTATCCGTTGATGCTTTCGGTGCTGCGCCGGCTGCGGCCAGTGCTCGTGCAGATCGAGAAGCACGATCGTGACCTCGGCAACCAGCTGAGGAGAGCGGCGGCGAGCGTCGCGCTCAATCTCGAGGAAGGGAGCGGCTCGAGGGGCGGGGTCCGCAACGCGCGGTACCGCACCGCTCTCGGGTCGGCGCGGGAGACGGGCGCTTGCATCGATGTCGCCATGGCGCTCGGCTACCTCGAGGAGGTCGCGCCCGAGCTGCTCGACGAGCTCGATCAGGTGCGCGCCATCGTGGCCACCGTCACCGCGTGAGCGCGCGGCGCGGGCGTCGGCCTCGTGGGTCGGCGCCCGCGTCGGAGGCAGCGGCAGGGGCAGGGGCAGCGACAGACTCAGGGGCAGAGTCGGAGTCGGCGTGCAGCTGGCCCCTAGGGAGGTGATACATTCCGTACGTGAGCACCGGGGACACCCTCTCGCCGGGAAGCGTGCCGGTCGCGATCGGGCAGGTGCTCGCGAGCAAGTACAGGGTCGACCGTATCCTCGGCGCCGGGGGCATGGGCGTCGTCGTGGCGGCGACGCACCTGCAGCTCGATCAGAAGGTGGCCCTCAAGTTCATGCTCCCGCAGGGTCTTGCGCACCCGGCGTTCGTCGAGCGTTTCTCGCGTGAGGCGCGGGCCGCCGTCCGGCTGCGCAGCGACCACGTCGCGCGCGTGCTCGACGTGGGGACGCTGGAGACGGGCTCGCCCTTCATGGTCATGGAGTACCTGGAAGGGGAAGACCTCGGCTCCGTGATCGAGAAGCGCGGGCCCATGTCGGTGCCCGGCGCCGTCGACTGCGTCCTGCAGGCGTGCGACGCGGTGGCCGAGGCGCACGCGCTCGGGATCGTGCACCGCGACCTCAAGCCGCGGAACCTGTTCCTCACCACGCGCAACGACGGGCGCGCCCTGGTGAAGGTGCTCGACTTCGGCATCTCGAAGGCGAAGGGCGCCGGCGATCTCTCGCTCACGCGCACCGCGGAGGTCATCGGATCGCCCAACTACATGTCGCCCGAGCAGCTCAAGTCGTCCAAGTCGGCCGACGAGCGGAGCGACATCTGGGCGCTCGGCGTGATCCTCTACGAGCTGCTGACGGGCCATGTGCCCTTCGTGGCCGAATCGGTGACGCAGCTCACGGCGATGGTGCTGACCGAGATGCCGCGGGCCGTTCACCTGCTCCGTCCGGAGGTGCCGGAGGAGCTGGGGCGCGCCATCGAGCGGTGCCTCGAGAAGGACCCGGTGAACCGCTTCCGCTCGGTCGCCGAGCTGGCACTCGCGCTGCAGCCGTACGCGCCGCCCGACACGCGCGACCTGGCGATGCGCATCGCTCGCATCGCGGGGAGCTCGCAGGTGCCGCCGCCCATGGCGACCCACTCGGACGCGCGCATCGCGGTCACCGGGGGTACGTCGGTCAACTGGTCGGGGCGCACCGAGCTGCAGACGACGCGTGGCAGGCGCATCGCGGTGGGGGCCACGATCGTCGGCGCGCTCGTCCTGGGCGTTGCGGCGGCCGTCGCGTTCGTGGCGGTCAAGCGCGGCGGGCACGAAGAGGCGGCGGCGTCCCTCCCTTCGTCGGCGCCTTCGGGCGCGGCGAGCGCTGTCCCATCGGCCGCTCCCTCCGCGTCGTCGGCACTCGTCGCGGTCGATCCGGCGACGCCTTCGGCCTCCGCGGTGGCTTCCGCCACGCCGAGCGCGCCGACTGCGACGGCTCCTGTCGGTCGACCGGCGGGGCGGCCGGGAGGTCCTGGTCCCTCGCAGGGCCCTGCGCCCACCGGGTCCGGCTTGCAGGCTCCGAGCTATCGCACGAGCTGGTGAAGCTCTAGACTGGCGCCGATGAGGTCGCGCGCGCTCGTTGCGTCGTTCGTCGCAGTGGGTCTCGTCTCTCTCGCCACGCGCGGGGCCGCAGCGCAAGAGCAGAGCGAGGTGGCCGCCACGGCGCTCTTCGATCAGGGCCGCAAGCTGATGCAGCAGGGGAAATACGCCGAGGCGTGCCCCAAGCTCGCCGAGAGCGAGCGGCTCGCGCCGAGCGGCGGGACGCTCCTCAACCTCGCCGACTGCTACGAGCACACCGGGCAGACCGCGAGCGCGTGGGCTGCCTGGAAGGACGCCGCGGCGCGCGCCAACGCCGCCGGCAAGAGCGACGTCGAGAAGCGCGCCATCGCTCGCGCCGCCGCCCTCGAGCCGAACCTGGCAAAGCTCGCGATCTCGGTGGATCCGGCGAGCGACGTGCCTGGTCTCGAGGTGAAGCGCGACGGCGTGAAGGTGGGGCACGCCGAGTTCGGGGTGCCCATCCCGGTGGATCCTGGCCCGCACGAGATCGACGCGACGGCCCCCAACAAGCAGCCGTTCTCCGGCAAGGTCGACGTCGCTCCCAAGCAGGCCAACGCGACGCTATCGGTGACGCTCGTCGACGCACCTCAGGCGGCGCCGACGCCGGCCCCGGCGACCGCTCCGGCACCAACGCCCGCGACGGCGACCGCGCCGCCCGCCACGCCCGAGCAACCCGCCAGCTCCTGGAGCGGCCAGAAGACTGTCGCGCTCGTCGTCGGCGGGATTGGCGTGGTGGGTATCGGAGTCGGCTCCGTCTTCGGCTTGATGGCCAAGTCGAAGAACGACCAGGCGCTCCAGAACTGCCGAACCTCCACGCTCTGCTCGCAGCAGGGGCTGGACCTCACGGACGACGCGAAGCACGCGGCGACCGTGTCGACCATCGCCTTCGTCGCCGGAGGCGTCGCCCTCGCCGGCGGAATCGTGCTGTGGCTCACGGCGCCGTCGTCGTCGCCGTCGACCACGGGGCTGCGTTTCCAGCCGCTCGTCGGCGCGTCGCTCGGCGGCGGCGCCGTCAGCGGAACGTGGTGACGTTCACTTCGGCATCCTGAGCAGCTCCCCGCTGCTGGGGAGCGGGTCGCCTGCGTCGTCCTCGAGCGTTCCGTTGCTGATCCAGAAGACGTAGTTGCCGCTGACCGTGACGTCCTCCACGTTCACCTGCGACGACGCCACGACGTAGCGTCCGCCCCCGTCGAGGCTGATACGCCCGATGGTGCCGTCGTTGCCGATGCCCGACCCGTAGTCCCCCCAGTAGATTCGGCCGGTGGACGGATCCAGTGCGATGCCGAGAGGGTCCTGCAGGTTGTCGGCGACGAACGGCCCGCCGTCGGTCGCGTTCTTCGCCATCACGGACACGCCACCCGGCTGTCCGTAATAGACCCAGTTGGAGTCCACCCTCACGGGCCAGCCTCCACCGATGCCCCAGGTCGCCATGAGCGAGGGGTCGCCGCCGCCGAGGGGCAGCTTGAACACGTCGCCGTTCACGTCGGTGAAGTAGAGCGACGAGGTGTCGTACACGATCTCCTCGCCGAGGGAGACGGGGCCGCCGCCGTCGTAGAGAACGTCGTCATTGCCGCCTCCCTTGGGGATGCGGTGCACGGTGCTGTCGTCCCAGTCCGCCCAGTAGACGTACGTGGCATCGACGGCGAGACCGAACGGAGAGTCGGCGACGGTCAGCTTCGTCGGAGAGCCGCCGCAGCCCGAGATGGGACACGACCAGATGGCGCCGTTGACCGAGCCGTAGGTCGCCGTGCCGAAGTACACGTTGTTCGCGTCGACGGCGACGCCGCGGGGATTGGTGAGCGCCGTGCCGTAGACGGTCGGGCCGGAGCCGCATCCGTCGATGGAGCACCCCTTGACCGACCCGTTGCCCGAGCCCAGGTCGTCGCCGAACTCGCTCCAGTAGACGTTCTTGGAGTCGCTGGTCATGAGGAACGGGTGGTTCAGACCCGTGGCGAGCACGCAGGGCGTGGTCGTGCTGCTGCAGCCCGAGTCGCCGCTTCCCGTCTCGGACTGCGACGGGCCATCGCCGTTGCTCGGTCCGTCGCCATTGTTGGATCCGTCGCCCATGGCGGGGCCATCCCCGGTGCTCGGGCCGTCCTGGGTGCCTCCGTCCTGCGCGCCGCCGTCGTCCAGCTGTCGATCCTCGATGCCGAGGACTCCGGCGCACGCCGCAGCGCCGAGCGCGAGCACGCTCGCCAGGACGTGCCACGCCCGCACCCCGCGATGGTCGTTGGCCATGCAAGAGCCAGTGTAAGAGGCTCCCGCTACCGGCCGCAACGATGCGCGCGCGTCAGGGCCATCGCGCTATCTCCCGCAGCGCGCTCTCGGGCACCCACGCGTCCAGCGCTCCGAACCGGATCCGCGCCCGGGTGTCGCGCGAGTCGACGACCTCGACGCGTGCTCCCTCGGGCAGCGGTGTCGACCCGGGGACGACGATGCCCCGCTGGTCGCTCGGTCGCGATCCCGGCGTCACCACCACGGCCTCTCGGACCTCGAGGCGGTCGTGCCTCGCAGCGAGGGCCATGAGGACAGCGAGCAGCAGCACGGGGGCGGCCAACCCGGCCGCGACACCGCCCCCTACCCGCAGGCGCCGCGTCAGGGCGATCCATCGCACGAAGAGGCCGATCGCGAGGATGGCCGAGCAGACGGCGGCGAGCACGCACCAGCTGTCCTCCGCGAGGAGCGACGACACCGTGCGAGCGAGCGAGCGACCCGCATCGACCTCCACGGGCTCGCCGGCGCGCGTGCGTCGCCTCGCGACCTCGCTGCGCACCACCGTGAGCGCCCGCGCCGCCGCGTCCGCGAGCCTGGCGTCGTGCGTGAGATCGCGCGCCTCCTCGAATCCGTGCGCCGCGCGACCGAGGTCTCCGGACACCTCCGCGCCGATGCGCACACGCATCGCGTACGCGAGGCCGCGATCGTAGCTGGCGACCGGATCGACGGTCCCCCGGTCGGCGAGCGATTCGAAGGCAGCGATCGCGTCGCTGGCGCGTCCGTCGCGGAGCGCCTGCACTCCCTTCGTGAAGAGGGCCGAGGGCGTCTCGCCGTCGTCGGCGTGCGCGGCGCGGCCGGACACCGCGACGATGGCGAAAGCGATCAGCGCGAGCATCGCGCAGAGCAGACGCCTCATGCTCGCCTCTCGAGCTCCCGGATCGCGCCGCGCGCGCGGATCCATCGGTCCCTCGCCGACGCGACGTCGGCGCCCTCCGGGGAGAAGCGCGCCATCTCGCATTCGCGCAGGAGGTCGGCGATGCGCGACGCGGCGTCCTGCGCGACGCCGGCGCGGGCGAGCCGTTCGGCAACCTCGCCGCCGAGAGCACCCCTCACGTTGACGCCGGCGTGAGCCATCGCCGCCGCCTCGAGCGCCCGCGCGACGGCGGCGTCCACCTGCCGCGCGTCGGAGCCCTCGCTGGCCGCGTCTGCCGCGGCGAGACGCTCCTTGAGCTCGGCGGCGGGCGACGCACTGCGCGTCCTCCACGCCTGCGTCACCCGCCGGCCGGCTGCCGTCGCGCCCACGGCCAGGCCGAACGCGACCGGCCACGCGACGACGCCCAGCAGCCAGAAGAGAGGCACGTCGTCGAGGTGCGCGCGCCGCGCCGGCTCTCCCTCCATCGTGTCCACCGGCGGCGGCAGCCCGGGGAGCGTTTCCTCGGGCGCGTCGGCCGATGCCGCCGGCGCACTCGCAACCGGCTTGACGTGCAGGACACCGAGCGACGCGCGCGCCACGTCGTACCGCTTCGCGTCCGGGTCCCAGAAGGGCAGCGACAGCTCGCCGAGAGACACGTCCCCCGAGCGCCGGACGCGCACGACGTAATCGAACGTCCGCTTGCCGCCGAAGTTCTCGTGTCCGATGCCACCGAGCTGCTCGTGCACCTCTGGCGCGAGCCACTCGATGCCCTCGCGCGCCGGCGTCGAGATGGTGCTCGGCACGTTCCCGGTGCCCGACAGCTCGACGTGAACACCGACCGCGCCTCCCTGATCGACGTCACGCGGGTTCACCTGCGCCGTCAGGGAGAAGTGGCCGACGTCGCCCAGCGCGTAGCCAGGAGGGCGCCCCGCGACCGGCGGCTCGGTCACGTGAACCGTCAGGGCCTCGGTCGTGCGCTGTCCGACCGCCGCCCTCGGGCGCGCGAGCATCACGCTCATCGGCCCGATGGCGAGATCCCCCGCATGCAGCGGGAAGAGAGCCCATCGCCGCACGAGCTTCACGAGCCACGTCCGCCCCCCGATCGACGCGTACCCGGCGAGCAGCGCGTCCTGGTCCTCGCGCAGCAGCGGGTGCTTCACGAAATCGGCCGCCGTCGCATCGTGGACGTCGGAGTCGTCGACCTCGATCGCCGTCTGCGCGCCGAGATCGATGTACTCGTAGACGCTGAAGGTGACCTGCTCGCCGACGACGGCGCTCGTCTTGTCGACCGTCGCGTGCAGGAAGTAGTAAGCGGCGCGCGGGGCATCGAGCGACAGCTTGGGGTCGGTGGTCAGCGGCTGCGTGCTCTGCGGCGGCTGCAGGTCGGGCGGCTGCGGGAAGTTCTGACCGAATCCCTGGAGGAGGCCCTTCCACGGGTCGAACGGCGAGAAGGTGAACGGCGACCCCGGCGGCGGCTGGGCGGGCGCCGGGCGCTGTGGCGCCTGTCCCGCCGGAACGACGTGCAGGGTCGCCCCACGCACCGCGAAACGGGCTCCCCCGACGGTGATGCTCGCCGGCCCGATGGTGAACACGCCCACGCGCTGGGTCTGGACGGTCCAGTCGACGGTGAGCCCATAGCGGTCGCTCTGCACACCGTTGATGTTCATGTGCGTCTGCGTCGGCGAGGTGCTCTGGCCGCGCACGGCGAGCCCCGCGGGCAACGTGAGGCGCGGATCGGAGGGCGCCGCATCGCTGCTCTGCGCTCCGAGCTGGACGTGGACGACGTCGCCGACCCCCACGGTGTCCGCGTCCATCTGGAGCTGCATCTGTGGCGTTCCCTGCGCGCGGGCGGCCACTGACCAGGCGAGCGCCATCAGCGCCGCCAGCACGACGAGCAGGGTCCGGGGCCGAGGGCTCACTTGTCCGCCATCCCCCGCACACGCTTCTTGCCCGCGCGCTTCGCCTCCTCTTGCTGGAGGGTGGGCGCGCTCTCGAGCTGGTCGAGCATGCGGTCGTCTTCGTTCGTGGCCGGCTGCGGCGGGGGCGGTCCGGCGTCGGGCTGCTGGGGTGGGCCGGCGTCCGGCTGCTGCGGCGGCGGCTGCGCGGCGTCCTGGCCGCCGTCGTTCCCACCCTCGGGGCCGCCGCCCGAGTCCTGACCGGAAGACCCGTCGCGTCCGGCGTCCGGCTGCTGGGATGCGTCCTGCGACGCATCCGGGCTCTGGCTCGC
>DATJYG010000747.1:0-2431 GCA_035499695.1 Polyangiaceae bacterium
ATCCCCTGCGTCTCGGGCATGCCCTTGTTGGGGAAGTCGGCGGCGTGCCCGCAGAGCTCCACGTCGATGAGCTCCGTCGGGATGGCGGCGGCGTTCTGCGCGAAGAAGGGCCGCTTGGCGCGGTCCGAGAGCGCATGCACCGCGCGCGCGACGAGCTCCTTGCCGGTGCCCGTGTCGCCGCGCACGAGCACGTGCTCGCCCGATTGCGCCGCGAAGGCCACTTCGTCGAGCATCCGCGAGAGGGCGACCGACTCGCCGGTGATGTCGAAGCAGTCAGATTCGCCGAACCGACAGCCGCGTGCGGCGGGCAGGAGGAAGCGCGGGGTGAAGGTGGCTGCGCGACGCGTGACGAGCAACAGCAAGCGCTTGTCGAGGCGGATCGTCTGCCCGACCGACGCCAGCCCGTGATCGGTGCGCTCGCCATCGATGAACAGCTCCCCGGGCCCGAGCAGCTTCACGCTGACGCCGACCGCCATGGGCGCGACCTCGAGCTGCCGCCTGGACACGTGCTCGGCGGCGAGCGGCTCGGCGTTCGCCGGATCTCCGGGCCGCCAGGGAGCGAATCCGATCCGCTGGTCGCTCCCGTCACCGTGGCCGCGACCGAGCACATACTGCTGCCCCAGCTCCGGGAACGCGCAGGACTCCCCCACCCTCTGCGGCTCCTCTTCGGACCACGCGATGACCAGCGTCAGGACGTCGCCCGCCGTGCCCCCTTCGTCGGTGGTGTTCGATGGCAGCCGCGGAAGAGTGTCGTCGCTCATGGGAAACGCCACGAGGCATCTGGCATGCCTCGCATGCCGCGTCCATCGCTCAGTAGTAGAGCGTCACGGTCCCGAGGGTCGTCCTCGGAGGGGCCGCGATGACGTGGACCGCACCCGACGCGGGCTGCTGCCCCGGCTTGAAGCTCCAGTTCGAGACGAAGTACTCCTCGTCGTCGGGGTACTGCAGGCCCAGCACGTTGTACATCTCGACCCCGAGCTCGACGAAGCGCCAGCGCGCCGAGGCGAGCGCGTTCAAGACGTAGTCGGTCTGCGCGATGATGGCGTCGTTCACGTGCTTGCCGCCGAGCAGCGTGAAGCCCGCTCCGGCCCGACCGGTGACCGGCGCGCCGTGGACCTCGAAGAGCGGGCCGTGGACGCTCACGTCGGTGCGCCAAAGGATCGCGGGGACGTTCGGCACGTAGTGCGACGTGCCGGCGACGAGCGTGTCGAACGTCGCGGTTTGCACGGAGAGAGCCGAGGACGCGAGCAGCCAGGGCGTGGGCCGCGCGAGGAAGGAGCCGACGACACCCCGCCGGGTGCTGGCCCGCTCCGTCGTGAGGCCGCCCGAGGTGACCTCGAACACGAGCTCGTTGGCGACGTCGGTCTGGAAGGCTGCGAGCGTCGTGACGTAGCGGCCCCTCGCGGCCTCGGAGCGAAAGCCCGCCTCGAAGCTCGTCACCTGCGAGAACGCGGCCCCTTGCGTGCAGGGCGGTATGGTGCCGTTCGTGAGCCTGATCGTCGGACCGTTGCACTGCACCATGCTGCCCGCGTCGAGGGAGCGGAAGCCCTCGCCCGCAGAGACGACGGGCATGAGCTCGGGCAGCGCCTCGTAGGCGATGGTCCCGCGCGGCCCCGGCGCGACGGCCGCGACGTTCGTGGTCTGCCCCTTGAGCGCACCGCCGGGCACGGGCGGCGTCACGCCCGCCAGGTTGTTGTCGATCCCGATGTCGAGGAAGTCCGCGCGGGCGCCGCCGGACACGCGCAGCTTCTTCCAGAGCCGGACGTCCAGATCGAGGTAGCCGGCGAGGTCCAGCGTGCTCAGGCCGTAGTTCTCGCGGTAGTCCCACGGCTCGAGGTTGGCCGGGTTCACGAGGTCCTTGGTCTGATCGGTATGCCCGACGCGCAGGGACGCGCCCGGCTCGACGACGGCCTCCAGGAAGTTCCCCACCCGGACGGGGGCCGCCTTCACCCGGGCCGTCACGCCACCCGCCGTCTCGACGTTGGTGAGCTGCCAGTCGTCGCCCAGGCTCGAGAGCTGGGGCTGGAGAATCGAGCTGTAGAGGTTCCCCGTGTAGTTCTGGCGGGACAGGAAGTCCGTCCACATGAGCCACGGCGCGATCTCGACGCGCGCTCCCCCGGGAGTCGAATGCGAGAGCTGCGCCGCGACGATCACGCGCGCCGAGTTCACGCCCTGCGCGGGCTGCGCGCACGAGGCCGACGTGCAGCCCGTGGGCATGAACGAGTTGAAGTTGGGGTACGCGTCGTAGTAGCCGATCCGCCCGGCGTTCACGTCGTCCAGGCGCACGACCCCCGGGAGCGACGCGCTGGCGGCGTACGCGGTCGTGAGCAACCGCAGGTGATCGCGGTCCGTGAGGTCGACTCCGTACTGGGCGTTGACCGAGGCGGACTTCGACGCGCGGTCCTGCCCGAAGCCCTGCGTCTCGCGCATC
>DATJYG010000748.1:0-5983 GCA_035499695.1 Polyangiaceae bacterium
GCGCACCTCGTCCATCCCGCGGTACGCGAAGAAGCGCGTGCTCGCCGCTTCGCCCACGTAGACGCCGTCGATCCCGATGGCGACCCTCGACGCCCGACGGAACGCGTACACGGCGCCCGCAGCCGCCGCGATGTACGCCGCGACGGCAGCGAGGAACGCCGGGCTCTCCACGAGCATCTCGCTCGGCGCCAGGGCGACCCACAGCGCCATCGCCGCCGACGCGACGCCCATCGCGCCGACGGCGCCTCGCGTGCGCGGCGTGACCGCGACCGCCGAGAAGACGATGTCCCCCTCCTCCCGCGGCAGCGCCTGCACGGGCTCTTCCGGCACGGGCTCCAGCAGCTCGCGCACGACCATGCTCCCCAGCTTCCCGAGACCGAGGGCGATCAAGGTGTGGGGCACCACGTAGTGCACGATCTCGAGCGAGGACGGCGCGACCCCCGGTTCGACGCGGGCGAACAGCAGGTGAAGATGCGCGATCCACGGACTCACGTGGCCGAACAGCACGCGGAGATACATGGCGAAGTACGCCACGGCCGGCGCCCAGGCGGCCAGCTGCATCGCCCGCGGGCGCCGCCTCAACGCCTGGAGCGGATCGGCGAGACCGGCGCGGATACGTCGCCACGCGAAGCCGCGCAGCACGAGCGCGACGACCGCCGGCACCGCGGCGCACGCCAGCTGGGGCACGAACCATTGCCCCATCATCGCCCACAGCATCTCGTTGAGCGTCGCCCAGAAAGTCCAGGTGAGCGCGCCGTGTGCCGCGCTCGCGTGCTGCCGGGTGACGTACCCCAGCCACCCGAACGCGCCGAACCCGACGCGCGTGCCGAGCACCAGGAGCAGCGTGAGAATGCCGGCGTACGCAGAGACGATCGCCGCGCGACGCCGGGTCACTCCTTCATTGTAGCCGCAGCTCTCGAATGCCGCCGACGGCGCGTCGCGAAGACGACGACGCCGAACGCGAGGCCGGCCAGGGCGCCCTCGCCGCCGCGGTCGGAGCCGCTCACGACCTTGCAGCCGCAGCCGCTGCTGCTTCCGCTGCCGCCGGAGCCGGCATCCCCGCTCGCGTCGGCGGCGGCGCCGTCCGGCTCACCGGAGTCCAGCTCGCCGGCATCCGCGGGCGTGCTCGCATCGGCGGCTCTTCCGGAGTCCGCCTGCGATCCCGAGTCGACGGGCGTGCCCGAGTCGAACGTCGTCCCCGAATCGTGGGTGCTGCCCGAGTCGGGCGCGCCGCCGGCGTCGCCGGTCGTGCCGCCCGCGTCGCCGATCGTGCCGGAATCGGGCGGCGGCGACGCGTCGGCGCCGGCGTCGGTGGTACCGGTGAAGCAGCCGGACGTGAAGGTGCTCGTCCCCCAGGGCGGCGTGCCCGTGGGACTGCCCACGGTGACGTCGGCGATCACCTCGGCGCCGTCGGCGTCGATCGCGCTGACCTCGACCCATCCTGCCGCCCCCGTGCCCGCGGTGAACAGGCCCGACGTCTCGTTCATCGTCGAGCAGTTGTTCCCGTTGGTGTCGCAGGTGGTGTCCGCCCCCGTGTACCACTTGACCGGAGCGACGCCGGAGGTCGACGTGAACTGCTGCGTCGCTCCCGGTTGCAGCGTGAGCGTGCCCGGCGTGAGGCAGAAGCTCATGGGCGCGAAGCCGATGCGGACCTTGGGCGAGACGGACGCGAGGTGGTACGCGTCGCCGCCATACTCGGCGACGACGTCGACGTACTGCGCCGACGGGTTCACGAGGCCCGGCGGAACGGCGGCCGTGAGCGACGTCGTGCCCGAGGCGGCCATGCCGCCGACGATGTTCGACGTGCCGATGGTCCAGGAGAGATCGAGGGTGCCGTCCGCCAGGTACGACTGGAACGCGTACGTCACCGTGCCGCCGACGGGCTGCCCGTTGGGCATCGTGACGGTCACGGTCGCACCGAGGTCCACCATCGCGCCCTCGCTGGTGCTCGTGGTCGACGGCGTCAGCGCGATCGACGTCGGCGCGAGCGCGCCCCACGCGCTGACCAGGTTGTAGACGTCGAGCGATCCGAGGCCGGTCGCGCAGTCGTATCCGGTGGTCGCGGGGTACCCATAGAGCTTGCCCGCGGGACACCCCGGGTCGGCCGCCGTGCAGGAGACCTCGTTGTTGCCCGTCTTGATGTCGTGGAACGCGGCCGGGGTCGACTGCGCGATCGCGTAGAGGAGCGGGTTGATGTTGCCGAGGGGCGCGCCCGCGACCTGCTCGATGAGCGCCACGACCCCGGCAAACGCCGGCGTCGCGAACGAAGTCCCTCCGCCCCCCGAGAGGCGCGGGCTGCCGCCGATCGCGCTGCAGTCGCCCGTCGCGTTGTTGAAGGTGCACTCCACGAGCTCGGCGTAGTCGCCTCCTCCGCCGGCCGACGTGAACGCCACGTCCGGAATCATGCGCATGCTGCCGGGCACCGTGCCGGCCACGGGCAGCGAGCCCAGCATGCTGCACGTCGTCACGCCGCTCTGGTAGGTCGGCCGGTCGAAGAGCGAGCTGATCCCGCCGCCGCCCCCGCCGACGTTCGGCGGTACGTGGCTCTGGTTCCAGACCGTCTCGCTGGTGCTGTACGCGGTGAAGTACGGGGTGCCGGTCAGGCTCCCGTTCGGGAACTCCGTTCCGCCGACCGCGGTGACGCCCGGGTACGCCGCAGGGAGGTTCACGTAGAGGCCGGACGTCGGCGGCGAGGGGTCGGCGATGCAGCCCGTGGCGTCCTGGTCACCCGATGCGGCGACGTACGTGATGCCGAGGAGATTGGCGGCCGACGCGTAGACGTCGAAGAGGTTCTGGTCGCCGGCGTTGTATCCGGCCTCGAAGTAGTAGCCTTCGCAGCCGCCCCAGCTCTCGCTGATGATGGGCGCGAGGTCGTTGTCGATGATGTGGAACGTCGCGTCGTCGACGTTCCCGTCGTTCGCGCCCGTGTACACGTAGTTGACCGTGGCGCCCTGCGCGATTCCGCCGGACCACTCGACGTCGAGCACCGCTTCGAACCCGGTTCCCCCGGTGCCGGCAGCGGCCGCGCCGGTGTTGGGCACGAGCGTCATCTGCACGGTGGACGCGGGCAGCCCGAACCTCGTGCGCCAGGCGTCGACGTCGCTCTGCGCGATCTCGGCGACGCCGACGATGGCGATCGTGACCCCGGCGCCGGTGACCGGGTTGCCGTTGACACCGGTGGTGTAGAGCTTCGCGACGTCGTAGACGTTCGCCCAGTCGGGCGGCGCGAAGCCCGTCGTGGTGCCGCTCGTGTAATCGGGGGACAGGTTTCGACGGACCATCGGGCGCGGATAGAAGTCGTGCGTGTTGGTGACGGTGAGCACGACGTCCGCGAGGTCCACCGGCACCTGGGCCGGCGTCGCCATCGCGTAGTGCATCTCGTCCTTCACCTCGTAGCGGTGGATCTCGGCCCGGAACGCGCGCTGGATGCTGTCCACCGTCCCGGAGAACGTGATGCGCGAGCCGAGGCGCGACGCTTCGTGCACCTCGAGCCCCTGCGACGCGAGCCAGCCCCGTGTCCGCTCGATGTCGGCCGGCTTCGCCCCGAATCGTGCCGCGTATCCCTCGGGCGTGAGCCACTTGTGGTAGCTGGGCGAGGCCGGGTCGAGCTGCGCGCTCTTCAGGGCGTCGCGCTCGCGGATTTGCTCGGGCGTCATCCGGAAGACGAGGGACAGGTTCGAGAGGCGCCTGCCGGGATCGAGCGGGCCGCGATCGAACTCGGGCCGCGCGAGCGGGTGCGCGTGGCGCGTCAAGGGCACGGTCCCCGTCTGCGGCGACGGCGTCGCGCCGGCGGGGGCGGGAGCGGGAGCGCCGGACCGGTCGCTCGTGCCGCAGGCCAGCGGCGCCACGCCCGCGGCAATCGCCACGATCACGCCGATGCGCCCGTACCGCCAGTAGCCACGCTTCCGAGAGATCTCGTTCATGTGCGCACCCATTTCGGGCGAGCTTTCTACACTGAGCCCCCCGCAGGGCGCTCGACATTCGCTCCCTCACATGACGCCGACGGCCACGGGCGCGCGCATCGATGCAATTTTCGGATGCTGACGTCGAAGTAGACTGACCACCCCCATGCGCTCGCTCTCCTTCGCCGCCCTTTCCGCCGTCGTCACGCTCTGCGCGTGCAACGACGCGACCCTTCCTCCCGCGCCGCCGCAACCGCCTCCCCCGCCGCCCCCCGTCGCCGCGACACCAGCTCCCGCCGCGGCGACTCCCGACGCGACCCTCGACGCGCGACGCGCGCAGCTGCGGGCGCTCATCGACGACTACTGGGAGTACGCGTTGAGGACCTCCCCCGAGTTCGCCAGCATCATCGGGGACAAGCGGTACAACGACCGCTGGAGCGACGATTCCGAGGACGCGGTCCGCGAACAGCTCGCGCAGAGCCGGACCTTCCTCGACCGGCTCCAGGCGATCGACGCCACCGGGTTTCCCGATCAGGAGCGCCTGAACCACGCGCTCCTCGCGCGAAGGCTCCGGATGACGCTCGAGGGCGCGCGCTTCGAGGACTGGCTGATGCCGGTCGACCAGATGTTCGGCAGGCACCTGGAGCTGGCGAAGCTCGTGGCGTCGCTCGATTTCTCGTCGGTCAAGGACTACGAGGACTACGTCGCGCGGCTGCGGGCGCTCCCCGACGTGCTGACCACGAACATCGCGCTGATGCGCGCCGGGATGGCCAAGGGGCTGATGCCGCCGAAGCTCGTCCTCGCGACGGTGGCGAAGCAGGCCGACGATCTCGCCACGCCCGCTCCGGAGAAGAGCGCGTTCGCCGCGCCGCTGAGCTCCTTCCCCGCGGCCGTGCCCGAAGCGGACCGCACGCGGCTCAAGGCGGCGTGCCTCGCGGCCATCCGCGATCGCGTCGCCCCGGCGTACCGCGCGTTCGCGAAGTTCGTCCGCACCGAGTACGAGCCGCACGGCCGCGCAGATCCCGGCGAGTGGTCGCTCCCGCTCGGCGCCGAGCGCTACGCGTTCCACATCGAGGAGCGGACTTCGACGAAGAAGAGCGCCGACGAGATCCACGAGCTCGGCCTGTCCGAGGTCGCGCGCATCGAGGCGGCCATGCTCGCGACCGCGAAGAAGCTCGGGTACGCCGACCTCCAGTCGATGGCGGCGGCCACCGCGAAGAACCCGGCGCTGCACTTCAAGTCTCGCCAGGCCATCGTCGACGCGTACCGCGCGTACGTGGACCCGATGAGCGCGAAGCTCCCGTCGCTCTTCGGGCGCCTGCCGAAGGCGAAGCTCGAGATCATGCCGGTCGAGACATTCCGCGAGAAGGGCGCCTCGGGAGCCGAGTACGAGCAGGGCACGCCCGACGGCTCGCGCCCCGGTCACGTCTTCGTCAACACGGGCGACTTCGCGAAGCGTACGACGCTGGACGTCGAGACGACCGCGTACCACGAGGGCGTGCCGGGGCATCACCTGCAGATCTCGATCGCGCAGGAGGTGCCGGACCTACCGCCGTTCCGCCAGCACTACTTCGAGACCGCGTTCGTCGAGGGCTGGGCGCTTTATGCAGAGCGCCTGGGAGAAGAGGTGGGCGCCTACCAGGATCCGTACAGTTACTACGGACACCTGCTGGACGAGATGCTGCGCGCGATCCGGCTCGTGGCGGACACGGGGCTGCACGCCAAGCATTGGACGCGGCAGCAGGTGGTCGACTTCTTCCACGCGCACTCGACCCTCGACGAGGTCGAAGTACAGAGCGAGACGGACCGCTACATGGTCGCCCCGGGCCAGGGGCTCGCCTACAAGCTGGGGCAGCTGAAGATCCTCGAGCTCCGCGAGAACGCGAAGAAGGCGCTAGGCGACCGGTTCGACGTGCGCGAGTTCCACGACGTCGTGCTCGACTCCGGCGCGCTACCGCTAGACGTGCTGAGCGGTCAGGTCGACGCGTGGATCGCCAGGCGCAAAGCGGGGTCGTGACCGCTTGCGATCGCGGCTCGTCTCCCTATGCCGTGATGGAGCGACATGCCTCGACTGCTCTCGG
>DATJYG010000749.1:0-2320 GCA_035499695.1 Polyangiaceae bacterium
CTACGCCGGCTCCAAGTGGAACTTCACGACACCGTCGGTGCTCTTCACGCCCTCGCAGGGCGCGGTCGTGTGGCCGTCGTTCTTGCCCGCGGGCCAGAACGGGATCGTCTTCGAAGACCAGCTCCAGTACAACTGCCAGGAGTTCGGCGCGACGAACGCGAGCGCCTACGCGGGCGACCTGCGCCACAACATCGGCGCGCAAGGTGAGCTCTGGTGGATCAACACGAACGGGACGCCCGTCGCGGCGCGCCTCGCGAACGCCAACGGCCAGGGCTACCTGCCGTCCGGCGTCAATGGGCACGGGACCGCGTCGTCGCCCCCGACGAGCACGACGGGCGGCATTCCGACCCAATCGCAGCTGCTCGCGGCAGGCGCCGACAGCTGCCGCCTCTCGCTCGGACAAGCCATCGGTAGCGGCAACGATGCGCTCCTCAACTACGAACCCACCGTCAACCCGAGCGTCACAGGAGGCTACTCGTGGGTCGTCTTCACCTCGCGCCGTATGTACGGCAACGTGGCGACGGTCAACCCGTGGGCGAGCGATCCGCGCTACGCGGACACCAGCGTGCAGCCGACGCCCAAGAAGCTCTGGGTGGCCGCGGTCAACGCGAACCCGACGCCCGGCGAAGACCCGAGCTACCCGGCGTTCTACTTGCCCGGGCAGGAGCTCCTCGCCGGCAACTCGCGCGGATACTGGGTGCTCCCCGCCTGCGTGCAGCCGAGCGCCTCGCTCACGAGCGCGAGCACGTGCAACACGACCGCGGATTGCTGCCAGTCGACGCCGTCGACCTGCACGCTCGACATCCCCATCGCGACGAGCCCGCCGACGCGCCACTGCGTGCCCAATTCGTCGTCGTCGTGCTCGGCCGACGGCGCCGCCTGCAACACCGACGGCGACTGCTGCAACCTCGCTACGGAAGGCGCCCGCTGCGCGAGCGGGATCTGCCAGCGGCCGTCGCAGCTGGTCTATACGTCGCCTCGCACGGTGAGCTACGACTTCCAGGGCACGTGCGCATCGCCGAACGTGCCAGTGTGGGAGTTCCTCGAGTCGGACGAGACTGTTCCGAGCGGAACGTCCGTCTCGTTCACGGTGCAGACCGCGCAGACCGAAGACGCGCTCGGGGTGGCGCAGACCGCCTCGATGGGTACCGTGTCGATGACCGTGGCCTCTCCGCAATACGCGACGTCGTCGTCGACGGTCGACAACGCGCTACGGGCGCTGACCCCGACCGTGGTGAGCCAGGGATGGCTGCGGGTCAACGTGACACTCACGCCTTCGGCCGATCAGCTCTCGACGCCGACGCTGACCTCGCTCGTGCCGACCTACGACTGCGTAGCCGGCGAATAAGGGCGCGCATCGCCGAGGGCGAGCGCGACGAACATGCCGGTCGCGAGCACGAGAAGAACCGCGGGCCACAGCTCGACGTGTACGAACTCGAACCAGTCCGGCACATAGAGGCCGACGAAGTAGAGGCTGCAGATCCGCAGGATGTTCGCGACGAGGATGACGGCGGCGCCCAGCGCGCCGGCGACCAGTCGGCGCAGCCAGGGGCCGGGCCACGCGAGCACCGCCGATACGAAGAGAATCTGCACGTCCATCGCGTCGCAGGTCTTCACGATGCGGAGGGAAAATCGGCCGGTCAGGTTCTGGCCCTGCACGATCAACGTCGCGTCAAAGCACCGCAGAATGGATCCGGAGACCGCGGCGTAGCCTCTCAGGTACGCGTCGAGCCAGCTCCGCGCCGCGCTGCCTTCAGGGTACGGGTAGTAATAGAGCCCGAGCGACGTGACGGCGAGGACGCCGAAGAGCACGACGAACCGAATGCTGTCGCGGTGATCTCGACCCGTACGACGCAGAATCGAATCGGGGGCCATGGGCAATCAAAGAATCCGGCGTGTCTTCACGTCAAGGTAGGTCCGAACGAGCGACGGCGTCAGCTCCTCCGGGGTGGCGTCGAGCACGAGGGCGCCGATCTTCTGCAGCTGGCGCACGAGCGCGTCGCGCCAGCCGAGTGTCTCGGCCGCCGCCGCGCGCACGTAGAGATCCCGCACGCCCCGCGGAGGCTGGAGTGCGAGGCTCTCGATCTCGGCGTCGCGTAGCAATACGCAGAGCGGCACGTGCTGCGGCAAGAGTCCTTTCACCGAAGCGGCCAGCTCGTTTGCCGAACGCGCGTCGAGCAGGTGCGTGAAGACCACGAAGAGCGATCGTGCACGCATGCGCGTCCGCAGCATCGCCATCGCGCTCCGGTAATCAGTCGCGGCGAGGCCTGCCTCGAGCGCGTATGCGGCATGGGCCAGCTTGCGTCCGGCGGCGGGCCCG
>DATJYG010000750.1:0-3532 GCA_035499695.1 Polyangiaceae bacterium
CGTCTGCGACTCGTGCGGCACTCCGGTGCCGCGCCGCGACGAGGACGACGGCTACGCGGTGCCCGGCGAGGGCATGTACCTCTGGACGCGCGGCGACGAAGTCCGCTTCGAGAAGGTGCCCCTGTGCCCCTCGTGCGCGTCGGCCATCGGCCTCGCCGCGTGGGCGCGCTGGGAGATCGAAGAAGAAGAGGGCTGAGGAGGGTCGACCCCGACCGCGACCCCGACCGCGACCTCGACCGCGACCTCGACCGCGACCCCGACCTCGACCCCGATCAGACTCTTAGTGCACCCGCTCGTCGTCGCGATTCTGCACCGGTGGGCGCCGCTCCAGGTGCTCGAGGCAGACGGCGCGCACGGGCGCGGGGACCGCGGGCGAGGCGGCCACCAGCGCGAGCTCTGGGCGCAGCAGCAGGCCGACGATGCGCGCGGCCATCTCGAGGGGCGTCGCAGGGTTCATGACGAGCGCCATGCGCACGCGCGGGCGGTGCACCCACTTGGTCGAGCGCGCGATCTCGGCCAGCACGTCGCTGCGCCCCGGACGCTTCGCCGCGAGGCGCACGACGTCGTCCTCGAGCACGCGCGGGTTGCGCAGGAGGCGATGGATCACCGCGGGATGCGGGTCCGCCAGCAGCCGCTGCATCGTCTCGCGGTCCGGGCGGCGCGCGAGCGACTTGCGCTCGCCCAGCGTGAGGGGGCGCCCCTTGCCGTCGTCGGGCACCTTGGCGCGGTTCGTCGGCGTGCCCGCGCCACTGGACGGCGGACGCCCGCTCTTCGCGGGCGGGCGGATCAGCCGGTCGAGCGCGAGCAGCGACTCGCCCGCCGCCTCCTCGCGCAGACGCTGCAGCACTTCATCCATGCCCTCGGCGTTGAGCGCGTCCACCACCGCGAGCAGCGCCTCGCGCGCATCCGGGTTCGCCTGCTCGGCGCGCTCGCACACCTCGTCGAGCGCCGCCGCGAGCGCGCCGACCTCCCAGCTGCGCGCCACGCTCGCGACGTACTCGGCCCGAAGCCCTCCGTCGCCGAGGGACAGGACCGCCCTCACCAGCCCTGCCGCACGTGACCGGTCACCGCTCGCCACGGTAAGGGCAGGCTACCTCACGAGCTCACCCGGTGCGTCTCCGGCGCCGGCGCGTTATGGTCGAAGAGGACGAAATGTCGGACCCGAGGGATCCGCGAAAGCAAGGGCAAGGCGACACCGACGTCGAGGAACGGCAAAAGACTGCCGTTCCGAAGCGATACCGCGTCGTCTTCCACAACGACGACTACACGACCATGGAGTACGTCGTGGAGGTGCTCCGCCGTTTCTTCCACAAGAGCGAGACCGAGGCGTTGCACATCATGCTGACCGTGCACAAGAAAGGGAGTGCAGTAGCAGGGGCTTACCCCCGCGACGTGGCCGAGACGAAGGTCGCCGAGGTCATGCGCGACGCCCGGGAGAACGGACACCCGCTGCTCGTGACGGCAGAACCCGAATAACACCTCATGCGTATCGCCCCCGAAGTCGAGATTGCTCTCTCGGTCGCCGCCAGCGACGCGGCGCGCCGCAGGCACGAGTACGTCACCATCGAGCACCTGCTCTACGCGCTGCTGCTCGACGAGACGACGGCCAACGTGGTCCGCCACGCCGGCGGCGATCCGGGGCGCATCAAGAAGCGCCTCGAGAAGTACCTGGGCGAGCAGATCGAGGAGCTCCCGGAGGACTCGATGCAGACGCCCACGCCGTCGCTCGGCGTGCAGCGCGCCATCCGGCGGGCCGTCAACCACGTGAAGTCGAGCGGCAAGGAAGAGGTCACCGGCGCCAACGTGCTCGTCGCGATGTTCGCCGAGCGCGACTCGTACGCCGTCTCGGCGATGGAGGAGGCCGGCGTCTCGCGGCTCGACGTCGTGTCGTACATCTCGCACGGCGTCTCCAAGATGGACGACGACGAGCCGGAGACCGCGCGAAGCGGCGCCGGCGGCGGCACGGACACCGACGGCGAGGCGGCCCCGCCCGCGAAGGATCCGCTGCGGGCCTACACGCTCAACCTCAACGAGGAGGCGGGCAAGGCGCGCATCGACCCGCTCGTCGGCCGCGAGAACGAGGTGCAGCGCATCGTGCAGATCCTCGCGCGCCGCAAGAAGAACAACCCGATCCTCGTGGGCGACTCCGGCGTGGGCAAGACGGCGATCGCCGAGGGGCTCGCGCTCAAGATCGAGCGGCACGAGGTGCCCGCGGCGCTCGAGGGGAGCACCGTGTACGCGCTCGACATGGGGGCACTGCTCGCCGGCACGCGCTTCCGCGGCGACTTCGAGGAGCGCATCAAGGCGGTCATCAAGGCGCTGCAGAAGATCGACAAGGCGATCCTCTTCATCGACGAGATCCACACGATCGTCGGCGCCGGAGCGACCACCGGCGGCAGCATGGACGCGAGCAACCTGCTCAAGCCTGCGCTCGCGAGCGGCAAGCTGCGCTGCATCGGGTCGACGACGTTCAACGAGTACCGCCAGCACTTCGAGAAGGACCGGGCGCTGTCGCGGCGGTTCCAGCGCGTCGAGGTCAACGAGCCGAGCGTCGAGGACACGGTGAAGATCCTCCACGGCCTGCGCAAGCAGTACGAGGACTTCCACGGCGTCACCTACCAGGACGACGCGCTGCAGGCGTCGGCGGAGCTCTCGGCGAAGTACCTGCACGACCGCAAGCTCCCGGACAAGGCGATCGACCTCGTCGACGAGACGGGGGCGGCGAAGAAGCTCGAGACGAGCGAGGCGAAGGTCGTCTCGGTGAGCGACGTGGAGGCGGTGCTCGCGCGCATGGCGCAGATCCCGCCGCGCGAGGTGTCGACGAGCGACAAGGACCGCCTCAAGAGCCTGGAGGACGAGCTATGCGCCGTCGTCTTCGGGCAGAACGAGGCGATTCACCAGCTCGTGTCGGCCATCAAGCTCTCGCGCGCCGGGCTGCGCGCTCCCGAGAAGCCCATCGGCAGCTTCCTCCTCACGGGGCCGACGGGCGTCGGCAAGACAGAGGCTGCCAAGCAGCTGGCGAAGGTCATGGGCATCGCCTTCCACCGCTTCGACATGAGCGAGTACATGGAGGCGCACACGGTCTCGCGCCTCATCGGCGCGCCGCCCGGGTACGTGGGGTTCGACCAGGGCGGCCTCCTGACGGACGCCATCGCGAAGACGCCGCACGCGGTGCTGCTGCTCGACGAGATCGAGAAGGCGCACCCGCAGATCTTCAACATCCTGCTGCAGGTGATGGACCACGGGCGCCTGACGGACCACAACGGCAAGCAGACCGACTTCCGGCACGTGGTGCTGCTCATGACGAGCAACATCGGCGTGCGCGACCTGCAGCGGCGCGCCGTGGGCTTCGGCGGCCCCGGTGGGAGCGACCGCGAGCAGCCGGGCATCGACCGCGAGTACAAGCAGCTCTTCAGCCCCGAGTTCCGAAACCGCCTCGACGCCAAGATCCAGTTCAAGCCGCTCGACCCCGCGGTCATGCGGAGCATCGTGGGCAAGTTCATGCGCGAGCTGTCTTCGCAGCTGGCCGAGC
>DATJYG010000751.1:0-20782 GCA_035499695.1 Polyangiaceae bacterium
AGCGCGTCTACGCCTGGTCGGTGCCGCCGACGTCTACGGCCATCAGCTGCAGCAACGCCGACTACAAGGCGTGCACCGATGCGCCGGACCTCGTCGGGATCTACACGCTGGGATACGGCAAGTACGGACATGCCGACCTGACCGGCGGCGAGTGGGAGTGGACGCTCGACTACTTCGCGGCTTATCAGAGCCCCTGCTTCGACTGCGCCTACGTGAGCGATCCCGGGTCGGCC
Source organism: Polyangiaceae bacterium (assembly GCA_035499695.1). Taxonomy (GTDB): domain Bacteria; phylum Myxococcota_A; class Polyangia; order Polyangiales; family Polyangiaceae; genus Palsa-1150. Next base: position 234 of record DATJYG010000751.1, read on the forward strand.
CTGCGCACGCTACGTGGCGCGAGCTGGGACTACCCGGCCAACCAGCTCTACGTGGCGACGCGCCTGTCGGACGACCCCACGATTCACTTCAGCAACGACGGCTTCCGGTGCGCGCGGCCGCCGTGATGTAGCCTCGACCGGGACATGGCCACCCGAGCCGAAGCCCTCGCCGAGATCCCCCTCTTCGCGCTGCTGGACGAACAGGAGCGTGCGGCTCTCGCCGAACGCCTCGACGATGCGTCCTTTCCCTCGGGGGCGACGATCTTCAACACCGGGCAACCCGGCGACGCCCTGTACGTCGTGCGCACGGGGGAGGTGGAGATCTTCTTCCACAGCGACACGGGCGACCGCATCCTGCTCGAGACGGCGACGGCCGGGGGCTTCTTCGGCGAGATCTCGCTGCTCGACGGCGGCCCGCGCACCGCGTCCGCCGTCGTGACCAAGGACGCCGAGTTGCTCGTCATCGACCGCGAGGATCTCGAGGCGTTCCTGAAGAGGCGCCCCGAGGCCGCCCTGGATCTCCTCGCCGCGACCGGTCGCCGCCTGCGCGAGACCAACCGCATCCTGCGTCAGACCGCCGCGAAGAACATCAACGACGTGGAGGAGGACACGCGCACGCCGGTGATGAAGGTCGCCGACTGGATCAGCGACTTCTCGGGCAGTCTCCCCTTCCTCTTCATTCACTGCGCGATCTTCTTCCTGTGGATCATCCTGAACACGGGGCCTCTGGCGCACACCGGGATCGGCGGGTTCGACCCGTTCCCCTACGGGCTCCTGACGATGGTCGTCTCGCTCGAGGCCATCATCCTCTCGGTGTTCGTGCTCCTGTCGCAGAACCGCCAGGTCGCGCGCGAGCGCGTGCGCAACGACATCGAGTACAACGTGAACCTGAAGGCGGAGCTCGAGGTGGCGGAGCTGCACCGCAAGCTCGACGCGGTGCACACCGACGTGCTCGAACGCCTCGCGAGGCTGGAGAAGGCTACTTCGGGCCCGAAGCCCGCTTGACGATGTCCTTCACGCCGTCGGCCGAGAGCCCCGCCGCCGCGCCGACAGCCTTCAGCACCTCGGCCTCCTTCTTGTCGATCCCCTTGTGTGCGCGCGCCACGAGAGCCGCGATGTAGAGCCCCACGTCGGCATGACCGAGCGACGCGAGCGTCTTGCCGACCGCCGTGGCGCGCGTGTCGGAGCCCTGGGCCTGCGCGCGGTCCGCGCACGCGTCCAGCTCCGCCTCGGTCTCCCACTCGACGACGGCGCCCTCCGAGAGCATCTCGATCGCGCGCACCAGGATGTCGCGCTCGCTGTCGTCGAAGTGGCCGTCGGCGAGCGCCGCGAGGTATCCGGCCTCCACGGCGGAGCGGAACAGCTCGTTCTGCTTCGGCACCTTGAGCTTCTCGCGGATTCCCTGGGCGTGCGTTTCGATCTCGGCGAGCGCAGCGCTCTTCGCGTCCGTCTTCTTGGCGGCCATGATCCCTCCGAACCGCGAGAGTATCCTCGGGGCATGAGGATCGGAACCCTGGCGCTCCCGGTGGAAAGCCCATGATTCTCGTCGCCAAGACGTACTGGGGCACGACGCCCTTCTGGTTCCGGCGGCCGCCGGAGGGAGCCCAGTGCACGTCGCTCGCACTGCGTACCGACGACATGCGGCAGATTCGTGCGCTCTGGTGGACGCGTGCCGGGGTGGCCGCGCCGCGCACGGGCGTCGTCGTGATGCACCCGCGCGTGGATTTCACCCATCACTACACGGTGCCGCGGCTCGTGGCAGCGGGGTTCGGGGTGCTCGCGGCGAACAGTCGCCACGTGGGGAACGACACGATGTGCGAGCACGAGGAGCTGGTGCTCGACGTGGCGGCGTGCGTGAAATGGTTGCGCGCGAAGGCGGGCGTGCAGCGTGTCGTGCTGCTCGGCAACTGCGGCGGAGGAGCCCTCTCGGGGTACTACCAGGCGCAGGCGTCGCTCGCGCCGTCGGCACGGCTCGAGCGATCTCCTGGAGGAGCCCCCACGCACTTCGCGCGAGCCGACATGACCCCGGCCGATGCGATGGTGCTCGTCGCGGCGCACCGGGGGCAGGGGCACGTGCTTCTCCGCTCGATCGACGCGGCGGTCGTGGACGAGGCCGACCCGTTCGCGAGCGATGCTTCGCTCGACGTGTACGACGTGCGCAACGGTTTCCTAGAGCCGCCGGAGCCCTCGAGCTTCGCGCCCGACTTCGTGGCCCGCGTGCGCGCCGCACAGGTCGAGCGCGTGCGCCGCATCGACGCGCGCGCCCGCGAGCTGCTCGCCGAGCACACGGCCGCCACCGAGGAATCGGAGCGCGCAGGCTTTGCGGATCGCCCGTTCCCCGAGCGGCAGGCCGTTCTGCAGCGACGCGCGTACGAGCCGATCATGCTGGTCCAGCGGACGATGGCAAACCCGGCGTTCGTCGATCCACGCATCGACGCGGATCCCGCGGGGGCCAAGCGCGAGTATGGATCGCTGGTGAGTGACCGCCCGGACCTCATGAACATGGCCGCCATGGGCTTCGCCCGGACCTGCACGCCTCGCGCGTGGCTTTCGACCTGGTCGGGCCTGTCCGCACGCGCCGATCTCGTGGAGACCGCGCGGCGCATCGACGTGCCGACGCTGGTGGTGCATGCGACATGCGACCGCGAGGTGTACTTCGACCGCGACGTGCGCCCGGTCTTCGATGCGTGTGCAGCGAGCGACAAGCGGCTCGAGCGCATCGAGGGCGCTCGGCACTACTTCGAGCCGGACTTCGGCGAGCGCGAGACGCCCGACGTCGACCGTGCGATGGACGTCGTCGTCCCCTGGCTCCGCGAGAGGATGCCGTGAGCGTCGTTCGAACCAACCTGCTCGAGCTCGCATCGAGGCCTGGGCGCTTCGAGCACCACCTCACGGTCGTGGCACGCGTCGGTGATGCGCAGCTGGAGATCGCCACCGCGAGCGAGCCCCTCTACTTCGCGCACGTCAACGTGTCGGACGAATATGCGATGGCCCTGCCGACGGGCGATCCACTCGTCGACGGCTTCCCGCTGCGTACCTTCGTCGCCGATGCGGCGACGGGGGAGGACGTCGCGCGATACAACCACCGCGTCGGGGATCTCGTTCTCCATCCGCTGGGTGCGATGCACTGGCCGGGCAAGCTGCGCCCACCCTATGCCCCCATCGTGCCCCCACCGGGCATGCGGCGGTGCGGCACGAGCCTCGTGTTCTGCGCGGGCGCACCCACTGCCGCGGGTGACGAGACACGCACCGTGAGCGCGGGACGGGATCCCGACGCCAAGCCATACGTTGCGGCGCCGCCGCGTCTCGCGCTCCTGGACGCGCTCCACGAGGATGCGCGCGTGCTAGCGCGCGTGGGGGATGCGACGCTTCGCCTGGTCGTCCGACCTTCGACCGTGGCTGCGCCGCGAGGTGCATACGTCGTCGTGCTCACCGCCGACGGTGGGGCGCCGCATCGCGCGTGCGACCTGATTCACTTGCCTCCGGGTGTCTCGCTCGACGCCTCGGGCATCGATCGCGCCCTCGTGCTCGAGGGCGGCACGGTCGCCGCGTCTGCGCCGCCGGACTCGTGGAAGCGGTTGCCTGATTCACTCATCCCACCGTTCGAGAGCGGTCGGCGCCTGCCGCTTCCGTTCTCGCGCGCGGGCCTCGCGGCCGTCGAGCCCGACCCGAGCGACGTGACGATCCGCATCGGCGACTCGAGCGCCCGTGTTCCTCGCTACTGGCTCGCGCGCACGCTCTTCAGGATCACGCTCCACCGCCCGCTCCTCGGCTACGTCGAGACCTACGGCGGCTTCTTCTTCGACGATCGCCGTCAGGCCACCGACGGGATCGTTCTCGGCCTGCGAGGGGGCGATCGCATCATTCTCCCGGCGGCCGAGGCGCTGTCACTCGTCGAGGCGCTGTACCGTTCGGTCGCACCCGAGTGCTACGCCGAGCAATTCGCGGACTGAGGCGCCTGCCTACTGCGTCGGCTTCAGCGTGACCACGACCGGGTTCGATCCGCCCGGCGCGGTGATCGTGAGGCTCCCCGGAGCCGTGCTCCACGTGCACCCTCCGCAGGCCACGGCGTACCCGGACGGATACACACGCGACGGAACCGAGAGCACCGTTGGCGCTGCATTCGACGTGTCCGGGCGATACGTGAACGTGAAGACCGACGTCGACGCGTCGAACGCCCAGGAGACCGGATCTCCCGCCACCAGCTGCGGGTACGGGCGCACCAGCGTCTGCAGCAGTGGTTCGGCGTCGGTCCCATCGGCGTTCAAGAACCCGTAGCCGCCCTTCGTGTAGTCCCAGTACATCGAGCTCGCTGCCACCGCCCCGGCGGCGTCGTACTGCGCCGTCATGTACGCCTCGATGGTCGGGTCGCTGGCAGTGCCACCGTACTCGCCGATCCACAGAGCGCCTCCCAGCTCGTGTGCCTCGCCGGCCAGCTTGGCGACGTTCGAGAGGATCAGCGCGCGGTGCGACGGGTCGAACCCGGTGCCCGATTCGGCGTTCGTGTCGTACGAATGCGGTGCATAGGCGAAGTTTCCGAAGGTCGGCACCGGCAGGTACGTCGTCCCACCGAGATTGCGCGACGACGACGGCTCGATGAACGCGATCCAGCCGGGTGCCTCGGATCGAACTGCGGGCACGATCATCTCGTAGAAGGGCGCCAGCAGGTCCGGCTCGAAATGCTCGATCGGATGCGAGCCCCAGAACGGCTCGTTGTACGGGTCGAAGCCGACGACGTTCTCGTACCCGGCGAGCCGCGCCGCCACGCGTCGCCACGCCTCGGCGAAATGCGCCTGCAGCTCTGCTCCGTTCCAGAAGCCGTCGTAGCAGGCGACGACGCCAGGCTCGAGGTCCTCGATTGCCCATGGATTCGTCGGCTTGAACCCGGCGTAATGCGACGCATCGCAGGTCCAGAGCGGTGCTCCGTCGCCGCCGCCCGAGGCGAACCCCATGCCGTAGACGTCCTGGTGCATGTCGAGCACGACCTGCACACCTGCGTCACGCATCCAACCGACCCGTTCGGCGACGGCGTCCAGATACGCGTCGTCGTACACCCCCTTCGTGGGCTCGATGGCCGCCCACTGCATGACGAAGCGCACGGCGTTCATGCCCCACTCGCTGCGCATGCGGGCGAAGTCGGCGGGTCCGTGGAAGTCGAACCAGGGCGCCTGCTTCTGTTTGCCCGAGACGTTCGCGCCGCGCAGCACCACGGCGCGGCCCTGTGCATCGCGAACGAACCCGTTCTTCACCGACCACGTGCGCACGGCGGTGCCGCTGCCGTCGCAGGCGAGCGCCATCGCGATCACGAGAGTTGGCGCGGCCCAGCGCATCGCGCGCAGGATAGCTCGCGCCGTGAGCGGACTACACGGGGCAGGCGACCTGGGCGACGCGCCAGTAGCCGTCGGAGCATTCCAGCGAGACGCCTCCGGTGCACGCGCCGTAGTCACACGTCAGGCCCGGGGACGAGCACGCGCTGCCCTCGCGCGGCCGCGGCTCGGGGCATCCGGACGCCGGCGTCGCGCACTGCCACACCGGATTCGGCCCGCTGACTGGCACCGTTCCGGCGCAGTTGCACTGCCCCTGCGGATACGCGCAGTCCAGGCCCTGCGGCGAGCAGTCCTTGCCCTGGGGCACGTCGGCGTACGTCGCGGGGCACGTGCCCGGCATGCAATGGACGCCGGGAGGCGGCGCGCTCCAGCCAGCGCTCCCCTGGCACGTGACGACGACGTTGCACGCGGGGTTCGGGTCGTCCCCGTACTCGCACGAGATGCCGGACGGCGAGCACGCCGATCCCGCGGTCGGCAGACTCGCGGGGCAACCGCCTCCGCCACCGATGCCCGAGCTGCTCCCGCTCGATGCGCCGCTGCTCGATCCACCGCCGGACCCGCCGCTTCCGGATCCCGCGCCGCTCGATCCTCCCGAGCCCGAGCTCGAGCCCGAGCCGCCGCCATCGCCGCCTGCGTCGTGACCCGTGTCCACCGAGGTGCTTCCGCCACAAGCCATCAGCGCCGCCAGGGCGGCACCCACACAGAGCATCGCGCGCATGTGCCTTCTCCTCCGACCCGATACAGCAATGCCGGTACCACACCCAAATACGCGTGATCCCTGCGTCCCGCGAGGGACCGCGGTGTGCCACCCGGGCGCGCCGGTCAGGGTATCGGGTAAGCTCGGCCCCGATGTTGCGGTCCTCGATCACGGTGCTTCTCCTCCTCGGCGCGTGCGGAGGGTCCGCTGCGCCTCAGCCTCCTTCCACCCCGGAAGCCCCGGCTTCCAGCGCGTCGGCGGCAACCGGCACTTCCACGCCGACCGACGATCCGCCGACCGCCGCGGAAGCCGGTCTGCCTTCGAAGTGCGCCGACGCCTCCTCGGCGGTCTGCACGCCCAGCAGCGACTTCGTGGATCGACTCTGCAACAAGCCTCACCAGGACATCGCGCTCTGGCTCTTCGGAAAGGACACGCCGTTCACGCGCCTGTACCTGCGCGGCAAGATGGACGAGCTCGCGTTCGACGAGGAGGTCCTCGCGCTTCGCTACCGCGCCACGCCGAAGGGCGGGATCCAGGTGGGCAACTCCACCGGCAGCTACGACGTGCTGCGCTGGGACGGGAGCTGCGCGCTGGCCGTCGACGCCGAGATGATCACCAAGTCACGGCCGCCCAAGCCCCGCAACGCGCGGGTGCAATGGCACCGCATCGCCGGGTCGACGCAGGACGCGCTCATCGCGGCCAGCGACGCGGTGAAGCGCGCGCGCGCCAAGCGCGGCAAGGAGTGCCAGGGCGCGATGAGTGGCGACGTGTCGGCCGCGTGCGAAAAGGCCGACGCCTCGCTCGTCTCCGCGGTCGTGGACTACGTGCGCGGCGGCGGGTCGATCCCGACGCCGGACGCTCCCTGAGCACGGGCAATCAGCGGTTGCCGAACGCCGTCGGCGGCAGCGTGCGCAGGTACGACCAGAGCGCGTGCATCTCGGTGTCGTCGAAGTTCTTCCAGCTCTCGACGGGCATGAACGGGTCGAGCTTCCTGCCGCTCTTGCGAACACCCGTCTTCATCAGCTTGTCGAAGTCGTCGAACGTCCAGTCGCCGAGGCCCGTGGCGTCCGGCGTGAGATTGAGCGGCACCGGGATCGACGGTGGTGCGCCGGGGATGGGTCCTCCGCTCAGGTGCTCTTCGCCGTGGCAACCCTTGCACAGCCTCCCGAGGTAGCTGCCGTACGCCGGAGTGGGCTCCGGGGCCGGGGGGGTCTCCACCTTCGCGTGATCGATGCGTCGCGCGACGTCCCAGGGGAACTTGCCCTGCCGATCGAGCACCTTGCCGAGGGTGCCGACCACGGTCGCGCCGTTGGGCCGATCGACGTTGGGAACGCTCCGGATGTACGAGACGATGGCGACGACCTCGGAGTCGGGCAGCCACGAGAGGTCCTGCGACGGCATCAGGCGCACGGTGCAACCGTCCTTCTTGACGCCGTGGCGGATGATGCGCGCGAGCTCGCCGTCCGAGTACGCCGCCCCCAGGCCCGCGCCGGTGATGTTCGGGGCGACCATGTGGCCGACCGGCCCGATGTCGACGACCTTTCCGCCGCCGAGATCGGGGCCGTGGCAATCCCCGATGGCGCAGCCGGCCATCGAGTGGACGAGATGATCGCCGCGCGCGATCACCGCCGGATCGGTCGATCTCGTCAGGTTCGGAATCGGAACGTCGTAGACCTTCGCCATGCTGGCGTCGAACGCCGAGCACTGCATGTAGACGTAGCTGCCGCCCCCGAGGGCGAGCAATGCGACCAGAATCCCCAGCACCTTCAGGGCGCGGACCACGATCTTGCGCATGACCTCAAACGCTACGTGAGGTCCAGGCCGCGCGAAAGGGCGAGCTCGCCAGGGCGCTACTTCAGTCCGAGCCGTTCTGCACGTTCGCGGAAAGCCTTGATTTCCTCCGCATACATCGTGAGCGGCGCATCGAACTGCACGCCCACGCGGCGCAGCCAAGGTCCGGCATCGCCCGGGGTGAGCTCCTCGACGCGCACGACGCGAGCCGACGCGTCGCGCGACGTGCCGGGGTCGTCGGCGATGTAGAGCTGGAGCTTCACCTCGTCGCCGACCGCGATCTTGGTGGTGCGCACGAGCAGCAGCGCGCCGGACTCACTGAGATCGCGGATGATCGACGGCCTGTGTTCGCCGTCCGGTCTCTCGAGCGATGCGGGAAAGCACGCGAGGTGACGAACGCCGGCGCGACGTTCCGACGGAGGAGCCGAGTCGGTCATGACTTCGACTTTACCGCAACCGCCGCCGCGCGCGCAGCAAGGCGATGACGCCGAGCGCCACCAGCGCGAGAGGCGAGGAACCCGCGCCGCCGGACGTGCCGGTCGTCGAGCACGAGTTGCCCTGGCCGGCCCGGAGGTTGGCGGGCTGCCCGTAACCGTTGGGGTAACCCGTCGACCCGCTGCTGGAGCCGGGCATCGTGCCGGGTCCCGTCGTCGATCCGCCGTCGGGGCTCGAGGTGCCGGCGTCCGGCGAGACCGTGGCGTTCTCGTCGACCGGCGCGCCACCGGCGACCGCGAAGGCCTGCTGGAAGACCGACTGGAACCCCGACAGCGACGTGTAGATGTGCCCACTGTTGTCGGTGCACGTGATGCCGCCTCGCGAGACGATGCCCACGACGGCTCCGGTCTTCTCGTCGATCGCTGGCCCGCCGGAGTCGCCGTTGCACATAGCCTCGGTGGCCTCGAACTCGTTGCCCCCGAGGGGAGTCATCGACGCCGAGACGGTGCTGCCCACCGCGAGCACCGTCATGTTGTCACGGCGGAAGCGCGTCCCGATCGGCAGGTTCTGGTCGTTGGCCCCGTAGCCCACCGCGCGGACGCTCTCGTTCGCGAGCACCGGCGACGACATGCGGACGCGCAGGGGGGGCGCGACCGTGATGCTCTTGTCGAGGACGATCAGCGCCACGTCGGTGTTGCAGATGGTGGTGTTCTGCGTGTGAAACAGTTGTGACGCATTCGCGTCCGGCGTACCGAGCAGGCTCGGAGTGGCGCCCGCGAAGATGTGGATCGACGCGACCGGCTGGTCGGCACCGATGTCCGGGCCGTCGTCGAGCGAGTTGCCGTTCTGATCGCAGTTGATCGCCTGGTTGTTCACCACGCTGACGCAGTGGCGCGCGGTCAGGACGACGTTGGGAGCGATGAGGGTTCCGGTGCAGAGCTCGAACTGCTGTCCGTCGCCGACCTTGATCGCGACGACGGCGTCGTTCTGGGAGGAGCCGGTGTCCTCGACGCCCCCGTAGATGGCCGAGGCCGTGGACGCCGTGGGCTCGTTCTCACCCGGCCCGGTCGGCGCGGTTCCGCAGGCTGCGAGGAGCAGACAGGCCAGGGGGGCTGTGGTGACCCAGGGAAGGACGATCCAGGGGCGTCTGCCCCCGTCGGTGCCCAATCGACGGAGTTTCGGAGACTTCCGATCTGACACCCGCATCGCAACCAGGTGTCAGTTCACGGCGTATGCCGACTCGTGTCACGGCAAAAGACGCAACTCCACGTCGATTCGACGCCCGGGGCCGCCGGCGCCCGGAAGCGCGAAGAAGGCGGTTCCCAGGTCGCCGCTGAAGCTTCCGCCGCTGAGGGCGAAGACGTCGCCGTGCAAGCCGTCGTGCACCACGTCGCTCGTCACGCGCGCGGCGACGCGGAGACGCGTGGTCGCCCCGCGCGCGGTGAACGCCCGCGGGCCCATGAGGAGCAGCGTTCGCTCGATGCCTCGCCTCAACGCGGGTGAAGGCGCGCCGCCGATCGCGTGCGACACAAGGTGGCCCGAGTCGTCGAGGACGAGCGCCAAGTCCGCGGTGCCGGCCGGTCCGAAGGCCGTGGTGTTCCAGATGCCGTCGGCGCTCGCAGCCTGGGGGAACGCGCGCGTGAAGGTCGTCGCGAGATCGGTCGCGTAGCGGACGCCGACCGCGCCGAAGAGAGCGGGGGGAGGATGGGCCTCTCCGCCCGCCGGCCCTCGTGATCCGACGCGGGACGGCCGATGGGCGCGGACAGCTGCCTCGCCATGGCCCGACTCCTCGGGGGCCTGGTCTTCCGCGCCGTTCTGAGCCTCCTCCTCGGCCGGGGCCGCCTCGTCCACGTCCAGCGTCTCGCCGACCAGAGGGGCCGGGCCGACCTCGAAGCTCTGCGGCGTCGCCACCGTTCCGCTCCGATGGGATAGGCCTGCGAAGACTCCCGCGTGGAGCGCGACGCTCGCGATCGCGAAGACGCTCAGGGGTGGAGTGCGCCGACTCACGTGCCCATTCTGTCACCCGAGAGGGTCGTCGCCTTGGATGTGCCGTGGCGTTTCCGACACTCAGGCGTGCGTTGCGTTTGGACGAACATGCGGTAAGGTGGGATATCCGTATGCAGCGAAAAGCCGGCGTCGTCCTCCCGCTGTTCTCCGTGAGGACGCGTCGGGATTGGGGAATCGGTCAGGTCACCGACCTTCCCGCTTGCGGCGCATGGCTGAAGCGGGGCGGCCAGAGGCTGCTGCAGATCCTGCCGCCGCACGAGCTATCGCGCGGCGAGACCAGCCCCTACGGGGCGCTCACTGCCTTCGGACTCGACCCCATCTACGCAGACGTCGAGGCGGTTCAGGACGTCGACGCTCAGCTCGTCGCGCAGACGCTCGGCGACGAGGGGCGCGCCGCGCTGCACCGCGTTCGATCGTCCGCACGCGTGGACTACGCGACCGTCCGCGACCTCAAGACGCGCGTGCTGCACGCCGCCTTCCAGCGCTTCCACGAGCGCGAGTGGAAGCGCGACACGGCGCGCGCCCGCCGTTTCACCGAGTTCGTCCTGGCCGAGAGGGCATGGCTCGACGACCTGGCGGCGTACGAGACGCTCCGCGAGTCGCACGGGGGCTGGGGCTGGACCACCTGGCCGGAGGACGAGCGCGATCGCTCACCGCAGACCCTGGCCAAGCTGCGTTCCTCACGGTCCGACCGTCTCCTCGAGACGGCCTACGTGCAGTGGACCGTCATTGGCCAGTGGGAGACGGCGCGGGCCCGGATGCGCGAGCTCGGGGTGGAGCTCATGGGCGACCTGCCGTTCGTCGTCTGCGCCGAGAGCGCCGACGTGTGGTCGCACGCGTCGCAGTTCCAGCTCCACATGGATCTCGGCGCGCCTCCGGATGCCTACTCGGCAGAGGGACAGGACTGGGGCTTGCCCGCGTACGACTGGCTCGCCATGGAGGCCGACGATCTCGCGTGGGTGCGCGCGCGCGCCCGACACGCGGCGCGTCTCTACGACCGTTTCCGCCTCGATCACGTGGTCGGCTTCTTCCGTCAGTGGGTGAAGCGGAAGGAGCAGGGTGCCCGCGGCCGGTTCGACCCGGACGGGACCGACGCGCAGGCCTCGCGCGGCAGGCGCGTGCTAGGCGCGATCCTCGAGGAAGTGAACGCGCGCAACGGCATCGAGCCGCCGCGCGTCATCGCCGAGGACCTCGGGGTCATTCCGCCCTTCGTGCGCGAGGTTCTGCGCGAGCTTGGGATGCCCGGGTACCGGGTCCTCCCGTGGGAGAACGACGACGGCGTCTTCCGTGACCCGACGGGCTTCCCCGCGAACAGCGTCGCCTCGTGGAGCACGCACGACACCGCGCCGATCGTCTCGTGGTGGGGGGACCTCTCCCACGGCGACCGGCAGGCTCTCGGAGCGCGCGCGGGCGTGCGGCCCGAGATGGACGAGCGGGCACGGACGCTGGCGCTCCTGCGCGACCTCTACGCGGCGCGATCCGACCTCGCGTTGACCCTGGCGCAGGAGCTCCTCGTGCTGCCGGACCGCATCAACACGCCCGGGACCGTCGGCGAGACCAACTGGACGTGGCGACTGCCTCGGCCCATCGAGGACCTCGAGGCGGACGAGAGCGTGGGCGCGCGCCTCGACGCCGTGCGCGCACTGGTCGACGCGTCGGGCCGCTAGCTGGCAATATACGCGGCATCGAGCCCGGCCACTTCCACCCTCTCGGCGCGACCTGGGACGGGCGCGGCGTCAACTTCGCTCTCTTCAGCGAGCACGCTACCGGCGTGGAGCTCTGCCTGTTCGACGAGGCCGGGGTCGAGACGCGCATCCAGGTGCCCTGGCGCTCGCTCTACGTGTGGCACGCGTACATTCCCGGCCTCAAGCCGGGTCAGCGGTACGGCTGGCGTGTGCACGGGCCCTTCGCGCCGAGCGAGGGCCATCGCTTCAACCCGAGCAAGCTCCTGCTCGACCCGTACGCCCGGGCCGTCGCGGGGAGCGTCGACTATCGCGGCCCGGTCTTCGGCTACCCGCGCGACCGCGGCGCGAGCCCCGACGTGCTCGACGACCGGGACGATGCCGCGTTCAAGCCCAAGGCCGTCGTCGTCGACGACGCTTTCGCCTGGGGGGACGACTGCGCGCCCGGCGTGCCCTGGAACGAGACGCAGCTCTACGAGCTGCACGTGCGCGGCTTCACCAAGCTGCACCCCGGAGTGCCCGACGCCCTGCGCGGGACGTACCTGGGGCTCGCTTCGGATGCGGCGATCGAGCACCTGAAGTCGCTCGGCGTGACGACGGTGGAGCTCATGCCCATCCACCAGCATCTCGACGAGCCGGGCATCGTCGCGCGCGGGATGACGAACTACTGGGGCTACTCGACGCTCGGCTTCTTCGCGCCGGACACGCGCTTCGCGACGCGCGGGGGCGACGCCGTACGCGAGTTCAAGGAGATGGTCAAGCGGCTCCACGCCGCAGGCATCGAGGTTGTGCTCGACGTCGTCTACAACCACACCTGCGAGGGCGACGACGAGGGGCCGACGGTCAGCATGCGCGGGATCGACAACCGCGTGTACTACCGCCTCGCGAGCGACGATCCGAGCGAGTACGTCGACTACTCCGGCTGCGGCAACACGCTCGACGCCACGCACCCGCAGGTCCTCAAGCTCGTCACCGACAGCCTCCGTTACTGGGTCACGGACATGCACGTGGATGGCTTCCGCTTCGACCTCGCGGCGGCGCTGGCGCGAGGCGCGGGCGGGCGGGTCGACGGCCTGAGCGCCTTCTTCGCCGTCGTCCACCAGGACCCCGTGCTCTCGCGCATCAAGCTCATCGCCGAGCCGTGGGACGTCGCCGCCGACGGCTACCAGGTCGGCAACTTCCCGATCCTCTGGAGCGAGTGGAACGGCCGGTTCCGCGACACCGTGCGGTCCTTCTGGCGAGGGGACCGCAAGGTCGTCGCCGACCTCGGGTACCGTATGACCGGCTCGAGCGACCTCTTCGCCGATGACGGCCGGCACCCGCACGCGAGCATCAACCTCGTCACGGCCCACGACGGGCTCACGCTGCGCGACCTCGTGAGCTACGAAAAGAAGCACAACGAGGCGAACGGGGAGGGCAACAAGGACGGCTGGGACGACAATCGCAGCCAGAACTGCGGCGTGGAAGGAGAGACCCGCGACGCGCGCGTGCTCGCGAGCAGGCGCACTCTCGCGCGCAGTCTGATGGCGACGCTCTTCGTGGCGCAAGGCTCGCCGATGATCGAGATGGGCGACGAGCTGTGGCGCACCCAGCGCGGGAACAACAACCCCTACTGCCACGACTCGGAGCTGACCTGGGTCGACTGGACTCCGGGGCCCGACGCGCGTGCGATGCTCGAGCACGTACGCAGGCTCGCGACGCTGCGCAAGGAGCATGGGGTCTTCCGCCGGCGTGATTTCCTCACGGGCAAGGACATCACGTGGCTCCGCCCCGAGGGCGGGGAGATGACGCAGCGAGATTGGCTCGCACCCGAGCGAGCCACACTGGCGTTTCACCTGATCGGGCGAGGGGAGGATGACGGGTTCGTCGTGCTCATGAACGGCGAGCGAACCGCGGTGGCCTTCGCACTTCCGCCCGGCGACTGGCGTGTCGTGCTCGACACGGCGGAGGGCGCGCCGCACGGGCAGGTGATCAACGGCTCGCGTCGCCTGGAGGCGTCCAGTCTCACGCTGCTCGTTGCCGCCTGAAGGCGAGCGCAAAGCCGGCGAGATCACCCGTGGCGGGGTGGCGGAGCATCGCAGCAAGTGCTGCCTTCCCGACCGAGGCGGTCGCGGCGCCGAGCGCGGCGTCGTCGCCGCGAGCGACGTCCAGTGTCGCGAGCAGATCGCCGGTGACGACGAACGCGGCGCGCAGCTCGGTGCGCGCGACGGCGAGCTCGAAGGCGCGTCCGTCGGCCGGCGTGATCTCGGGTGCGAGCTCCAGCGCCGGTGCGATCTCCTGCAGGGCCTTCTTCTGCTTGCGCCCGATGGCCTTCGCCACGCGGCGGGACATCTCCCCGACCAGGTCCTGCTGGTCCGCATCGCCTGCGTCCGCCGCATAGCCGGAGACGACCTGGCGAATGGCGCCGCAGAGCGTCGCGTGCGCGTATGCGCCCGGCAGGTCGTACAGCCACGACGCGCCGAGGGCCGCGCGCACGAGGGGGCCGACGACGAGCGCCGTCTGCAGGGGCTCTTGCTGCGACAGTATCGATTCGGGCACGACGAGCCACGTCGGGTCCTGCCCTAGAACGCGCGGGCGCTTCACGTCGCCGACGACCACCTCGATGCGCGGGAGACCCAGCATCGTCGCCACGCGACCGGCGAGGCCGAGCAGCGGCTGGCCCGCGACGCCCGCCTGCAGTCGCGAGCGCGGCGAGGCCCCGAGCTCCTCGAGCTCGATGCGAGCGAGCTTCCCTTCGGCCCCGGAGAGGGCCGCGGCCACGTCGAGCAGCACGGTCGGCGCGTCCCTCGGGACGACGGCGCTGCGGAGCGTGCCGAGGTCGAGCGCGCGTGGCTCGATCGTCTGCCGGCGGGCGCGCAGCGCCACGTGCGCTCCATCGTCGAGGGCGCCCGCGACGGCGCGCAGCTCGCGCGCGACCATCGCTTCGTCGGTGCGCCCTTCGTCGGAGAGGGCGCGCTCGAGCGACTCGAGCGCCGCCCCCGGGTCCTCGAGCGAGAGAAGCGGGGAGGGGTCGGGCGCGATCATCGGCAAGAGCAGCCCGACCGCCTCGGCGCCGCCGCGCATGTGGACGAGCCCCTTCGCGAGCGAGGCGCGCACCTCGTGCATCCCGGGCGCCAGGGCGAGGGCGACCCGCAGGTGCGCAATCCCTTCGCGCCAGTGGCCGAGCGATTCGATCTCCAGTCGACCGAGTGTCGCGACGCACAGCGGATCGGGGCGTTCGGCTTCCTGGGCGAGAGCGACGACCGCCCCGAGCGATCGCGCCTGGTCGGCAGGAGCGCCCGCGTGAAGGTCCATGAGGGCGGCGACGCGCGCGGGGGTCGGTGCAAGAGCCGCGGCCTGAACGAGCGCCTTCTCGGCCCCAGGAGCGTCCCCCGCATCGCGACGCAGGCTCGCGAGCTCGGCGAGCGCGTCACCCTTGGGGCTCGGCGCGGTCTCCGCCTCGGCGAGCCGCTCGAGCAGCGCCATCGTCTCGTGCCCCGGCGCGCCGGCTGCCCGCCGGGAGGCGAGCAGCTTGCGCAAGGCGTCGACCGAGCTCGGGTCGATGTCGAGCGCGGCGCGCAGCACGCGCTCGGCATCGAGCGGCCGCGCAAGCGTCGTGGCGAACAGGTCGGCGGCCTGGAAGAGTGCAGCGAGGCGTGTGCGTGAATCCCGCGTGCTCGCGGCGAGCTGCTCGAGCGTTTCCACGGCTTCGCCCCAGGCCTGCTGCGCCACGTGCTGCTCGGCGAGCGCTTGCAGCGTCGGGGGATGTCCCGGTGCGACGGCGAGCACGCGGCGCAGCGCATCGATGGCGACGAGTCGATCCGCTGGCTCGCTCGAGGCCACACGGGCCACTTCGGCGCCGAGCCGCGCGACCACGGTGGTGCTCGTCGAACGTTCGAACGCGCCGCGCAGCGCTGCGAGCAGGACGTCGCGTGCGCTACCGTCCTCGCCTCGCACCGCCACGAGCAACCCGAGCGCGGCGAGACTCTCGGGGTCGGCGTCGAGCGCGCGCTCGAGCATCTCGGCCGCGCGCGCCAGCTTCTCGGGACGAGCCCCCAGGCGCGCGTCCTGCGTCGATAGCGTCTGACCGGCTGCGTGCACGAGCAACGTGGCGCGACGTACCGGGTCCGAAGTGAGCTCCGCGCGCGCGAGGTCCGAGGCCACGACGGCCTCTGCGTCCCCCAGCGCCGTCCCCAGACGATGCGCGCCCTCCGCCGCGACCACGGAGCGCGTGTCGACTCTCTGGGCTTCCCTGTATGCCGCCAGGGCCGCCCGCGTGCCCTCGTCGGCGCGTGGCGCGTCCTCCGGTTCCAGGGTGAGAGCCGTCGCGAGGTGGGCCCAGAGCTTCTCGCCGTCGTTCGTCGCCGTCTGGAGCCGCGCGCGGAGCGCCGCGACGACCCGTGCGCGTGCGTCGGCGTCTCCGGCGCGCGCCACGGGGATCGATTGACGGAGGGCCGCGTCGAGCGCCGCGCGGTCCGCCGGCGCGCGACGCAGGATGCGGTCGACGAGAGATGTCGCATCGCCACTGCCGGGCAGGGTCCATTCGACCATCTGGGCCTCGGCCCAGAGTGCTCCGAGCACCGGCGCATCGGCCGTCAACGACTCTGCTTGCTGCGCGAGCGCGTTGGCCAGGAGCGGTGCGCTCCCGGTGGCGCGGGCGATCCTCTCGAGAGCGCGCAGCGCGTGCGGGGCCGTCGGCACGGTCGACAGGACGCTCTCGACGAGCTTCGTCGCGCGATCCACGTCGCCTCCGTCGTCGAGCAGGGCCAGCGCCAGATCGAATGCTCTCTCGGGGCTCGCCGGGGTCCGGTCGAGGCGTGACGCGAGGGCAGCGTGCAGGTCGCGGACGGCGGCGCCTCTGGCCTCCTTCTCCCCGGCGCGCGCGTGGCGGCGCAGGAGACGCACGTGGCGCTCGGCGAGCCACTCGTCGTCGGGAGCCTCGCGAGTCGCCTGGGCGTAGATGCGCGCGGCGTTCGCGTCGTCGAGCATCTCGAGCTCGCACAGGTCCGCGGCGCGGGAGAGCAGGGAGATCCGCTCGTCCGCCGTCGAAGCGGCGGCCGCGAGCTCGACGAGCGCGTCGCGGACCACTGCGGGATCGCCGACGGCGCCGAGCTCTCGCACGAGCGCGTCGCGCGCCCCAGGGTGCGCCGGATCGATCGCCAGTGCCTCGCGCAGCGACTGCAGCGCGGCCTTGGGCGCGCGCAGCTTCGTACTCTGCAGCTCTGCTCGCGCCATCCAGAGGTCCACCTTCGTGCGATCGTCGGAGGCTTGATCGATGCGGGCGTGCAGGGTCTCGTCCACGCGAGCCCACCGCTCGCCGGCCTCGTGCAGACGCTGCTCGATCCGGCGGGCATCGGCGTGCGCGGGCGTTCGCCCGAGCACGTCGCGCACGATGGTCAGGGCCCGCTCGGCCTCGAGAGGGGGCAGCGTCTCGGCCGCACGCACGCGCAGCGTGTCCGCCATCGTCGGATCGCTGGTCACGGCCGCTTCCTCCATCAGGGAGCGCGACAGCCGGACCGCGTCGCCGGCGAGCGCCGCAACTCGCGCGAGGCCGACGATGGCCCCGCGCCGCCCCGGCTCGAGGCGGAGCACGGTCTCGTAGGTGCTGGCGGCGGCCATCGGGTCGCCCAGCGCCTCTTCCTGCAGCAGCGCGATGGCCTCGAGGTGCGCGATGCGTCGCGCGGGATCGGGCGCGTGCTCGGCACCGTGCGCGTGGACCGCGATACGCGCCTGCGCGCTCGATGCGCCGGCCTCCGTGGGAGGCGTGGAGACCAGGCGCAGCAGACGGTCGAGCGCGTCGACGCTCGCCGGATGGGTCACGAGCGCGGCCCGCACCAGCTCGACGGCGCGAGGGACGTCCCGCTGCCCTTGCGCCAGGCGCGCGGCCTGTAGCAGCGATCGAGCGCGTTCGGCGCCCGGCGTGGCGGCTGCGGCGAGCCGGGTCCATAGCTCGACACGCCTGCCGGTGAGCCCTGCGGCCTCGAGCAGCCTGTCGAGATCGTGCGCGACCGTGGCGTCGCTCGGCGCCAGCTCGAGCGCCCTCTCGAGCCCGGCGATTGCGCCTACGGCATTGCCCGTGGCCTCCTCCAGCAGACCCAGGGACCGGTTCTCGTGCGCCCGCGCCCGTGCGTCCTCGACCAGCGTGAGGCGGGCGCGCCGCACGCGGAGCACCTGGTCGGTGCGGCCGGCCGCCTCGTAGATGGTAGCCAGCTCCTCCAGCGCTCGCCTTCGCACCGCCGCTGCGATGGGAACGCGCGCTGCTGCTCGCTCGAGGAGCGCGATGGCGCCCTCGGTGTCGCCGAGCCGGTGGCGGGCCTGCAGCGCGGCATCGAGCTCGAGTCGTGCGGCGCGCGCCTGATCGCCCTCGAGGCTCGCTTCTTCCGCGAGGAGAGCGACGGTCCACGCGGCGTCGCGGTAGACGGCCGCGTGAGCGACGCATGCCGCGCGCACCGGACCGATGCGCCGGTCGAGCTCCAGCGCGCGCACGAGAGCCGCCTTCGCGGCGTCGGGCTCGCCCTGCGCGCGATCGAGCAGGCGCGCACGCTCCACGTGGAGCCAGGCCGCGAGCATCGGATCGCCGACGGACGCTTCGGCCATCGTTCCGAGGTGCTTCGCGAGGTCCGCCGCCGCCTTCGGATCCGCAGCGAGCGACGCCTCGAGCCCCCGCAGCGCCGCAGCATGTGCAGGCTGCGCATCGAGCACGCTCTCCCACGCCTCTCGCTGCGCTGGCTGCGGCGCCCCGGACTCCGCGAGCAGGCGCGCGCGTTCGGCGAGCAGGTCGGCGCGCGGCGGGCCTGGCGGACAGTCGGCGATCTCGGCCTCCAGGTGCTCCAGGAGCGCCTTCGCGGCGCCCCGCGCGTGCTCCAGGCGGCGCAGCATCGCGTGCGCCTCCGCCGTGGGAGCCACGCCGATGGATCGACGCGCGTGCTCGGCGGCCTTCGCGGGATCGCCCAGTAGCTCCTCGACGATTGCCCGCTCCAGGTGCGCGCGAGCTACGCCAGTCCGGTCGGCTCGTTCGTCGATCGCCGCGAGCCGCTCGGCGAGGGCTGCATCGAGCCTCTCGCGACGCGTCTTCCCGGTCTCGCTCGCCGCCGGGGCACCGTGCGTCTTCGGTACGCCGGTGCCGTTCGTCCTGGTCGGAGGGGCGAGCGTCTCGATCGCCGCGTTCATCCAGGTCAGCTTCTGCCGGTCGTCGTCCCACACGCGGATGCGCTCCGGGCCGACGGCGGCCTCGTCGACGAGGTCTTCCCACGCGGCCGCGGGCGCGTCGCCGAAGAGATTGCTCAGGAGCGCGCGCACGCCCTCCGCCGAGACCTCGGCGCCGGTGTCGTGCACGTACGCGTCGAGCGCATCGCGCAGCTCGGCGGCCGTCTGGAAGCGTTTCTCGGGATCGCGCTCGAGCGCGCGCGCGAGGGCCGCCGCCAAGGCCGGCGGGTAGTCCTCCACGATCGTCTTCGGGTCCGGCACGTTCGCCTCGCGCACGCGCTTCACGGTCTCGACGTCGCTGTCCTCGCGGAAGAGCCTCCGGTCGAGCGACAGCTCCCAGAGCGTCACGCCGAGGGCGAACACGTCTGCCCTGCGGTCCGCCGGCTTGCCGTGCGCCTGCTCGGGGGCAAGGTACGCGAGCTTGCCCTTGAGCACCCCGAACGCGGTCGACGCCATGCGGTCGCGCGCCTTGGCCAGGCCGAAGTCGATGAGCTTGGGCACCCCGTCGCTCGTGAGGAACACGTTGGACGGGCTCACGTCGCGGTGCACGATCTCCTGCGGCGCGCCCTTCTCGTCGCGCATCTCGTGCGCGTGGTGAAGCGCATCGGCGACGCGGGCGCCGATCCACGCGACGAGCTCGTAGCCGAGCCGGCGCCCCCTCTCGTGCGCGCGCTCCCACGCGTCGAGCAGCGTGTGGCCGCGCAGCACCTCCATCACGAGGAAGTGCCGCCTTCCGTCGTGCCCGAGACCGTGAAGCGCGATGATGTTCGGGTGGGACAGGCGCGAGGCGATGCGCGCCTCGTCCACGAACATCGCGATGAACTCCTTGTTCCGCGAGTGCTCCGGACGGATCACCTTGAGCGCCACCAGGCGCTGCGAGCCCTGGCGCTCTCGCCCGAGCCACACGCTCGCCATGCCTCCCTCGGAGATGGGCGCGAGCACGTCGTAGTCGCCGAGTCGGTTGAAGGGGAGCTGAGGCGACGGTGTCGAAACCATCGGCCGAGATGGTACACCCGGGGCATGCCCGCGGCGGCGGGCTTACGATGTGCGCATGGCATGGCTCCAGCGCATGCGTCGCGCCGAGATCCTCCGTCACCCGTTTCCGCCCGAGTGGCGCGAGATCCTCGCGCGCAACGTGCCTGCCGTCGCGAAGCTCGACGCCGGCGAGCGCGCGACGCTGGAGGACAAGGTGCGCATCTTCCTGGCCGAGAAGAATCTCGAGGGCTGCGGCGGACTCGAGCTGACCGACGAGATGCGCGTGACCATCGCGGCGCAGGCGTGCCTGCTGCTGCTGCACCTCGAGGGAGACGCCGTCTTCCCCACCGTGGAGTCGGTGCTCGTCTATCCGTCCGCCTACAAGGCGCCTCAGGCCCGTCGCGCGGGCGGCGTCGTCCTCGACGACCAGGCGCGCCTCGGCGAGTCGCA
>DATJYG010000752.1:0-2348 GCA_035499695.1 Polyangiaceae bacterium
CAGAAGCGCCGCCTGCTGGCGTTCGCGATCGTGGGGGGCGGCGTGACCGGCGTCGAGGTCGCCGCCGAGCTGATCGAGATGGCGCGCGAGACGCTGCTGCCGCGCTACGCCTCGCTCCACGCTTCGCACCTGAGCGTGCGGGTGCTCGAGGGCGCGGACCGGCTCGTGCCGGCGGCGCGCCCGGAGCACTCGGCGTACATCCGCCGCCACCTCGAGCGCCGCGGGGTCGAGATCGAGCTGGGCGCGCGTGCGGTGCGGGTCGAACCGCGCCGCGTCCACGTCGAGGACGGGCGGACGTTCGAGGCGTTCACGATCGTGTGGACGGCCGGCGTTCGGCCACCCGACCTCGTCCGCTCACTGCCGCTCGCGCACGCCCGCGACGGCCGCGTGCGCGTCGATCCGTACCTGCGCGCGCTCGGCGAGGACGGCCGTGCACGCGAGGACGTGTTCGTGATCGGTGACTGCGCCGCCTCGGAGCGCCCTGACGGCGCGCTCCAGCCGCAGCTCTCCCAGACCGCGATCGCGATGGGGACGCACGTCGGCGAGACCCTCGTGCGCGAAGCGCGCGGACTGCCGGCGCGGCCGTTTCGTTTCCACGACGCGGGCTATATCATTTCGCTCGGCAAGCACAGTTCGGTGCTCGAGCTCTTCGGCATTCCGCTCTCGGGACGGCTGGCCTGGCTCGCATGGGCGGCGGCGTACCTGATCAAGATGGTGGGACTGCGCAAGCAGATCGAGGTGGGGCTGGATCACCTGACGCACCTCGTGTTCGAGCACGACACCTCGCAGATCCTCGCGCGCCGGGCCGTGCTGGGCGACGACGAGATCGACCTCGCGCTGGGCGACGCGGGCGCGGCCGGAGAGTCCGTGTGAAGTGCCCGCAGGCAGGCCGCATGGAGCGCGCCCGGCCGCGGCGCTCATGGCGGCGCCCGCAGCGACCGAAAACGAGACGTTGAAGGCCTCACCCGGCGCGCCGGGCGCGCCGGTTCCACCCTTCGAGGGCCAACGGATGGACTCCTACGACCTGGTCGTGATCGGCAGTGGACCCGGCGGCCAGCGCTGCGCCGTGCAGGCGGCCAAGCTGGGCAAGTCGGTCGCGATCGTCGAGCGCCGCCGCGACGTGGGCGGCGTCTGCATCAACACCGGAACGATCCCGAGCAAGACGCTGCGCGAAGCCGTGCTCGACCTCTCGGGCATGCGCCAGCGTCGGCTCTACGGCGAGGAGTTCGCGCCGCAGCGCCTGCCCTCGATCGCCGACCTGCTCGCGCGCACGCACGAGGTGATGCGGGCCGAGCGCGACGTCGTGCGCAGCCAGCTGCAGAGGAACGGCATCCGCATCGTCGGCGGTGACTGCAGCTTCGCCGCGCCCCACACGCTGCGCGTCGAGAACGGCGACGAAACGGTCACGCTGCAGGCCGCGAACATCGCGATCGCGGTGGGGACGGTGCCGGGGCTTCCGGCGGGGATCGAGGTCGACCACCACATCGTGCTCACGAGCGACGACCTGCTCGACCTCCCGAAGCTGCCGCGCCAGATGATGGTCGTGGGCGCGGGCATCGTCGGGCTCGAGTACGGCAGCATGCTGTCCGCGCTCGGCGTCGAGGTGACGCTCGTCGACATGCGCACGCAGCTGCTCGAGATGGTGGACCGCGAAATCGTCGATGCATTCTCCTACCACGCGCGCGAGATGGGCCTGACGTTTCGGCTCGGCGAGCAGGTGGACCGCATCGAGATCGGTCCGGGCGGCGCGGCGGTCGTCACGATGAAGAGCGGCAAGCGCGTCTTCGCCGAGACCGTGCTCGTTTCCGCGGGCCGGCAGGGCGCGACCGAGGCGCTCCACCTCGAAAAGGCGGGGCTCGAGGCCGACGCGCGAGGGCGCATCACCGTCAACGAGCACTACCAGACGAAGATGCCTCACATCTACGCGGTCGGCGACGTGATCGGGTTCCCGGCACTGGCCTCGACGAGCAGCGAGCAGGGCCGCCACGCGGCCTGCCACATGTTCGGCGTCGAGACGCGCAGCATCCCGAGGCTCTTCCCGTTCGGCATCTACGCCATTCCCGAGATCAGCTGGGTGGGTGCGACCGAGGCCGAGCTGACGCAGCAGGGCGTGCCGTTCGAAACCGGCGTCGCGCGCTACAAGGAAATCGCACGCGGCGAGATCCTGGGCGATCCGAACGGCATGCTGAAGCTCATCTTCCACATCGACACGCGCAAGATCCTGGGCGTGTGGTGCCTGGGCACGCAGGCGACGGAACTCGTCCACATCGGGCAGGCGGTGATGGCGCTCGAGGGCACGCTGGACTACTTCGTCTCCAACGTGTTCAACTACCCGACGCTGGCCGAGT
>DATJYG010000753.1:0-28276 GCA_035499695.1 Polyangiaceae bacterium
CCGATCGTCGCTCATTCGGGGGCAAACGGGGTCCACATCCGGCGCGATCGTGGCTCGTTCGGGCGGGATCTTCGCTCAATCGTGGCCGACGTTCGCTCATTCGGATCCGATTGAGCGAAAATCGGGCGCGATCATCACTGACATCGCGCCCGGATGTCGCCCGATTGTGCGCGATTGAAGCAAACTCGGGCCCGGTCTTCGCAAACTCGGGTTCCGAGTCTCGCCAAATCGGCCTCGAGTGAGGCTCACTCGTTCCCGATTGTCGCTGACTCGGGGGCGAACGAAGGATGGGCGCCCCCGATTGTCGCAAGCGGGCGTCATCCCTTCTCTCGTTTCAGGTGAGACATGCCCTCCTTCTCGATCCGTTGAGCGAAGGTCTCGCGCATGCGAGCGACTCTCTGCTTCACAGCAGCGCGGGTGATCCCCAATTCATCCGCTATTTCCTGGTGACTGTCGCCTGCTGCCACGGCATCGAGAGTCACTTCTCCGTCAGCGGCCATCTCTCCTTCGCGGCAACCGTGCGCCGAGATGGATGTGGGCAGCGATCAGCCTGCTCCGGCGGCATTCGGGTTCGCGCCGTACGCGTTCTCGCGCGGCTCGCTTTCCTGGACGTACCAGTAGAGCAGCATGAACCCGCCGATGATGGGGATGAACGCAGCGAGCACGTACCACCCGCTCTTGCCGATGTCGTGCAGGCGGCGGATCTGGACGCCGATGGTGGGAAGCGCCACGACGAGCGCGTAGAAGCTGAAGGCGAACCCCTGGCTGCCGTGCGGGCCCCACGTGAGCCCGGACGCCTGATCGACGGCGCGGAGGACGATCATGACTACCAAGTCGATGAGGAGGAACATCCAGAGCTCGCTCCGGCTCGCGCGCCCCTCCAGCGACCACGTCCTCAGCACCTTCAGGTACCACCGCATGCTGGCTCAGCCCCCGCAGGTACGTTAGCGCGTCGCGAGGTGGCGCGCGCGCCCGCGCAACGAGCCGCCTGGGGATCACCCGTTCGCGGCGCGCTTGGTGTACTTGCCGCGCTCGGCCGGGTGCTCGTTCTCGAAGGCCTCGAGGCTCTCGCGGGTGATCTCGACCTCCACGGTGCCGTCGCGCTCGATCTTCGACTGGCACCCGAGGCGCGATCCGGCGCGCACGTCGAACGCCTTGTCGAGGATGTCCGCCTCGTCGTCCTCCTGCTCGCTGAGGAGCTCGGACCCCTTCGTCACGTACACGTGGCAGGTGGAGCACGCGCACACGCCGCCGCACGCGCTCCCCTCCGGGATGTGCGCCTTGGTGGCGGCCTCGAGGATCGACGTCCCCACGGGGACCTCGATCTCGCCGTATCCCTTGAAGACGACGCGAGCCATCTAGCGGGCGTGGGCCTCCTCGATCCCCTTGGCGTGCTCCACGCTCTTCTCGACGGCGTCGACGCGACGTCCCTCGATGGCGCGGGCGATCGCGCGGTTCATGCGGCGGCCGGCGAACGCCTTGGTCGCGTCGTCGAGCGACTCGATGCGCGCGTGGATCTTCCCCGGGTCCTCGCCGCGCGCCGATTCCTCGAGAGCGTCGCATGCGGCGACGATGCGGTCGCGCTCTCCCGGCTCGAGCAAGTCCACGTCGGCCTCGAGCGCCTTGTGCGTCGCGAGGAGGATGCGGTGCGCCTCCACGCGGTTCTCCGCCACGCGCCGGCGCACGAGGTCCTCCTCGCCGTGGTCGAGCGCATCGAGCAGCATCTGCTCCACCGTGGCGTCGTCCAGGCCGTAGCTGGGCTTGACGCTCACGGTCTGCTCGATGCCCGTCGTCACTTCCTTCGCGTGCACGCTGAGCAGACCGTCGGCGTCCACGTGGAAGGTGACCTCGAGGCGCGCGAGACCCGCGGGCATCGGCGGGATGCCCTTGAGGGTGAACCGGGCGAGGCTCCGGTCGTCGGCGACCATCTCGCGCTCGCCCTGCGCGACGTGGATCTCGAATCCCGTCTGCCGGTCCTCCTGCGTCGTGTACGTCGCCTTCGCGGAGCACGGGATCGTCGTGTTGCGCGGGAGCACCTTGTCGACGACGCCGCCGCCGACCTCGATGCCGAGCGACAGCGGGATGACGTCGAGGAGCAGCACCTCGTCGCTCCTCCCCTCCCCCGCCAGCAGGTCCGCCTGCACCGCGGCGCCGAGGGCGACCACCTCGTCCGGATCGATGTCGGCGAGCGGCTCCTTGCCGAACAGCTGCGCGACGTAGCGCCGCACGGCCGGCACGCGCGTGGCGCCGCCGACGAGGATCACGCCGTCGAGCTGGTCGGCCTTGAGGCCCGCGTCCTTGAGCGCACGCCGGCAGGCGACGCCGGTGCGATCGAGGATCGGCTTGATCAGCTCCTCGAAGCGGGCGCGCGCGATGGTCACGCTGTCGTGCCCCGGGACGAGCGCCTCGACGGACTCCTCGGTCGTGAGCGCGTGCTTCGCCTTGCGCGACTCGTCGAGCACGAGGCGAACGAGCTGCGGCGTCTGGCGCTTGTCGTCGAAGCCGAGCGCCGCGAGCAGCTCGTGGGCGATCGCCCGGTCCATGTCGT
The DNA here is from genome assembly GCA_035499695.1 of Polyangiaceae bacterium. Taxonomy (GTDB): domain Bacteria; phylum Myxococcota_A; class Polyangia; order Polyangiales; family Polyangiaceae; genus Palsa-1150. Next base: position 2,549 of record DATJYG010000753.1, read on the forward strand.
CTCCGCCGAGCGCGCTGTCGCCCCCGGTGGAGCGCACCTGGAAGACGCCGTCGTCGAGGACGAGCACCGTGACGTCGAAGGTGCCGCCGCCCAGATCGTAGACGACGAAGGTGCCGTTCTGCTTCTTCTCCAGGCCGTAGGCGAGCGCCGCCGCCGTGGGCTCGTTGAGCAGCCGCAGCACCTCGAGGCCCGCGAGCCGCGCGGCGTCCTTGGTCGCCTGCCTCTGCGCGTCGTCGAAGTACGCCGGCACCGTGATGACGGCGCCGCCGACGTGGTGCAGCTCGTCCTCCGCCTGCTCCTTCAGCGCGCGGAGGATCTCGGCGCTCACCTCGACGGGGGTGACGACGCGGTCGCCCGCCACCTTGAACCTCACGGTGTTCGGCTCGCCCGCCTTCGCGTCCACGAAGGCGTACGGTCCCAGGCGACGCGTCTCCGGATCGTCGGCGCCGCGGCCCATGAACCGCTTGGCGCTCACGATGGTGTCGCGCGGATACTCGGGCGCGAGCAGCTTCGCCCGCCGGCCGACCACGACGTCGCCGTTCGACTGGTACGTCACGACGCTCGGGACGAGGACCTCCAGGTCGCAGTCGGCGATGGCGACCGGCTTCTCGTTGCGCACGTACGCGACGAGCGAGTTCGTGGTGCCCAGGTCGATGCCGATGGGCCGTGCGGGCGCCTTGGGGTCGAAGATCTCGAAGAGAGCCATGGGGGTTTCATCCGCTCACGCTGCGAGCTCGTCTTCGATGGCGCTCACCTCGTCGAGGAAGCGCCGGAAAAAGCGAAGCTCGCCGACCTTGCGAGCCAGCGACGCGTAGTCCTCTCGCGCGAACCCCTCGGTGAGCACGGCCTCGACGGCCTTCGACTTGGCCTCGATCGCGCGCCCCAGCTTGAGCACGGCCTCGAGGTCCTTCGCGCGCTTGGCGTCGTCGAGCGCCTCGCGCTGCTCGAGCATCTCGTTGAGGAACTCGAGATCGGCCGTCGGCGAGCCCTCTTCCGTCACGTCCACGCCGTTCAGCACCAGGAGCGCCTCGGCGCGCCGGATCGTGTCGCGCACGATGCGCCACGCCTCGTTCACCTCGACCGCCTTGCCGAGCGCCGCCTGCCTCTCGCTCGGCGTCGCCGCCGCGAAGCGATCCGGATGCAGCGCCCGCGAGAGCTCGCGATGCTGCTTCTCGACCGACGCGAGGTCCACGTCGAACCGAGCCGGGATGCCGAGGACGGCGAAGGGGTTCATCTACACACCGAAGGAGTGGCCGCAGCCGCAGCCGGTCTTCTCGTTGGGGTTCTTGAACTTGAACCCCTGCTGCATGAGCGTCTGCTCCCACTCGAGCTCCGTGCCGGCGAGATAGAGGAGGCTCTTGGGATCGACGACGACGCGCACGTGGGTGCCGTCCTGCGCGTCGTACTCGAAGACGCGATCGCGCTTGTGAGGCTCGCCGTCGTGGAACTCGATGACGTACGAGAACCCCGAGCAGCCGCCCCCGCGGATGCCGAGCCGCAGCGCCGCGCCCATCGTCCCGCGCTTCTTCATCTGGCGGGCGATGGCCTCCACGGCCTTGGGGGTGACGGTGATGCTCGGATCCATGGGCCTACTTTCCGCCGTTGGCGCGCCGGTCGGCCTGCTTCTTCCGGTAGTCGGCGATGGCGCTCTTGATGGCGTCCTCCGCGAGCACCGAGCAGTGGATCTTCACCGGCGGCAGGTTCAGCTCCTCGACGATCTGCGAGTTCTTGATCGCCTCGGCCTCCTCGACGGTCTTGCCCTTGATCCACTCGGTGGCGAGCGACGAGCTCGCGATGGCCGACCCGCACCCGAAGGTCTTGAACTTGGCGTCCTCGATGACGCCGGAGTCGCTGACCTTGATCTGCAGGCGCATCACGTCGCCGCACGCGGGGGCGCCGACGAGACCCGTGCCCACCGTCGGATCGCTCTTGTCGAGCGTGCCGACGTTCTTGGGGCTCTCGTAGTGCTCGATGACTTTGGTGCTGTACGCCATGTTCTCGTCCTCTCAGTGCGCGGCCCACTCGATGCTCTTCAGGTCGATGCCTTCCTTGTGCATCTCCCAGAGCGGCGACATGTCGCGAAGCTCCTTCACCTTTCCGACCACGAGGTCGGCCACGTAGTCGACCTCCTCTTCCGTGTTGAACCTTCCGATCCCGAACCGGATGCTCGAGTGCGCGAGCTCGTCGCCGACGCCCAGCGCGCGCAGCACGTAGCTCGGCTCGAGGCTCGCCGACGTGCACGCCGAGCCGGAGCTCACCGCGACGTCCTTGATGCCCATCATCAGGCCCTCGCCTTCGACGAAGTTGAAGCTGATGTTGAGGTTCCCCGGCAGCCGGTGCTCGACCGAGCCGTTGATGTACACCTCGTCGAGCTGCTTCATGATCCGCTCGCGCAGCCGCTCGCGCAGCGCGGTGAGCTTCGCCGTCTCCTTCTTGCCCTCCTGGGCCATGATCTCGCACGCCTTGCCGAAGCCCACGATGAGCGGCACCGGCAGGGTGCCCGAACGCATCCCGCGCTCGTGCCCGCCGCCGTCCATCTGCGCCACGAGACGCACGCGCGGCTTGCTCCTTCGCACGTAGAGCGCGCCGATGCCCTTGGGGCCGTAGATCTTGTGCGCCGTGATCGACGCCAGGTCGACGTTCATCTTCTGCACGTCGAAGTCGACCTTGCCGATGCCCTGCACCGCGTCCGAGTGGAGGAGCACGCCGCGCTCGCGCGTGATCTTGCCGATCTCCTCGATGGGCTGCACCGTGCCGATCTCGTTGTTCGCGAGCATCACGCTCACGAGGATCGTCTTGTCGGTGATCGCCTTGCGCACGTCGTCCGGGTCGACGCGTCCGTCCTTCGCGACCGCGAGATACGTGACCGCGCAGCCCTCCTTCTCGAGGCGCTTGCACGTGTCGAGCACAGCCTTGTGCTCGGTCACCGTCGTGATGATGTGGTTGCCCCTGTCCTTGTAGAACTCGGCGACGCCCTTGATCGCGACGTTGTCGCTCTCGGTCGCGCCGCTGGTGAACACGATCTCCTTCGAGTCCTTCGCGCCGATGAGCGACGCGATGCGCTCGCGCGCGTGGTCCACCGCCTCCTCCGCTTCCCATCCGAAGCGGTGGCTGCGGCTCGCGGCGTTGCCGAACTTCGTCGTGAAGTACGGCAGCATCTCCTCGACGACGCGCGGATCGGTCGGCGTCGTCGAGTGGTTGTCCATGAAGATGGGGAGCTTGATGGCCATGATTCCTTCAGTCTGGTGTTCGAGTCCGCACCCTTCGGGCATGCGGCACTCAGTGAGCGCGTAGGCCGAGCACGAGCTCGGGCACGTTCTTCTCCTTGTCGTGCAGATCGCAGCACTCGCACGAATCGACGAGACGCTGCGTGTCGCAAACGTCGCCACACGTATCGATGTATTCGAGGCTGGCCTCGAGCTCGTGCTCGAGCGCCTCGAGGCGTCGCCGCTGCGCGCGCGTCTCCTCGAGCTGGCGCGCGTACGCGTCACGCACGCGCTTCATCGCATCGGGAGCGCTGCCGGCGCGCGCCCACTCCTGCACGATCGTCTGGATGTCGCCGAGGCTGAAGCCCAGGGTCTGCAGCTTGGCGATCCAGCTGATTCGCGTGAGCGCCTCGGGCCCGTAGAGCCGGTAGCCACCCTTCGACCGCGCCGCGGGGGTGAGCAGGCCGAGCTCCTCGTAGAGGTGGATGGCGCGCACGGTCTTCCCGGTCTCGTGCGCCAAGTCCCCGACCTGCATCAGGTCTTTGGGCTCGTGGTTCTTGCTGAGGAGGGGCAGGCGGTGCATGGGTTGGACTCTCACCTTCCAGTCTTACGTGCACGTGAGAGTTACGCAACGAGCCATCTAGGCCGCGGTTCTCCGCCCGTCAAGGCCCAGCACAACCGCAGCGCCGCCGGTGATATGGTCCGATGCCGCATGGCGTCTGTTTCGTCCCTCGCCGGGCGGGCCGGTCTCGAAGCTCAGCTCACCCGGCTCACCCAGGAGTTCGTCCACAAGCTCGTCGAGGCCATCCGCAACGCCTCCTTCGCCGAGGTGGCCGCCCTTCGACCGCCGTCGAACGGGGCGGCCGCGCCGGCGCACCCGCGGAGAGGCCGAAAGCCCGCCGCCGAAGCTCGCCCCGCCCGGGCCGGACGTCAGACCGCGGCCAAGCGTGCCGAGCTCGCCGAGCGAGTCGTCGGCGCGCTGAAGGAAGCGAAGCAGCCGGTGGGCGTCCGCACGCTGTCGAGCGAGCTGGGAGTCGCTCCCGACCTGCTCGCGGCACCGCTACGCGAGCTACGAGCTGCTGGACGAGTGCGAAAGCACGGGGACAAGAGGAGCACCACGTACTCCGTCGGCTGACGAGTGTTGGGAAAAGAAGATCAGAAGATCAAAAGATCAAGAAGGGGTGAGGGCATGAAGGACCCTCCCTGCACACCCCCTTTTGATCTTCTGATCTTCTGACCTTCTTTCACCACCACGCTCTTACATGAGCCTACTTTGCGATCAGGCGTGATCGAGCGGGCACGACACTCGCACTCTGGAGGGCAACGACAAGCCCGGGAGCACTTGATCGATGCCGCTACGCGCACTTCGCGACGACGATAACGCCGCGAGGGAGGGAAACCCGATCCCCTCCCGGGTCACGGACTATCCACGGCAAGACGATAATTTTTCAGCACAGGTGATCTCGGGGGTGAAGGAAGTGAACCCGGACGACACCGTCGAGCAGCGAGATGCGCCGCGTCACGTCAGGCGCGCGTCGGGCCCTCGCAAGCGCGTGGAGCTGCAGGCCGACAGCGTGCGCGACGCGCTCGAGCACCGGTATCGCGAGGCGGGTGAGTGGGACGAGCTCGTCGACCTCTACTTCGGGCGCATCGAGGTCGTGGACGACCCCGAGAAGGTCGAGCTCTTCAAGCGGCTCGCCGACGTGCTCTGGGAGGAGCTCGCGGACGCCGTGGCCGCGCGCGATGCGCTCGTCGAGGCCCTCGCGCTCGACCCGAGCGACGACGAGGTGGCCGACCACCTCGAGGACATCGCCAGCGCGCGCGACGGAGGCTGGACGGACCTCGTGGACGCCGTCGCGGCCAAGATGCTCGTCGTCCCGGAAATCGCCACGAAGGCGAAGCTCGGGGAGCGCGTCGTGCGATGGGCGCGCGGGCCGATGAACGACCCCGCCACCGCGGACAGCTTCCTCGCGCAGATGCGCACGTTCGATCCGGCGCACCCGCTCGTGCACGAGCGGCTCGCGAGCGCGTACGCCGACGTCGGCAACTGGGACGCGCAGCGCGAGTCGCTCGAGCGCGCCCTCGCCCGCACGGTCAACGAGAAGGACCGCGCGCACATCCACATGCAGCTCGGGACCCTCTACGAGGAGCACCTCGGCAACCCGCGCCACGCGGCGGTGCACTACGAGCAGGGGCTGGCCATCACGCCGCGCTGCATGATCGCGCTGGCGGGGCTCGAGCGCATCTGCCGCACCGACGAGAACTACCCGCGCCTGCGCGAGATCCTCGAGCGTCAGGTCGACGCCGCCGAGGACGAGAAGGAGCGCACCGGCGTGCTCGTGCGCCTCGGGGAGCTGCTCGAGCAGCACTTCGTGCGGCCGCGCGAGGCCGTGCCGAAGTACCAGCTGGCCCTCGAGCTCGACCCCGAGAACCCGCGCGCGCTCGACGGCATCGAGCGGTGCTGGCACGCCCTGCGCGACTGGGACAAGCTCGCCGCCGCGCTCGAGCGCCGCGCCGTCGCGACCGACGACCCGCGCGAGTCGATCGCCCTGCTGTCGCGCCTCGCCGAGGTGCGCGAGAGCAAGCAGGAGGACCTCGACGCCGCGATGTTCGCGTGGCGCCGCGTCTACGAGCTCGACACGGCGCACGACCAGGCGATCCACGAGCTGGCGCGCCTCTGCGAGAAGCAGGGCGACGTCACCGCCGCCGCGGCCTACCGCGCGCGGCTCGCGGACCTGACCGACGACGCGAAGGAGAAGGCGCGCATCCACATCGCGGTCGGCGAGATGCTCGCGCCGCCCGATCGCGACCCCGCCTGCGCCCGCGTCCACTTCGAGCGCGCCGTCGAGATGAACCCGCGCAACGGCGCCGCGTGGGAGAACCTGCAGAAGCTGGCGGAGCGGGAGCGCGACATGATGTACGCGACCTTCTGCCTCGAGCGGCGCGCCGAGCACGCCGACTCGCCGCGCCTGAAGGCGCACCTGCTCGTCGAGCTCGCGCGGATGCGCACGTCGCTCGGGGACACGCGCGGCGCGCTGTCGACCCACGAGTACGCCTTCGAGACCGACCCGACCAACGAGACGGCGGCGCGCGCGGTCATCGAGGACTGGGTGAAGCGCGAGAAGTGGCCCGAGGCGCAGCGCGCGTGCGACGTGCTCGTCGCCGCCGCCACGCGCGACCGCGACGACCGCGGTCTCCTCAAGCTGCTGCGGCTCTCCACGCGCATCGCCCTCACCCTCGGGTACGCCGAGCGTTCACTGCTGGCGGCGGAGGCGGCGCTGGACCTCGCGCCGCGCGACCGCGGCGCGCGCGACGACGTGCTCAACGTCTGTTACGAGCTGCGCGGCATCGACACGGTGAAAGCGCGCGTGCGCGCGATCGCCGAGCGCGTGGGCCGCGACGCGATGGACCTCGAGCCGGGCGCCCTCGTGCGCCTGGGCGAAGTGCGCGTCGAAGCGGGCGACGCGCAGGGCGGCATCGAGATGCTCTGCCTGGCGCTCAACCGCGATCCGAAGCACCTGGGTGGCCTCGCCGCGCTCGCGTCCGTCTTCATCGAGAAGCGCGACTGGGGCCGCGCGGCCAACTGCAAGCACCGGCTCGCGCGCGCGACCACCGACGCAGCCGACCGCAAGGCGCACTTCCTCGCGGCGGCCGACCTCTGGGAGAAGCGCGCGCGCCAGCCGCATCGCGCCGCCATCGTGCTCGACGAGGCCCTGCGGCGCGGCGTGCGCGACGAAGCGGTCCTCTACCGGCTCGTGGCGCTCTGGAGCGCGCTCGGTGAGTGGGAGGACGTCGTCGGCGCCCTGCGCGGGCTCGGCGATCTGGAGAACGACCCGGTTCGCCGCGCGAAGCACGTGTACGCGGGCGCCGGCATCGTGCGCGACAAGCTGAAGGACCAGCGCCGGGCCGTGCGGCTCTACGAGGAGTCGCTCGACCTCGACCCGGCTCGCCTCGAGGCCTTCGAGCGCATCGTCCGCATCTGGACCGGCAACCACGACTGGCGCGAGCTCGCGCAGAGCTACCGGCGCATGCTCGCGCGCATCCAGAGCGGCACCGACGCGAAGCTCGAGCACGCGCTCTGGCACCAGCTCGGGCTCGTCTACAGGGACAGGCTCGGGGACCTGCCGACGGCGCTCGACGCCTTCCGCCGCGCCGCCCGCGTGGCGCCGAACGACGAGGAGGACCGCCGCATCATCGTCGAGCTGCTCGTGCTGACCGGGCAGACCGAGCTCGCGATCGCCGACATGCGCAGCGCGCTCGACAGGGACGCGACGCGACCCTCCACTTACCGCGAGCTCTACGAGCTGCACCTGCGCGAGGGCGCGCACGACCGCGCGTGGTGCGCCGCGAACGCGCTCGTGCACCTGCAGGAGGCCGACGAGCAGCAGTCGCACTTCTCGGCCGACTTCCCGCCGCTCGACCTGGGCGACGTGCCCGGCACCCTCGCGAGCTGCGCGTGGGACACGCACATCATGGGCCGCGCCATGGACGGGCGCCTCACGTCGGTCTTCCGCAACTTCGTGCCCGCCATCGTCCGCGCCCGCATGGCGCGCGTGCCCGAGAAGAACCGGCTCCGTTGGATGGGCGCGCAGGTGCGCGAGAGCGACTCGCCTCTCGCCGCGTTCGTGGTGCGCGTGGTGCGCGACGGCGCCGAGATCCTCGGCGTGCCGGTCCCGCTGCTGCTGTCGCGGCCCAAGCTGGCGGTGCCCTTCACCGTGGCGGCGACGCCGACCCCTGCGCTCTTCGTGTCGCTGCCGGCGTGCGAGACGATGCCGCTCGAGCTGCTGCGGTTCCTCATCGTGCGCCGTCTCGCGGAGCTCCGGCCGGAGCTGCTGGCGCACGCGCTCTTCCCCACGCTGAGCGAGCTCAAGACGCTGATGAAGACGGCGCTGCGCGTCGCGGTCACGAAGCTCGGCGCGCCGGGTCAGAGCGAGGACGACGCGGCCATCATGCGCGCGATGACGTCCGCGGAGCTCGAGGGGCTGCGCGACGCCGTCTCGAGCATCGTCGGCGTCGACACGCGCGCCGACATCCGCGGCTGGCACCAGCAGGCGGACCTCGCGACGTCGCGCGCGGCGCTCCTGCTCACCGGCGACATGGACCTCGCGTGGCGCGCGATGCAGCGCGAGCCGCGCTCCCCCGCGGACCTCGGGGCCACGGACTGGCGCGCCGAGATGCTCCGGTTCCTCGTGAGCGACGAGCACGCCGAGCTGCGCGACGCCGTGGGCATCTGCGTGGAAGCGCGCTGCCAGCGCTAGCGCGTCTCGGTGACGAGGCGCTCCGTCATGCGGAACATGGCGAAGCTGAAGGTGCCCGCGCCGACCGCGATGAGCGCGCGCGCGAGGAGGACGGCGACGACGACGGTCTCCGGAGTCTGCGGGTCCTGCGGGATGCCGCGCAGGCCGGTGACCATCGCGACGACCGCGGCGGCGACGCCGAGGAGGGCCAGCACGGCACCGGCGGCGCGTTTCGTGAGGCGCACCTGATCAGGGCTCGGCGTGATGCCGGCCGGAGGGAACGACGCGACGAGGAGCGCCTTGATCCACGAGGGACGCGCGGCAGCCGGAGGCGGCTCCGACTTGTGCACGTGCGTGCTCTCCTCGAAGCTCGGGAGCGGCGCCGGCGCCGGCAGCGGCTGCATCTTGTACGTCTCGAGGTTCTCGAACGCCGGCAGCGGATCCGGCGCGAGGGGCGCGAGCGACGGCATCTGCGTCGTCTTGTCCGCGTCCGACGCCGGCTCGGCGGCCACCTCCACCTTGGCCTCGGTCACTTCGACCTCGGCGGCAGCCACTTCGACCTTCGCGGCAGGAACTTCCACCTTGGCGTCGGGCACCTGGACGCTGGCGTCCACGACTTCCAGCATCTGGGACTCGGTCACTGCCGGCGCGGGTTCCGCCACCTCGATCTTGGGAGCCGAACTTTCGACCTTGGGAGCCACGGTTTCGAGCTGAGCCTCAGTCATGGGGGACCTCGTTACACCGACCGCCGGCGCACGCCAGTGACTTCGTAACCGTGAAAAATTGCATGTAGGCCGCTGTCGCCCGCAGCCCCGCAGGGGAGCGGGCGCGCACGTGGACGTCAGGGCTCGCGCGTCTTTTCCCGGGCGTCCTCGCCGGCGGCCAGGATGCTCGGTCGCAGCGACTGATCGATGCGGAGCCAGACCCGCCGCACTTCCTCGGGCACCCCCTGCTCCTCGAGCGTCTGCTCGAGCAGCTTGTGCCGCCGGTCGAAGTGGCCCGGCAGCAGCGGCAGCTTCGAGTGCACCTCCGGAAGCGGCCGCCCCGCGTACTCCTGCGGTCCACCGAGGAACTTGCACGTGAAGGGCAGCTGCGTCTCGACGATGTGCTGCTTGTCGAACGGCTGGAAGAGGAACCCGACTATCGGATCCGCGAAGAGCTTGTCGTAGAGCGACTGCAGGACCGCCCGCACGCGCTCCTCGCCCCCGATCAGCTCGTACATCGTCTTCATGGGAAGCGGACGTCGACGCCTGCGCCCTCCTTCACGATGCGCGCGATCGTCGCGAAGAGCTCGTCGCCGCGGCCCTTGTCGTCCATCCAGCGGCGCGAGGCCTCGTCCCACGAGAAGTGCCAGGCGCGCGCGTTGGCCGCGAGCCATATCTGGCGCGCCGGACGCTGCGTGTTGACGACGCACTTCCTCCCCCCGCGGAGCGTGAGGGTCACGACGTCGCCCGCGCTCTCGCAGTCGACGAGCTCGGGGTCGACGTCCTCGAACGCGTCGCCGATCGCGCGGAACGCGGCGTCGGCCAGCTTCTGGTACGTGGACTCGTCCATGCCCGGTACTTAGCGTCACGTCTTCCGGCCGTCGAAGCGGCTCGAAGAAGCGCTCCTGCGCTCCGCAGGGACTCTGCTGGAGCGCGCAGAACTGCTCCTGGGCGCCGTAGGGATGCTCCTGAGCCTCGCAGAGGTGTTCCTACGCCTCTCGGGGGTGCTCCTGCGGCCCGCAGAAGTGGCCCTGCGCCCCTCAGCGACGTCGCTGCGCTCCTCAGCGATGGCGCTGCGCCCCTCAGCGACGTCGCTGAACCCGTCAGCGACGTCCCTGAGCTCCGCAGCGATGCCCCTGCAGGCGTCAGCGATGCTCCTGAGCCTCGCAGAAGAGCTCCTGCGGCGCTCAGCGACGCCCCTGCGGGCCGCAGCGAGCCCCCTGAGCGCGCCAGGTGCTCAGTTGAGCGAGTGCGGAAGCGCGAGGAGGAACGGCGCGATCACCGCGTCGAACATGCGGCCATCGGGGCGGACCATCTGATACGTGCCGTGCATCTGCCCGCGCGCCGTCTGCAGGATGCAGCCGCTCGTGTACTCGAACTGCTCGCCCGGGCGCAGGTACGGCGTCTGCCCCACGACGCCGGGGCCCTTCACCTCTTCGACCTTGCCGGTGCCGTCGGTGATGATCCAGTGCCGCGTGCGCAGCTGCGCCGGCTCGGCGCCCTCGTTGGCGATCGTCACCGTGTACGCGAAGACGTAGCGCTTGCTCTGGGGCACCGACTGGTCGGCCAGGTACTGGCTCTTCACGCTGACGCGGATGCCCTCGGTCGTCGCCGTGGATGTCTCGTTGGTCGGCATGGATCAGCCGGTGGCGCGCGCACCGTGCGCGTGGGCCTCGTGGCTCCGGGCGGGCTTCATGTGCTCCTCGAGGAACGCGTAGACCGCGCGCCACTTCGCCCGCGCCTCGGGCCGCCAGACCATCGCGTCGTAGCCGTGGATCTCGCCGGGCGAGACGTGCAGGACGCACGGCGTGCCCAGGTGATCGAGGGCCGCCTTGAGGCGCTTGCTGCAGCGCATGAGCGGGTCCCTCGTGCCGACGCTCGCGATGAACGGCGGGAGCGGCCGGTCCGGCTTGCCCGCCTCGATGATCCGCAGCGGGCTCGCGAGCGGGAACTCGTGCAGGGCGCGGTCGATGTCCTTGCCGAGGTAGGACCGCGCCGCGTCGAGGAGGAGCGCCTTGGCCCACTTGGCCATCTTGGGGTTCGCGAGGTACTCGCGCGTGTGCCCGAGGTCGAGGAAGCCGTAGGTCGCCACGACGGCGCGCAGGCGCACGTTGGTGTCGAAGAGCTCGCGCGCGAACGGCTCCGGCCGCCGCCACGAGCAGCACACCGCGAGCGCCGTCACCAGGTTGCCGCCCGCGCTCTCGCCGGCGATCGAGAGCCGCTCCGGATCACCGCCGTACTTGGCGGCGTTCTCGTGCACCCACCGCAGCGCGTGGCACGCGTCCTCGAGCGGCGCCGGGTACCGGTACTTCGGCCCGAGGCGGTAGTTGATGTTGAACACGAGATACCCGGCGCGCGCGATGGCCATCGCCATCACCCGGTGCGTCTCCTTCGAGAGCATCGTGAAGCCGCCGCCGTGCACGTACATGACGACGGGCAGCGGGCGCTTGGGGCGCGTGGGCACGTAGACGTCGAGCTTGTGGTGCGCCTTGTCGGTCTTCGTGTACGCGATGTCCCTGTGCAGGACGAGGCCGAGCCGCTTCGGATGCGCGTCGGGCATGGCGTAGCGGACGCGGGCGAAGGCATGCGCCGCGCGGTCCACGGCCGCGCTGTAGAGGCGGACCTGCGCCGTCGTCAGCTTTTCGCGTAGCTTCTCTCGCATACGCATGAGCATAGCGCGGCGACCGCGCCGTCAGCGGGGTGGGATGGTGTCCCCGCGGGCAATGCGGCAGCGCGCGACGATCGGCGTGTGGTCGCTCAGGCCGTGGAAGGGGCCCGTGCGGTCGCCGAAGGGGTGCGTGTCCTCGAAGTCGATCCAGCGGATGCCGCGCCCCGCGAAGACGTGATCGAGGTGCATCCGCATGCGCATGAAGCCCGCCGTGGGCCAGCTCGCGAGCTCCTCGACCTCCAGCTTGTAGCGGTGGGCGAAGGCGTCGATCCATCCGTGGTCGCCCACCAGCGTCTGGTAGACGGGCGAGCCGGGGAGCGCGTTGAAGTCGCCGACGACGACGAAGCGATCGCTGGCCCGCTCCTGCTCCACGAAGCGCACCAGGTTCTGCGCCTCCTGCACCTGGTTGTCGCCCCAGCCGAGGCGCCGCGCGCCGGTCCAGAACTGCCGCGTGAGGGTGGCCGGCAGCGAAAGGTGCGTGTTGAACACGTCGATGGGACCGGACCCCTGACCGAGCCGATCGCGAAAGCGGACGTGCGCGCAGATTCGCGTCTGCTTCATGCGACGCACGGCGTGGAGGCGCCGGTGCGTGATGTCGTGCGGCATCTCGGCGTTGTGGTGATCGACGACGAAGTTCATGTGCGCGAGCACCGCGAGGCCCGTCGTGTACACGTGCGTGTTCGCCGCGAGACGGTAGGCGTGCGCCGGGAAGTAGTAGGCGTCGTACGCGTCGGGCTTCTCCGCGCGCGTGAGCGCCTGGTGGAGGACCTTCATGAATAGCTCGAGCTGCGATCCTTCGTGGCGGTGCGCCCAGGTGGACCGCAGCGAGCGCGTCTCGACCTCCTGCAGGCACACGATGGCGGGCAGCGGGTCCAGGGATGCGATGGCGTCGGCGATGCGACGCATCGCCTTGAGCGTGCTGGCCAGGCCGCGCGTGGCGTGGCCGAAGTAGCGCACGTTGTAGGACAAAATGCGGATGGCGTGGGTCAAGACGCGGGTCTCAGGGGCGTCCAGGTTCTGCGCTCAGCTGAAATTTTCACTATCAGGGTTGCACCCGGGGGAGAAAAGGCGTAGCAGGACCGTACGCGGGGTATGCACATGTCACTCTCTTCCCACCATGCACACACTTTCCTTCGTTCGCTCACCGTCCTGGCCGCGCTGGGTCTGAGCGTTACCACTGCGGCGTGCGCGTCGTCACCCACGCCGCCGCCGGCCACGGTCCAGCCGCCGACGGACGCCTTCGACCAGGCGGCGGGCAAGGGCGCCACGAACGCGCAGCCTCCGAGCGAGGACGGCGTCGTCTTCGTCGAGCAGGAGCACAAGGAGCCGACGACGCACGGCGACGAGGCCCCTGCGACGCCGCTCCAGGCGAACCCGCAGACGGCTCGCCCGAAGCACTGAGTCGGCTCGAGGGCCGGGGCCATAGGCCCTCGCGGTTTGTATTTAACCGCAGAGGCGCAGAGAGGAGAGGAGAACGCAGAGGGGAGTTGTGTGGATCCACACCCAACTCTCTGCGGTCTCCTCTCTGCGCTCTGCGCCTCTGCGGTTAAGAACCAGACTTGGGCGTAAGATGCGCCGCCGCCCATGCGACGCGTTCTCTTCGCCTGCGCCCTTTCCCTCGAGCTTCTTGCCTGCCTGCCTGCGAACGACAGGACCCCGCCGCCGCCCAAGCTGGCGCCGTGGCCCGGGTCCAGCGTGCCGGCGGATCCGTACGCCGAGGACGAGGCGAACAACCGGACGCCGGTCGAGGTGCGCGAGGAGCCGCACGGGCCGCCCGTGCTCCTGCAGCACGCGACGGTGATGACCGCGACCGGGCAAACGTACGCGCCCGGCTACGTGCTCATGGAGAACGGCGCCATCAGCGAGGTGGGCGCCGGGGACGGGCCTGCCCCCAAGGAAGGCACCGTCGTCGTCGATGCGCGCGGCAAGTACGTGACGCCGGGGATCGTCGATCCGCACTCGCACATGGGCGTGTACCCGGTGCCGAACACGTCGGCGCACGACGACGGCAACGAGCTCACCGAGCCGATCAACCCGGGGCTGCGCGCCGAGGACTCGTTCTGGCCGCAGGACCCCGCGATCGAGCGCGCCGTCGCCGGCGGCGTCACGACGGTCGGCATCCTGCCCGGCAGCGGGAACCTCATCGGCGGGCGCGGCGTCGTGCTGCACCTGCTCCCGCAGCGGGGCGCGCGCGCCATGCGATTCCCCGGCGCGCCCGAGATCCTCAAGATGGCGTGCGGCGAGAACCCCAAGCGCGTCTACCACGAGCAGAAGCGCTCACCCTCGACGCGCATGGGCAACCTGCGCGCGGTGCGCGACGCGTTCGTGCGCGCGCGCAAGTACGCGCGCGAGTGGGACGAGTGGACCCGCAAGCAGCGCACGCCCAAGCCGGTGGACCCGAAGACCGGCGGGAAGAAGGACGACGGCGAGGCCAAGCCGCCGGATCGCGACATGGCGCTCGAGACGCTCGCGCTCGTGATGCGCGGCGACATCCTGGTCGAGTGGCACTGCTACCAGGCGGACGACATGCTCGCGGCGCTGCAGGTCGCCGACGAGTTCGGGTTCAAGGTCCGCGCCTTCCACCACGCGCTCGAGGCGTACAAGATCCGCGACATCCTCGCGAAGAAGAGCGTCGCCGTCGTCACCTGGGACGACTGGTGGGGCTACAAGATGGAGGCGTACGACGGGATCCCCGAGAACCTCGCGCTGGTGACCGAGGCGGGGGCCCTCGGCGTCGTGCACTCGGACTCGGAGATATGGGGGCAGCTCCTGAACCAGTCGGCGGGCAAGGCGCTCGCCGCGGGGGCCGCGGCGGGCGTGAAGCTCGACGAGGACGATGCGCTCAAGTGGATCACGGCGAACCCGGCGTGGGCCCTGGGCATCGACGATCAGGTGGGCTCCTTGCAGCCCGGCAAGCGGGGCGACGTGGTCGTGTGGAGCGAGGACCCGTTCAGCACCTACGCCGTCGCGATGCTCGTGTACGTCGACGGGCAGCTCGTGTTCGACCGCGCGCACGTCGGGGCGCCCTGGAGTGACTTCGAGCTGGGAGTGCGGGGAATGCCGCCGAAGGGAGAGAGCAAGTGATGCGCCCCCTCCTCTTCTGTGCATGCGCCGCGCTCCTCGCGGCTTCGCTCGACGTCCCGGCCGCCGCGCAGGAGGGCCCTCCCCCGCCGATCGCGATCGTGCACGCCACGGTGTACGTCCCGGGCGGCAAGGCCCCGCTGCCCAACGGAACCGTCGTCATCGACAAGGGCAAGATCGTCGCCGTCGCCGACGACATGGCCCCGCCGGCCGGCGCGCGCGTCGTCGACGGCCGCGGGAAGGTGGTCACTCCGGGCTTCATCGACGCCGAGAGCGACGTGGGCGTGGTCGACATCGACGAGGAGGAGCAGACCGACGACTTCGACGTGCGCGGCGACATGAACCCCGCGATCCGCATGGTCGACGGGTACAACCCGCGCTCCGCCGTCGTGCCGATCACGCGCTTCGAGGGCGTCACCTCGGTCGTCGTCGCACCGCGCGGCGGTGTGCTCGGCGGACAGGGCGCCTTCGCCGATCTCGCGGGCGACAGCGTGGCCGAGGCCATCGTGCGCCCGGTGCTCGCGCAGTACGCGTCGGTCGCCGAGGGCATCGCGGAGCACGCGGCCGGCACGCGCGGCGGGCTGTGGAACATGCTGCGCGAGGCGCTCGAGGACGCGCGCTTCTACGCGACGCACCGGGCGGCGTACGACGCCAACGGAGCGCGGCAGCTGAGCCTGAGGCGCGCCGGGCTCGAGGCGCTCGTGCCCGTCGTGCAGGGGAACCTTCCGCTCGTCGTGCACGCGCACCGCGCGAGCGACATCGAGGCCGCCCTCCGGCTCGCCGACGACCTGAAGCTCAAGATCGTCCTCTCGGGCGCGAGTGAGGCGTGGATGATGGCCGACGATCTCGCGCGCCGCAAAGTGCCCGTCATCATCGACCCGCTCCAGGACCTGCCGCAGCGCTTCGACCGGCTGCACTCGCGCAGCGACAACGCGGCGATCCTCCAGCGCGCCGGCGTGCGCGTCATCATCGCGACGTACGCCGCGCACCAGTCGCGCCTGCTCTGGCAGCACGCGGGCAACGCGGTGCGCACCGGGATGGACCACGACGCCGCGATCCGCGCCGTCACCGAGACGCCGGCCG
This sequence comes from Polyangiaceae bacterium, assembly GCA_035499695.1. Taxonomy (GTDB): domain Bacteria; phylum Myxococcota_A; class Polyangia; order Polyangiales; family Polyangiaceae; genus Palsa-1150. The sequence continues at coordinate 18,528 of DATJYG010000753.1, forward strand.
ACGCGTTCGGGCTCACGGGCTACGGGCGACTCGAGAAAGGCGCCGTCGCGAACGTCGTCGTTTGGAGCGGCGACCCGCTCCAGGTGAGCACGCACGTCGAGCACGTCTTCATCCGCGGCCGCGAGCAGTCGCTCGAGACGCGGCAAACGCTGCTCCGCGACCGCTATCGCACCCTGCCCGTCCCGCGCGACGGCACGCGCTGATGCCTCGACGAGCGCGTCGTACACGCCCGCTGGATCGCCGTCGATCCGGCGTCGGGCACCAATCCGATCACTCCTGAATTCAGATCGGAGGCTTTTTCGAGACCTTCCGCGACGGCGTACGCGTTGCTGTAATTCTACATCTTCGTGGAGGTGCTCATGCTCGGCGGTTACCGGCGCGCGTGGTGGTCGGCGTTCCTCGTCCTTCTCGTCGCCATCGCGGTGGCCGCAGGCTGCGGCAGCAGCGGGTCGAACAACGGGTCTGGCACCGACGCCGGAATGGGCGACGACGCGACCGGGATGAAAGACGCGCCGTTCGGCTTCGGCGGCGACGCCGCCTCGTCGCTCACGATCACGCCGCAGAACCCCGTGCTGAGCGTGACCGCGCCAGGCGCGACGCTGCAGTTCAAGGCCCTCGAGAACGGTCAGGCGGTCCCCGCGACGTGGACGATCGACGTCGCCGACATCGGCACGATCGACGGCACGGGGCTCTTCGTCGCGAGCGGCAGCCTCGGCGGACCCACCACGGTGACCGCGCAGGTCGGCAACATGACGGCCAAGACGCTGCTCACCGTGAAGCTCACGCTCACCGACAACGCGGGCAACGTCCCTCCGGCCACCCAGGGACAGCTCCAGGGCGGCGGCAGCGCCGACTCGACGTTCAAGTGGCTCTATCCCTACGACGGCACCGTCTTCCCGCGCGGCATCAACCCGCCGGTGCTGCAGACGGGCGGCACCGGATGGGACGCGGCGTACGTGCACGTCAGCTTCTCGACGCTCGACTACAAGGGCTTCTTCGGCCCCTCGAACCCCGAGCGCCTCGCGCTCACCGCGGGGATCTGGAAGGCCATCACGCTGGGCGCGCAGAGCACCGACACCGTCAAGGTGGAGCTCACGAAGATCAGCGGCGGCAAGGTGACCGGCCCGGTGACCGAGAGCTGGAAGATCGCGCAGGGCACGCTGCGCGGCACCGTCTACTACAACTCGTACGACTCGCCGCTCGCGGGCAACACGGGCGCGATCATGAGCGTGCGGCCCGGCCAGACCGCGAAGGTGGTCATCGCCGGATGCCGCGTCTGCCACACGGTGAGCTCCGACGGGTCGACGCTCGTCGCCGCGAACGAGCCGACGGGCGGCACCGCGACCGACCGCGTCTGGGATCTCAAGAACAACCTGAACACGCTCTACGACGCGCCGAACCGGGAGTGGGCGTTCGGCGCGCTCTACCCCGACGGATCGAAGTTCCTGCGCTTCGGCGTCGTGCCGGACACCGGGATGGCCGGCGCGAACTGGGCGCCGAACGTGCGCGGCCTCGGCCAGTTCGGTGACCTGCCGTCGCTCCTCTACGACACGAAGACGGGCACCGATCTGAAGGCGACGGGGCAGCCCGCGCACATGATGATGCCCATCTTCTCCCCCGATGGAAAAATGGTGGCCTTCAACCACTACGACACGGGCACGGGCCACACGATCGCCGTCATGAGCTTCGACAACAAGACGAACACCTTCTCGGGCCTGAAGGACATCGTGACCATGCCGAACTCGTACCTCGGCTGGCCGGCGTTCACGCCCGACGACAAGTTCGTCTTCTTCGCCGCAGGGACGGACATCGAGTACGACACGATCTCGGACGACACGACGGCGATCCCGAACCCGACGAGCGATCTCTACGCGGCGCACGTCGCGACGACGACGAACGCGATACAGAACGAGCTCGACGGACTCGACGCGAGCGGCAAGTACTACCTGCCCTTCGGGGAGGCGAACGAGGGGCACCTCAACTACGAGCCGACCATCTTGCCCGAGGCCGTGGGCGGCTACTTCTGGGTCGTGTTCACGACGCGCCGCAACTACGGCAACCTCGTGAACGGCGACGCGTACGTGGGAACGGGCGGCGCGCCGAGCCCGCGCAAGAAGCTGTGGGTCGCCGCCGTCGACATCGACACGATGGAGAACCCGATCCTCAAGGCGCAGGACATCACGCACCCGGCGTTCTACCTGGACGGCCAGGAGCTCGCGGCGGGCAACATGCGCGGCTTCTGGGCGCTCGACCCGTGCGAGAGCAACGGCATGAGCTGCCAGACCGGCGACGAGTGCTGCTCCGGGTTCTGCCGCCAGCAGACCGGTTCCGACGGCGGGATGCAGTTCGTCTGCGTGCCTCCCACCGGGTGCGCGCAGGAGGGCGAGAAGTGCACGACCGCGGCCGACTGCTGCGGCGCCACGATGGGCACGCAGTGCATCGCCGGCTTCTGCGCGACCCCCCTGGCGCAATGACTCGTCCGCTTGGCCCGTGGAATGCACCTGGAGCGGGTGATGCTTAAGCTCCCAAGTGGAGGATCACCCGCCATGAAGCACGTGGCCTTCGTCCTTCCGGTTTCGATCGCCCTCCTCACCAGCACCTCAGCCTTTGCCCAGAGCACGAGCGAAGGCTGGGACGCGTGGCCCACCGAGCAGGCGCCCGCGCAGCAGGCGCCGCCCGTCACCGAGCAGACGCCGGCCCCGTCGCAGGCTGCTCCGGCGGAGCAAGCCTCGCAGCCCGCCGCGCAAGCGGGCGCACAACCTGGCCAGTGGGTCTGGTCCGAGGAATACGGCTGGATCTGGGTGCCCGCCGGCGCCCGGTCGTACGCCGTCGGAGGCGACCCGTACGTCTACATCTACACGCCGGTCTACGGCTGGACCTGGTACGCGTCGCCGTGGGGCTGGGGTCCGTACTACTACGGCGTCTGGGCGCACCGGCCGTGGGGTTGGCGATACGCCCCGCACGTCTGGTACGGGCGGGGCTGGATGGCGCCCCGCTTCGGCGCCTACTACCACGGCCGAGTCGGCGGACACTGGGGAGGCTATCGCGGCGGCTTCGGCGGCTACCGCGGTGGGTTCCACGGCGGCGGGGGCGGATTCCATGGCGGCGGCGGATTCCACGGCGGCGGTGGCTTCCACGGCGGCCACCGGTGACGACGCGCGGCGTCTCTTGACCTCGGGTGTCGCGGACATACCATCCGCGATCCCGAATAAGGAGACGAACTCATGGCCATCCAGCTCGGTGACATCGCTCCGGACTTTTCTCAGGACTCGACCGAAGGCCCCATCAAGTTCCACGAGTGGCTCGGTGGCTCCTGGGGCATCCTCTTCTCGCACCCGAAGGACTTCACGCCGGTCTGCACGACCGAGCTCGGCGCCGTCGCCAAGCTGAAGGGCGAGTTCGAGAAGCGCAACGTCAAGGTCATCGCGGTCAGCGTCGACGACGTCGCCTCGCACCAGAAGTGGACGGGCGACATCGAGGAGACGCAGAAGACGAAGCTCAACTACCCGATCCTCGGCGACCCGGACCGCAAGGTGTCGAACCTCTACGGGATGATCCACCCGAACGCCAACGACACGCTGACGGTGCGCACCGTGTTCGTCATCGACCCGAACAAGAAGGTGCGCCTGACCATCACGTACCCGGCGAGCACCGGCCGCAACTTCGACGAGATCCTCCGGGTCATCGACTCGCTGCAGCTCACCGACAAGTACTCGGTGGCCACGCCGGTGAACTGGAAGGACGGGCAGGACGTCATCATCGTGCCGAGCCTGCAGGACCCCGAGGTCCTCAAGCAGAAGTTCCCCAAGGGCTACACGGCGGTCAAGCCGTACCTCCGCATCACCCCGCAACCCAACAAGTGACGGGCTGATCCAAGGCGGTCGTTGGGCGCGGTGATAGTCTCTGCTCCCGTGCCCAACGCCGCGATCTCAGGTACCGGGTTCTACGTCCCACCGAACGTCGTCACGAACGACGACCTCGTAGCCCGCGGCATCGACACGACGCACGACTGGATCGTGCAGCGCACCGGCATCGAGGCGCGCCGCTACGCCGACGAGGGCGTGGGCACGAGCGACCTCGCGCTTCCCGCCGCGCGCGACGCCATCGCGAGTGCCGGCCTGCAGCCGCGCGACATCGATCTCATCGTGTTCGCGACGCTGTCGCCGGACATGGCGTTCCCCGGATCCGGCGTGCTCTTGCAGCAGAAGCTCGGGATGTGCGACGGCGACGACCCGAAGTTCTGCGGCGCGCTCGACGTGCGAAACCAGTGCTCCGGCTTCCTCTACGGCCTGCAGGTCGCGAGCAGCGTCGTGCAAGCGGGGGCGGCGAAGCACGTGCTCCTCGTGGGCGCCGAGACGCATTCGGCCGCCATCGATCTGTCGACGCGTGGACGCACCGTGTCGACTCTCTTCGGCGACGGCGCCGGCGCGGTCGTCGTCAGCGCGACGAGCGAGGACCGGGGCGTGCGCGGTACCTGGCTCGGCGCCGACGGGCGCTTTGCCGACATGCTCTGTCAGCGCGTGTGGGACATCCGCAAGCGCCCGTTCATCCCGCTGAACGAGGCGGGCGTCGGCCAGGTCGATCCGGAGCACATGTGGGCGCAGATGGAGGGGCGCACCGTCTTCAAGCACGCCGTCGAGAAGATGTGCCTCGCCGTGATGCAGGCCTGCTGGGCCACGAACACCGAACCGGCCAAGGTGGACCTCTTCTTCTTCCACCAGGCCAACATGCGGATCAACCAGTACGTCGCGAACCAGCTCGGGCTGCCCGAGGCGAAGGTCGTGCACAACATCCAGCGCTACGGGAACACCACGGCGGCGACGATCCCCATCATGCTCGCCGAGAGCGAGCGCGAGGGGCGCCTGAAGAAGGGAATGCGCGTGGCGCTCGTCGCCTTCGGATCCGGCTTCACCTGGGGCTCGGCGATCGTCGACTGGTGAGCGCGCAGACGCTCGCGCTCAGCCGCCGGCGCCCGCGTCGGTCGGCATGGCGACGCTGGTCTGCTCGATCTTCACGTCGAGCTGGCAGGGCGCCTTGAGGGGCACCTTGTGCTGCAGCGAGTGCTTCAGGATGCAGATGGGCACCACGTCGGGCTGACCCGGCGCCGCCGCGATGTCGATGCGGCCGCCCGGCTGGAGCGTCGCGAGGAACTGGGTCGATCCGCCGGGGACCGACGTGCATGCCTCCACCAGGTGATACATGGCGCTCTCGGCCAGCATCGAGTTGCCCTTGCCCAGGCTCTGGCAGCCGTTGGTGAGTATCGTGGCGTTGACCACCTGCGCCGACGGTCCGGTGGGGGCCGCGGCCGTCGTGGGCGGCGGGAGCTCGGGCTCGGCGGGCGGCGGGGTGGAAGCACAAGCCGTGAGCAGGCCCACCAAAACGAGCGCGAAGCGCATCACCACCACAGATAACACGAGGCGTGGCAACCCCGCCGGTCGGGGGTGGTCACCGGACTTGCCGCGGACCGGGACCGCAGATTCGCGTGAAATCCGCGGGAATCGCGATTCAGGACCGAGCGACTTCACATGCGCGCTTCTTGCACCAGGGGCCCGCGTCATGCTGATCGACCGGTCCTTTTCAGAGCTTCTCTCGGCGGACGCCCAGGGCGCGGAGGACGGCGACCGTACGACGGACCCCACCGACCGCCGCAGCGGCCCGCGCGTCGCCATCGAGGTGGACGTCGCCATCGGCGGCGCCGACCGCGTCGTGACTGGCGTTTCAGGCGACGTCTCGGTGGGAGGGCTGTACGTGTCGACCTACCGCCCCCTCCCCGAGGGCACACGGGTGTCGGTGCGCTTCCGGCTGCCGACCGGGCAGGTGATGGCGACTGGTGTGGTGCGCTGGACGCGCGAGGGTCGCCCCGGGCGCTTGCCGGGCATGGGCATCGAGCTCGTCGAGCTGGACGAGATGGACCGCGACTGCCTCGAGCGTTTCTGCGGGAAGCGGCCGAGGTTCCTCTCGTACGAAGAGATCGTGGCGAAGGCGCACTGACCGCTGTAGAAGGGGTTGCCAATGCGACCCCTCCTCCTCCGCGGTTTCGGCCCTCGCCGGGCAGGCGCATGCGTCCTCGTCATGGTCGCCGTCGGCGCGTGCGATCAGGACTACGCAGCGAGCAACGCGGACCGCCATAGCTTCATGGGCGCGATCAAGGCCGCACCGCAACCGTCTGCGACATCGCCGCAGACGCTCCCCCCGCCGGCGATGCCCCCCGCCACCGCGTACCCGGTGCCCGCGCCCTCGGCTTCGGTCGCCCCGGCGGGCTCGGTGTCAGGCGCCCCGGCGCCGTCTGCTGCGCCTGCCCCTGCCGGGCCCGGCAAACACTAGAATCCTCGCATCGACTCCCCGCTCAATCCCACCTGGGTCACGCTCCGCGACGAGGAGCTCCTCGCGTGGCGCATCCGCGACCTCGGCGTCCAGATCGAGGGCAGCGAGCTCGAAGGACGCGTCGCGAAGCTGTACGCAGAGCTCGAGGCGCGGGGCCTGGCGCTCCGCCCGCCGTGTTACCTCGGCGACGAGTGGTTCAGTCCGAACGGCGTGCCGGCCATCGCGCTGCCTTTCTACCTGGCGCACCCCCGGCTGAAGGCGCTCGAGCTCCACCAGATGATGGAGGTGGAGGGCGGCACCCCCGAGTGGTGTGCGCAGCTCCTGCGGCACGAGTGTGGTCACGCCATCGACCACGCGTACCGTTTCTCGTCGCGCCGGAAGTGGCGGGCGATCTTCGGCAGCCCCGACGTCGACTACGAGCCGGAGCGCTACCGGCCGCGCCCCTACAGCAGGGGTTTCGTGCGGCACCTCCCCAACTGGTACGCGCAGGCGCATCCGGACGAGGACTTCGCCGAGACCTTCGCCGTCTGGCTCGGCGCCCCCGCCGAGGAGTGGCGCGAGAAGTACCGCGGGTGGAAGGCCCTCGAGAAGCTCGAGTACGTGGACGAGCTGATGGGGGAGGCGCGGCGCAAGGCGCCTGTGGTGCGCGGCGGCCGGTGGCGCTCCGAGGCGGACAAGATGCGCTCCACCCTCGCCCGCTACTACGCGGCGCGCCGCAAGCTGTGGGCCGAGGAGCTGCCGGGCTTCTACGACGCCGACCTGCGCCGCATCTTCGCCGACGCGCCCGCCGGACACGGCACGGGGGCGGCCTTCATGCGCCGGCGCCGCAAGGCCATCGTCGAGCGAGTCGTGCGCTGGACCGGGCAGCGCAAGTACGTCGTCGACGAGCTCGCCCGCAAGCTCGTGCAGCGCTGCCAGGAGCTCGCCTTGCACGCGCCGAGCGACGAGGTGTCCCTCGCGCTCGACGTGGGAGCGTATCTCGCGTCGCTCGTGAGCAACCACCTGCACACCGGGCGCTTCAAGAGGAGCGTGTAGATGAGGATCCTCGTCCTCTTCGACGTGCACCGGCCCATCTCGCCCGACGAGACGTTCAGCGTGCGCTCGCTGCGCACCGAGGAAGAGAAGCCCACCGAGGCCGACGTGCTCGCCTGTCTGCGCAAGCTCGGTCACGAGGTGGAGACGCTGGCGATCTACGACGAGGTGAAGGTCGTATTCGACAAGGTGGAAGCGTTCAAGCCGGACGTCGTCTTCAACCTCTGCGAGACGTTCCTCTCGGACCGCGCCCACGAGCCGAACATCCCGGCGCTGCTCGAGCTGATGAAGGTCTCGTACACGGGCGCGGGGCCGGACGCGCTGCTGCTCTGCAAGCACAAGGCGATCGCCAAGAAGCTCCTGGCTTTCCACCGCGTGCGGACCGCGCGGTTCGTGGTGTCGCAGCGCGAGCACCCGCTCAAGCGACTGCCGAAGTTCTCGTTCCCCGCGTTCGTGAAGCCGATCGGCGAGGAGTCGAGCGACGGCATCGCCAAGGCATCCCTCGCGAAGACCGAGGACGAAGCGGTCGAGCGCGCGCGCTTCCTGCACGAGCGCTTCGAGAGCGACGCCCTCATCGAGGAGTACGTCGACGGCCGCGAGCTCTATCTCGGCGTGCTCGGGAACAAGCGCCTCACCGTCTTCCCGCCGCGCGAGATCTTCTTCGGCGAGCCGCCGGGGGACGACGACGCGCCCCGGTTCGCGACGGCGAAGGCGAAGTGGGACGACGCGTACCGGAAGAAGTGGAAGATCCGCAACGGGCCCGCCGGGGCGCTTCCCGGGGGCCTCGAGCGCAAGCTCGCCGACCTCGCGCGCAAGGTCTCCCGGATCCTCGGCATCCGCGGCCTCGGGCGCATCGACGTGCGCCTCACGCCCGAGGGCGAGGTGGTCGTCATCGAGGCGAACCCGAACCCCTCGCTCGCCAAGGAGGACGACTTCGCGCAGGCGGCGGCTCAGGTGGGGATCGGGTACGAGGCGCTCATCCAGAAGATCCTCGAGAACGCCGTGCGGTGGCGAGGCGATCCGGCGGGCTGACGTCCTCGACCACCCCCAGCTCGGCGAGCGCGAGGCGCGCGAGGTCGGCGAACAGCGCGCCCGTCATGGGCCAGCCGAGGCTCTCGTAGTGCAGCATCCCGCGATGAGCGGGCGCGTCGAAGCGGTGACGCGGCGCGATCCGGAAGCGCTCGCGTTCGACGCCGAACGGGGCGAGGATCTCGCGCTGCGACACGTGGCAGTCGAGCATCGCCCGCTTGCGGTCGCGAAGCTCGGCGCCGTGCTCCACGGTGACGACGGGACCGCTCTCGCCGAGGAACTCGCCGGTGACGAGGCGGCCGTCGCGCGCGTGGTACGAGGTCATCTCGACGAGGCGCGCCTCGATGCCGCTGCGGGCATGCGCAACCCGGCATGCGAAGGCGCACGCGAAGGCGGTCGCATCGTGGTCGGGATGCCCGCCTTCGTAGGGATGCGTGACGATCCAGACGGGAGCGACGCGCTCGAACATGCCGCGAAGCGCGCGCGTCGCCCGCGCCATGCAGAGCGCCGCCTCCTGGTCCACGAGGCCGACACGCAGGCGCGAGGAAACCGGGACGCCCGCGAGGTCGAGCGCCGCGTCGAGCTCGGCGCGTCGCGTACGCCCGTAGGCTTCCGGATCGCGGGCGGTCAGCCCGGTCCGTAGACGAGGGTCGGCCGGAACGCCGTCGGTGACGTGAACGACCCAGGGGTCCCTCGAGCGGCACAACAGGCCGGCTGCTCCGATCACCTCGTCGTCGGGGTGCGCGGCCACGACGAGCACACGGCCATCGACGACGGCGTCGGCGAGACGCTCGAGCTCGACCACGACAGCCGGCGATGCACACCTCGATCCTCGGCGTCCCCCGGTAGACGGAAGACGCGCTCGAGAGTATGAACCGCACTCTTCCCGATGACGCGGCCTCGCCGTGGCAAGCGTGTCGACCAGCGCGTCGCCAACAAGCGCGTCAAGGGGACCGCGGGGGGGCCGAACCAGGTCGAGCGCCGTCGCGAGCCACTCCTCTCCGATCGGCGCGTCATCCCGGCCATCGTGGCGCTGGGTCTCCTCGTGGCTCTTCCGTCACTCTGGGTCGGCTTCTACCAGGACGACTACAACCTCATCGCGGCGCTGCGGCGCGGAGTGAGGCCCTGCTATGACCTCTTCCGCTTCGCCACGGGCAATCCCCGGAGCAACGCGGCGCTCGTCGGGTCCGGCGATTATCCGTTCTGGATTGCCCAGGACTTCAAGCTTCACCTGATACGTCCGCTCTCGTCGATCGTTCTGTCGATCGACAACGCCGTGTTCGGCAATCATCCGCTCGGCTATCACCTCGACACGCTCGCCTGGTACGCGGCCCTGCTCGTCGGAGTGTCGATGCTCTTCCGGC
>DATJYG010000754.1:0-2844 GCA_035499695.1 Polyangiaceae bacterium
GACGTGGTCGAACAAGACGACGCCCGCGCGTCCCCCGAGGCCGAAGCCGAGAGGATTCAGGCCGCCATTGTAGATGGCGCCGACGCCTCCCTTCGCCCCGACTTCGACGCCGAGAACCTGCGAGGCGGCGGCGCTCGGAGCCGGTGCTGCCGGGACGTCGGGTTCCCCAGGCGCAACCGGCAGCGCCGCGACGGGCGCCGTCTTCGCGGTTGAATCGATCGAGACGGCGGCGATGAACGCGAGCGCGGAGGATGCTTGGTCGCACGAGGAGGCGCGGACGACGCGGGGCTCGGTCGGTCCGCCGGGCTCGACGACGACGAGGCTCCCGACGAAGCCGCCGGCCTCGGGCTTCACGCTGACGACGAAAGTCCGCGCGCTCTCCCCCTCGACGGCCCGGCGCACGCGCGAGGTGCGAGCCTGCACTCGCTCGAAGAAACCTGCTTCGGAAAGACAGCTCCCCGAGCCGTCGACCTGCACGTGAATCGGTTCGCGATCACCGCCGGCGTCTTGCCCTCGAGCGATCCCTGCTCGGCAGAGCGCGGCGAACGAGACACCGAGAACGAGCACGCGAGAGGGCCGCAGCCATGCACGCGCGCCCACATCCGCGAGGCTACCACGTACGTCAGATCCCCCGACCGCACGGCGACGGCGGCGAGCTACGCTACGAGCGTCGTCGAAGAATCATGAGGTTCGATCTGGCTTACCGGCTCCGGAGGGTCACGCCGCCACGGTGCGCCGAGCTCTTCTTCGATGAGCGGTTCGCGCAGGCGACGAAGGCGGTGGCGGGCGCGAGGTCCCTCGAGGAGATGGAGCGCCGCGAGGAAGGCGCGCGCGTGCATCGTCGCATCCGCGTCGTCCCCGATCGCGTTGTCCCGGCGCCACTCAGGGCCCTGCTTCGCGAGGAGGTCGCGTTCATCGAAGACTCGGTGTTCGATCGAGACTCGCTCGTGGTCGAGTGGCGCAGTACGGCCTCCGTTTGGAGCGACAGGTTGGACCTTTCGGGCAGGACGACGTTCCTTGCGGCGGGTGAAGACGTGGAGCGGCGCATCGTCGGCGAGCTACGAGTTCGCGCGACCGGTGTCGCTGGCATGATCGAGCGCCTCCTCGTCGGCGACATGCGAGAGACGCACGGGCGGATCACGCATCTCGCGCAGCGATGGATCGACGCGGGGTGGTGATTGACACTTTCGGACGGGAGCACCACGACGGTGACGCAGCACCTGAAGTAGACGGGGCGATCTTCACGGCCATCGCCCTTCGCATCACCGACCTCCTCCCGGGGGGCATGCGTCGGCGTGCTGCCGACCGAGACGTTCTCACTCAATCTGAACGGGCTCACGATCGTGAACAGCTCGAACGATCCGCCTGACGGGAGCAAGCCCCCGACCTTCACGGCGACGATCCACGCGAGGGACGTCACGCTCACGACCACGAACGCCGGCACCACGGTCGTGGACGACTGGACTTCGCCGGTGTGATGCTCCCCTACGGCGACTGAACCAGCGTCGGCACGAGATCGACGTACGTGATCGCGTCGGCGTTCACGAGGACGTCGGCCTGGGCCACCGACTGGGCGAAGCCCTTGGGGGTGGCCGTGACCGTGACCCGACCAGGCGGGATGTTCGTCAAGCTCACCGCGGCAGCGGAAGACGTCTCGGTGAGATTGGTGACGGGAACCCCGGTCTTGTCCCAGTAGTAACGCGCCACGCCGCTCTCGACCCCCAGCACGCCGGGAAGATCGACGACGACGTTCGGCGCAGCGATCCCGCGGCAATCCGAGACGACCACGTACATCTGGCCCCGTCCGGGCATCGCGGCGGAGCGAACCTGGTCGAAGAGGCCGGCGAGACTGTCGTACGTGAGGAGGGGGATCGTAAGGTCCCACCGCGCTTGGGTCAGCGGGAAGGTCCAGTAGTAGAGCGCCGGCACCACGGCGCTGCCAGAGTCCGCGGCGCCGGCGTCCTCCGCCGGCTCGATGCGCAAGAACAGCGGGAGGCTCGCAGAACCCGTCTCTACGCTCACCCGCGCGACGCCGGCGTCGTCCGCGCTCACCGAGGGCGCGACAGGTGGAGCGCAGCTCGGTGTGGAGTTCGTGCAGAGGGACACCACAGCGTTCGGCCACGCGGAGGCCACGACGGAGCAAGAGGCGGCGCTGGGTTCGGGCCACGACTTCCCGGCGCAAGCCCAGTAGCCTCCCCACGCGCACTGACCGGGACAGTCTGGGGCCCCTATGTTGATGGTGGAGCCATCGATGACCCCGTTTTCGCACGCTTCGGTGCAGTCGGGCGTCGTGCATGCAAGCATGCAGTGCAAGAGGGTGCTCGCCTGGTCGTACGTGAGCGTGAGCCCCCCGTCCGACGATTCGGGCGTTCCGCATACGGCAGAGATGCAGGTCTCACATGTCCGCGCCGCGTCGGGCGGAGATATGTAGTCGGAAATGAGGTCTCCGCACTCGTCGAGGCTGCAGGGCACGAAGCAACTCTGCGCGAGGCAGTCGCGGAGCTCGGTGATCTCGACGCCCGAATAGTAGGTCGTGCCGATGACGTGATCGACCCCGCACTGCGCGCGGCACTGCGGATCGCCGCCACCGCACCCGCCCAGGCACGACATGTAGTCCTGACATGGCGTCACGCTCAGGCACGCCGTCCCCTCGCGGCCGCATTTTTCGACGAGACACTGTCCGCACGCGCCGGAGTAGTCGAGCTGCGAAGCGAGCGAGTCGGCCTGCGCGTCGGGCTGCGTCGTCGTGGACGCGGGAGGTTCGTCGCCGATGCCGACGATCTGGCGGCACGCAAACGCCGTCGCCAGGAGCGCCGCACCTGCACCGATCCCGACGCCCCTCCG
>DATJYG010000755.1:0-3746 GCA_035499695.1 Polyangiaceae bacterium
TCCGTGGCGCACCTACGTTTTCGCCGGTTTCGGCGCCGCGTACGTGCGGCAGGAACCCCGGGAGGGCACCCTGCTCGAGGTCCCGGCGGGGCTGGGGCTCGCCCTCAAGCTGCGAGCTCCCTGGGAGCTCTTTGCCGAGCTGGGCGGGCGCGCCGGCGTGGCCTTCCTCGGCGGCGTCTACGACGCTGGAAATACCGGAAAAGACTCGTTCGCCGTGTCCCTCTCGGTGGGGGTAAGCTTGAGCGACTAGCGTCGCGTGCCACGCGGCCGCATGCTCCCGCCTGTTTCACGATGAGCCACCCCTCCGACCGCTCTGGTAGCGCAACGTCGGCCCTCGGGCCTGGCGGCACGCCGGCGCGGCAGGACGCGCGCAAGAGCGAGCGGCCCAGCATGCGCCCGGGAGGGCCCGAATCGCTGGTCGGCACCGTCCTCGGCGGGCGCTACTTCATCGAGCGCCTCATCGGCGAGGGGGGCATGGGCGCGGTCTACCAGGCCGAGCACACGCACATGCACAAGCGACTCGCGGTGAAGGTGCTCCACCCCGAGATGAGCCGCCTGCCCGAGGTCGTCGCGCGCTTCGAGCGCGAGGCCATGGCGGCGGCGCACATCGAGCACCCCAACGTCGCGAGCGCGACCGACTTCGGCAAGCTGGACGACGGCTCGTTCTTCCTGGTGCTCGAGTACGTCGAGGGCAAGAGCCTTCGCGAGGCCATCGCCGAGGGGCGCATGGACCTCGGGCGCGCGCTCCACATCATGCGCCAGATCACGAGCGCCCTGGGCCGCGCGCACGCGCTCGGCATCGTGCACCGCGATCTCAAGCCGGAGAACGTGATGCTCGTCACGCGCGACGGCGACTCCGACTTCGCGAAGGTGCTCGACTTCGGCATCGCCAAGGTGCCCGTGGGTGAGCTCGTGGGCGAGCACAAGGCGCCGGGGCAGGCGCTCACGCAGCTCGGGATGGTCTACGGTACGCCCGAGTACATGGCGCCCGAGCAGGCGCTCGGGCAGGCCGTCGACCCGCGCGCGGACCTCTACGCCCTCGGGGTCATCACCTTCGAGATGATCACGGGCAACCGGCCCTTCGAGCACGAGAGCAAGGTCACGCTCCTCGGCATGCACGTGACGGCACCCATCCCGAGCATGCTCGATCGGGTGCCGGAGGCGAACGTGCCGGCGGAGGTGGACGCGATCGTGCGCCGGCTGCTCGCGAAGGAGGCGACCGCGCGCTTCGCCGACGCGCGAGAGCTGCTCGACGCGCTCGACACGGTGTCGATGCAGCTGGCGGCGCGCGGCCGCATCGCGGATCCGCTGCCGCCCATGTCGATGACGAGCCCGAGCCGCGCCAGCTTCTCGAACGAGGCGGGACACTCGCACGTCTCGGCGGTGTCCGGCCCGCGGTCGGCGCTGGCGGTGGGGCCCACGAGCCTCGCGCAGCCCACCACGGGCTCCGGCGCGCAGCACGCGCACGGGCTCGCGTCGCTCGTGGGTGCGTCGGTGGGGCAGGTCGTCAAGAACGCGCCGGCCTGGATGACTCCGCGGCGCATGGCCTTCGCGGCCGTGGGTCTGGGCGCGGTGCTGCTGATGCTCGCCATCGCGATCATCGCGGTGGCGTCGGGCGGCTCGGCGAAGCCCGCGTCGTCGGCCGTCGTGTCGGCCGAGGTCCCGGTGCCGACGGCGCCGCCGAAGCCGCCGGACCCGGCGGCGGATCAGGTCGTCCTCGAGGCGCAGGGCAAGATCGACAAGGGCGACTACGCGACGGCGATCGACGAGCTGACCGCGCTCGAGAAGAAGGATCCGGACCGCGCCGACGTGCACATGCTGCTCGAGCGCGCGTACACGGGCGTGCGCAACGGGCCGGCTGCGATGGGGGAGGCGGACCAGTGGCTCGAAGCAGACCCGAGCGCCGCTGCGGACCTGAAGCTCCAGGAGGACGTGCGCAACGCCGCTCTCTTCCACGACACGCAGGACGTGGCGTTCGCCTTGCTCGAGGCGCACATGGGCATGCGGGGGATCGACATCCTGTACGACATCGCGTACGGCGCCTCGGGCCGCCTCTACCCGCAAGCCGCGACGCACGCGAAGCAATCGCTGAACAAGAGCGACGTGAAGAGTCGCGCGAGCCCGGCGCTGTCGATCCTGCTCCAGTTCCGCGACGCGAGGACGTGCGAGCAGAAGCACGCGCTGCTCCAGGACGCTGGCGACAAGGGCGACGGGCGCATGGCCTCGATGCTGCAGCCGTACCAGTCGACGCGGGGATGCGGCTTCCTCGGCCGCTCCGACTGCTTCCCGTGCCTGCACAAGGACACGGCGCTGAGGGACGCCATGACCGAGATCGCCGAGCGGGTCTCTCGCGCGCAGCAGCAATAGGAGTAGGCTCTCGCGCTCCATGAGCGAGCGCAGATACGACGTAGTGCTCTTCGGTGCGACCGGCTTCACGGGCAAGCTCGTCGCCGAGTACCTCGCGAAGGCGGCTCCGGCGCTGCGCTGGGCCATCGCGGGGCGCAACCGCGAGAAGCTCGAGTCGGTGCGCGCGGGCCTCGGCGCCGGGGCCGCGGCGGTGCCCGTGCTGATCGCGGACTCGGCGGACCGGCCGTCGCTCGATCGCATCGCGCGCGAGGCGCGCGTCGTGTGCTCCACCGTCGGGCCCTTCACGCTGCACGGGCGCGAGCTCGTCGCGGCGTGCGTCGCCGCCGGGACCGACTACTGCGACTCGACGGGCGAGCCCCAGTTCGTGCGCGCGATGATCGACCTGCACCACGCGCGGGCGCGAGAGACGGGCGCGCGCATCGTGCCGTGCTGCGGGTTCGACTCGATCCCGTCCGACCTGGGGACGCTCCTCGTGCAGCACCACGCGCGAGAGGCGCACGGAGCTCCCTGCGCCGAGGTGCGGCACTACGTGAGGATCCGTGGCGGCGCCGTGAGCGGCGGCACCGCCGCGAGCATGGTGCAGATCATGGACGAGGCGTCGCACGACCCGCGCGTGCGCGAGGTGCTGCTCGACCCGTACGCGCTCGATCCCGAGCACGGGCCGAACGGCGGGCGGCAGCCCGACGGGCCGCGCGGGCCCATGTTCGACGCCGACATCGGGCGCTGGGTCGGGCCGTTCCTCATGGCCGCGATCAACGTGCGCGTCGTGCGGCGGAGCAACGCGCTCCTCGGCTACGCGTGGGGGCGCGACTTCCGCTACCGCGAGGGCATGATCTTCGGACGCGGCGCGGGCGGATGGGCGCGGGCGGCGTCGATGACCGCGGGCATCGGCGCGGCGTTCGGCGTGCTCGCGATCGCGCCGCTGCGTCGACTCGCCGCGAAGACGGCCCTGCCCAAGCCCGGGGAGGGCCCGTCGAAGGAGAAGCGCGACGCGAGCTCCTTCGAGTCGCGCTTCGTCGGCGTGCTCGAGGGCAAGAGCGAGAAGATCCTCGCGACGGTGCGCGGCGTCGCCGACCCGGGCTACGGCGAGACCGCCAAGATGGTCGGCGAGTCGGCGCTGTGCCTCGCGTTCGACCGCGAGTCGACGCGCAAGGAGGGCGGCGTGCTGACGCCCGCTTCGTGTCTGGGGATGACCCTCGTCGAGAGACTGCGCCGCGCCGACATGACGTTCCAGATCGACCGGCCGCTCTAGGGGGACCGCCAGTAAGACGAGCAAGAGAACTCGGGGCGCGGCAGTGAGACGAGAGGAGAGGAGAAGAAGATCAAGAAGATCAGAAGATCAAAAGGGGTTTTGCCAAACACCTTCTTGATCTCTTGAT
>DATJYG010000756.1:0-13603 GCA_035499695.1 Polyangiaceae bacterium
ACGCTCTCGCCCGAGACGCCCCAGCCCGATTCGGAGTCCGGGGAGGCGTCCACAAGCGTCCCGATGACCGTGCCGCTGTAGACGAACGAGCCCGATTGCAGACCCGGACTGAGATCGATGTTCTCGGCGAGGTAGATCTCCTTGCCTGCCGCCGGGCCGACGCTCAGCACGTAGGACACGAACGTCCCGCCGGGCCAGCCGGCGTCGTTCCTGTTGTTGAACACGTCGATGGTGCCCGGCCCCATCGCATAGATGGGACCAGCGCCGCCGTAGTCGACTCCCTGGTCGATGCGCTCGGGCACCAGGTTGGTGAGGTCGCGATACGGATTGCAGTAACGCTGGTTCGGAGGAGAGCTCGGGAGGCATGCGTGCGACGAGCCGGTGGCGCAGACGGTCACCGTGCCGTCGGTCGGGTCGTCGGCGAGGTTTGCCGAGGTGGCCATCGCGCCCGCTGCGACGGCGACCGTGATGGTCTTGCTTCCGTTGTCGACCGTCACCTGCCCGGAGCTTCCGCTGCCGTTGGAGGCGACGACGTAGCTCGCGCCGCACACCGAGCAGACGGCGACCGCGATTCCGGTGCTCCCGACGGGACCCGACCACTCCTTTCGGTCGCCGGTCTTGCACGCGGGAGCGGGCGGCGGGGTGGGCTCGCCGTCCTTGCGGCCCGAGTCGGACGCGCCGGAGGCGTCGTCGGCAGCGCGCGAATCGGCGGAGCCGTCGACGGGGCCCGGGCCGGACGCGCCGTCACCACCGGGATTCGCCCCGGCGTCGCCCGCGCCGCCGTCATCGCCCGAGGGAGACGTCACCGTGCTCGATGCGTTCGACCCGCACGCGGCGGACACCCACGCCAGCGTGCACGTCGCGACGACCGCGCGCAGTAGCAGCCTCGACGGACTGGGGCGCACCATGGCTCTTCACCGCGCGAAGCAGGGGTCGTGCCGGGGTGAAGTCCACCCCGAGTCGAAGTTGCCAGTCGCTTTCCGCGATGCCGCGCGAGATGCGCGCCACCCGTCGCGAGTGGGGCCGCGCCGTGTCGCGACCTACCGCTCGTAAGCCTCGATCTCGTAGACGCGCGCGGCCGGGTATTGCGGATCGGTCTGCGGGGCCGTGATGTCCATCCTCAGGTAACGCGCCGTCACCGGCGCGAAGCGGTGGATCGTGACCGACCGTGCGTTGCCCGTGACGGTGGCGACCGGGGCGAACGTCTTGCCGTCGGTGCTCGTGCTCAGCGTGAAGTCCTTCGTGTTCCACCCGGCCTCCTCGCCGCCCGCGCCCGCGTGGCGCACGATGATGCGGCTCACGCTCTCCTCGGCAGCGAGGTCGACGACGATCCAGTACGCCCCGTTCGCCGTGCCGGCGCACCACTTCGTCGTCGTCGATCCGTCGACAGCCTGCGCCGCGGTCTGGCCGGTCGCGCACGACCCGTTGGCCGTCGCCGTCTTGTGGAGAGCGAGGTTCGACGCCGGGGCCGCCCATGGAACGGCGGCGTTCAAGGCGTCGAGCGCCGACGACTGTCGCGCGCCGTCCACGGAGTCGAGGGCCTGGCTCCAGCCGAGACCGAGATCGTCCTTCGCGTTGCGGGCCGCGTTCCACACCCAGTCCGCGTTCTTCGTGAGGAACGCGATGTCGCGCGGCGTGTTCGTCGCCCTCGCGAGCTCGAACAGGTGGCGCATGAAGATGCCCTTGAACTGCGAACCGTCGCCGCCGCACGACGGCTCGCACGGCTCGTGAAGGACGCCCACGTCGTCGACGAGCTTCTTCATCGCCGCGTCGGCGATCGCCTGGGCGCGCGTGAGCAGCGTCGGATCGGGCTTGTTCTTCGCGAGGTCGACCAGCCCTCCGACGAGGACGCCCTGGTTGTACGTCCACGTCGCGCCGCCGTTGTTCTTGCACGTCGTGGCGTCGAGCCCGTCGTTGACGAGGTTGCCGGCGTTGATCATCCCGGACGCGTCGAACCAGTTCCACTCGCGGTTCGCCCAGTCGAGGAAGCTCCCCGCGCCGCCGTCGGCGCCATCGCCCGGCGTGCGAGCATGCAGGCGCACCGCCACCTCGAGGAACAGCTCGTTCGGGATCGCGTTCTTGTACGTGCGGGCCTTGCTCCACCACAGGCCGCCGCCGCAGGTCGAGTCCCAGCCGCCGGTCATGTCGGCGAAGATCGTCTTCGCCATCGAGAGGTACTTCGCGTCCTTCGTCAGGTCGTACGCGTCGATCCAGGCGAGCGCCCACCAGCCCTCGTCGTCGTAGTACTGGTTGATGAAGTTGCTGCCGGAGTTCTTCGCGAACGTCGTGGAGAGGTCCGACTCGTACGCGGTGGAGCCGGTGCGGGACATCGTGTCGACGAGTGCGGTGATCGCGTTCGCCGAGTTCCACCAGCCCGTCGAGGGAAAGAGGCCCGTCGACGAGTCGTAGAGGGCCTGCAGCGCATCGGCAGCGCCCTTCGCATACGTCCCGAACTCGCCCGCGGGGCCGAGGTCGGGAGGAGGCGAGGAAGCGTCGCTCGCGTCGGTCGCGGCGTCCTTCGGTGGCGGGGACGCTTGAGCATCGCCGCCGGTCGGCGCGTCATGGGATCCGGGCGCGTCGAGCGCGGCGTCGCCGGTCGACGGGGACACCGCGTCCGACTCGGTTCCAGCGCCGGCGACGGAGCCGGCGCCGTCGGAGCAGCCGACGATCGGGATAGCGGCGAGCAACAGGGATACGGCGAGAGACCGCACACCGGTGTCATCAGCACACACCGTGCCCGCGCTGGGACCGCCGAATCGTGCGTGGATCGGGGTTTCCCGCGCATCGTCGTCGCGAGCGGCCGCGAGGGGATTCGCGAAACACGCCGCTCTTGCACGGGGGTGGTGCACGGAGGAACCATGCCGAGCGTCTCGATGAGCTCGCGCGCCCCCGCCACGATGCGCGTCGCGCCCCGCTGGCAGATCTTGCCGGTCGGCGCGGCGGCCGACGCCGAGGCGATTCCGATCTGGCTCGAGTCGGGCACGGGCTTCGGCGACGGGTCGCATCCGACGACGCAGCTCTGTCTGCAGGGGATCGCGGCGCTCGCTCCGCGCGGCCGCGCGTGGCGATTGCTCGACGTCGGCAGCGGGTCGGGGATCCTCTCGATTGCCGGCGCCCGTCTCGGCGCGAGCGTGGACGCCGTGGAGATCGACCCGCGCGCGATCGAGCACGCGGAGCGGTGCTACCGAGCCAACGGCGTGCAGGATCGCGTGCGGTCGTTCTCCTCGCTGGCCGCGGTGCGCGGTTCCTTCGATCTCGTCGTCGCGAACGTGTGGCGCGCGGCCCTGCTGTCTCTCTGTGAGGAGGTGGTGCCCCTGCGCGGCTCCGGAGGATCCATCCTGCTCTCGGGGCTCGTGTCGACCGACGTTCCGGAGGTGAGCGTGCGCTACTCGCGGCTGCTCGGCGATCAGCGGCCCGAGGTCTACGAGCGCGACGAATGGCGCGCGCTCGTCTGGCGCTCGAGTCACGCCTTGGGCTTGCCGAGCTTCGCGAGCAGCCGCCCGAAGTAGGTTCGGTCCAGTCCTGCGATGCGCGCGGCTTCCGTCTGGTTGCCGCGCGTGCGCTGGAGCAGGGCCGCGACGTACTGTCGCGTGAAGCTCTCGACGAGCGCGTCGCGCTGGGCGAGGTAGGGGACGTCCAGGCGTGGAGCGGAGGAAGCGGCAGCCGCGACGTCGGCGGAGGAAGGCGGGGCGGCCGGCGATCCCAGCGTGCCGAGAGCGACGTACGCCAGCACGGCGTTGCGCAGCTCACGGACGTTGCCGGGCAGGGGTCGCTGCGAGAGCTCCTCGATGACGTCCTCGTCGAGATCGGGGAGACCCTCCTGGCGGGCGAAGAGCCGGGCCAGGGCGGGAATGTCGGCGCGCCGCTCGCGCAGCGGGGGAACCTGCAGCGTGACCACCGCGAGGCGGTAGTAAAGGTCCTGCCGGAAGCGGCCCTCGCCCACCAGACCGGCCAGGTCGCGGTGCGTGGCCGCAACGACGCGGACGTGGACCTTGCGGGTCGTGTCCTCTCCGACGGGCGTGATCTCGCCCGTCTCGAGCGCGCGAAGCAGCGCGGGCTGCACGTCGAGGGGCAGCTCGCCGATCTCGTCGAGGAACAGGGTTCCGCCGTCCGCAGAGCCGAACGCGCCACGCCGGGCATCGACCGCGCCCGTGAAGGCGCCGCGGCGGTGGCCGAAGAGGACGCTCGCGACCAGCTCGCGCGGGATCGCTCCGCAGTTGAGCGGCACGAAGGGGCCCGAGGAGACGACGGACCCCTCGTGCAGGGCGCGCACGACGAGCTCCTTGCCGACCCCGGACTCTCCGGCCACGAGGCACGGGACGAGCGACCCGTCGAGGCGCGCGATCATCCCGAAGAGCGAGAGCATCGCCGGGGCGGCGCCGACCATCCCGCGGAAGGCGCTGGCCGGCGCAGGGCCGGCCGGATCGACGACGTGCTCGGAGTCGAGATCTATCGCGAGGGGTACGGTGCCCAGCAAGACGCGGGTGCCCGGGCTGAGCACCGCGCTGTCGATGCGCTGGCCCATGTAGAAGGTGCCGTTGCGGCTTCCGAGGTCCTTGACGTGCACGCCCTCGGGTACGAGCCGGAACTCGGCGTGGGCGCGCGAGACCGTCTCCGAATCGATGATGAGCGCCGCGCGCGAGCCCGACCCCACCACGCAGGAGCCGCTCGCGAGCCGTAGCTCCGAGGGCTGCGCCGGAGCGCCCGGCCGCAGGACGACCGGAAGCGGATCCACCAGGACGCGCCTCGCGTGGATTGTCCTGGTCCTCGTCGGCTCGTCGTTCGACATGACCCGGGCATTATCTCAGCCCCGCGCCCGCCGGTGGTAAGCTTCCCGCGGGCCATGCGCGCGCTGCACCTGGCGATGGCGAGCGCGATTCTGTGCGCCTGTCCGGCGACCCGCGCCCTCGCCGACGAGCCCCAGCCCGGCGTGGCGCCGGAGGGCAACGACGAGGCGCGTCGATCCGCCCTGTACCGGGAGGGCATCCAGCTGGCGGACGCCGGACGATGGTCCGAAGCGGTCATGCGATTCCGCCAGGTGGTCGCGATCCGGGAAGCACCGCAAGCTCTCTACACGCTGGGGCAGGCCGAGGAGCACGCTGGCCTGCTCGCCACGGCCGCGCGGACCTACGAGCGGGCGCTCGCCTCGGCGCGGTCTTCGGGCACCTCGGACGTCGCCCGCGCTGCCGCCGCCGCGCTCTCGGCCGTCGAGCCTCGCATCCCTCGGATCGTCGTCACGCTCGAGACGCCGACCCAGGGCGCCACCGCCACGGTCGACGGCGTCCAGGCGGCCATCGGCGATCCCGTGAGGGTCGATCCGGGCGAGCACCTCGTCTCCGTGGTCGCCCCCGACCGGCAGTCGTCCACGACGGTGGTTCGGATCGCCGAAGGTCAGATCTTGCGCGTGGGCAAGACACTCGGTCCCGCGCAATCGTCGACGCCGTCCACGCCGCCGACGCCGGAGCCGGTCGTGACTGCCGCGCCCCCGCCGGAGCGCCCGCCCGCGAAGAAACATGCCCCGTTCCCCATGGTCCCCGTCCTCGTCGCCGGCGTGGGAGTCGCCGCCGGCGTCGGAGGGCTCGTGCTCCGCCTGGTGGGACAGTCGCGATACGACGACGCGTCACGCAACTGCCCCGGCGGCGTCTGTGCCCGGTCGTCCGACATGGAGGCGGGCAACGAGGGACGTGGGCAGATCATCATCGGCGACGTCTTGCTCGGCGTGGGCGGTGCGATGGTGGCTGGTGCGGCCGTGCTCTGGTTTCTCGACTCCCGTCCCGCGAGCGACTCCGGCGTCCACGCCTCCGTGCAGCCGTATCGCGACGGCGCGTTCGCATCGCTGTCGGGCAGATTCTGACTATCCGGGATCGTGGTAGCGGATGGGGCTCGAGTGCGTGCGAGCCGGAGGAGGCGCGTGTCGCCGCAGCGGGGTTGACGCGGGCGCCGCAGGCGGCGCGGGGGACGCACTCGCCGTGGGTGGCGCGTAGACGGGAGGAGCGGAGTCGGCGGGCGGCGGGGGAGAGGGCGGCGGCGCCGGCTCGCTGGAGATGTCGGCGCTCGGCGTGTCGCCGGCGCTCGCGGCGGGCGGTGCCGGATGACGGCGCACCGCGAGCATGGTCGACACCGCGCCCACGAGGACGACTGCGGCCGCCGCGATCACGACGATGCGGCGTCGAGGCAGGGTCTTGCTCCCGGTGAGCGCGGGGGGCGCCGCGGCAGCGAGAAGAGGGGAATCGCCGGGCAGCGACCGCGTGATCATCACGTCGCGAGCGGATATCGGCGGTACGGGAGGGCGCCTCGAGACGCGGCTGGTCGAGACGGGCCCGGGCGACTCGAGATCGCTCCGCCGTTGCCGCAGGCTGTCTCCGACGGCCGCGTCGACCGCGCGCGCCACCTCGGAGTGCGGTGCCACCCACCCGAGCCGCCTCGCGCGGTCCTCCAGCGCGTCGGCGAACGCCTCGACCGACGCGAAGCGAGCCCCGGGGTTGTGCGCGAGCGCCTGGGCGAAGACCTCGTCGAACGGCTTCAGATCGGGCCGGACGCTCGACGGCGGCACCGCCTGCCCCCTCGCGAGGCGGCGCAGGGTCTCGACGTCCGAATCCCCCGCGAAGAGGCGCTCGCCGGTGAGCGCTTCCCAGGCCACGACCGCCAGCGCGTACTGATCGCTGCGCGCGTCGAACACCTTTCTCTCGAGGTATTCGGGCGACATGTACGCGAGCTTGCCCTTGAGGACGTTCGCGGCGGTCTGGTGCTCGTCGTCGGAGACGATCTTCGCGATGCCGAAGTCGGTCAGCCTGGCGTGGCCATCGACGCCGACGAGGATGTTCTGCGGCGACACGTCGCGGTGGACCAGGCCGAGGGGCCGTCCGCCGTCGTCACAGAGCACGTGCGCGGCGTGGAGGCCGCTGGCCGCATCGAGCAGCACGCGCATGGCGACGGGGACGGGCAGCGACTTGCCGGCACGGGAGAGCAGCTCGGACAGCGAGCAGCCTTCGACGTAGTCGAGCACCAGGCACACGTCGTTGCCTTGCAGCTCGACGTCCAGCACCGAGACGACGTGCGGGTGGTGAATCGCGGAGGCGATGTGCGCCTCGGTCACGAGGCTGCGCCGCAGCGCCGCGTCCTCGGAGACGAAGGGGTGCGCGCGCTTGATGGCCACGAGGCGCGAGAAGCCCGCCGCGCCGCGCGCACGCGCGACGAACACCGTGGCCATCCCGCCGCTCGCGATGCGCGCGAGGATCTCGTACCGCGACGACCCCTCGGCGGCGGCGTCCGGTGCGCTGCCCCCCGGGAGGTCGCGCGGGCCACCCATCACGCAACAGGATAGCGCGGCTCGGCCGCGACGGCCTGCGTCAACGGCTCGAACCAGGCCCCGAGGTGCACGCCGCCGGATCGTCCACGCGCGGCACCCAGTAGCCGTTCTCGCACTGCAGCGTGTTCGTGCAGTAGCCGCCGCCCACGTGGCACGCTTCCCTCACGTTCTCCACGGTCGTGCACGCGTGCGGATCGTCCTGCCTCACGATCCAGCGGCCGTTGTCGCACTGCAGGGTCTCGGTGCAGAAGCCCGCGCCCTTGTCGCACGCGTCGGGCGCCGGTCCGCTGCTGCCACCGCCACCACCGGTGCCGGTCAGGCCGTGGAAGCGAATCGCGTAGAACCACTCGCCCTCGTAGTCGACGTACACCTTGTCGCCGCTGATCGACACGTACGAGGTGAACTCGTGCGCGTACGGCTGGGACACCGAGCAGCCGGGTTCCTCCATGAAGACCGCCTCGCGCCCGGCGTGCACCCACCCCTTGAAGAGGATGATGTGCCCATCGGGCGTCTTGTTGAGGGCGTCGCCGGGCTCCAGCGCGCTGCCCTCGATGGTGTGCGAGAACGTATCGTTGTACGGCGCGAACTCGGACGTCACGTATCCGCCGTCACCCACCGGGGGAAGGCCCCAGGCCCACGTCACGAAGCCGGAGCAGTCGGAGCGGTACTTGTTCCACGCCGAGTTGCTCTCGCGATCGCACCGGTGACTCGATCCCTCCCAGCCCCAGCACGCCGAGTCGTAGTCGACGGCGCCGCGAGCGGCCTGGCAGTAGTGCAGCCGCGCGTTCACCCACTCCATGCCGCGAGCCACGACGGTCGATCCGGTGATCGCCTGGTCGCTGGAGGCCGTGCCTTCATCGCCGCCGTCGGGGGCTGACGAGCACGCGACGGCCACGAGGGACATGGGGGCGACGAGGAGGGCGAGGCGGAGGGACGCGATGTTCATGGTGAGCGTGGCCCATCGCAACCGGTGTGCCTCGCGTCGCGCGCAGCGATTCCGTGGACTTGCGCGACGAATCCGCGCGAAGCGGCTTGTCGGCCGCTAGGCCAATCGGCCGATCGGCCGCAAGGTTCGCGGCCGATCGGCCGCAACTCTCACCCCCGCGGACCGAAGGGCGCGATGGTCCCCAAGTCTGCGGACGGCCAGGACTCTTTTCGGAGATGCGGATCGATCCGGGAGTCGCACCGCCGCTCGGCACGTGCGTGGCAATGGGGGACGCGCATGAACCAGCCCACCCTCCGCCTCCTCGGCACGGCACTCCTCGCGACGATCGGCGCGATCACCGCCGGATGCAGCGGTGCCCCCGATGACTCGACGCCGGTCGGCACGACGTCGTCGGACCTCGTGTCCGGCAACGAGAAGGCGGCCTACCAGTTCTTCGTCTCGAAGGGCCTCAAGCCGTTCCAGGCGGCGGGCATCGTCGGCAACCTGGAACAGGAGTCGAACGTCGAGCCGACCGCCATCGAGTACGGAGGAGGGCCGGGCAGGGGAATCGCCCAGTGGTCCGTGGGCGGCCGCTGGAACTCCAGCCACGACGACAACGTGGTCTGGTACGCGATCCGCGAGGGCAAGAACGAGTGGTCCCTCACGCTGCAGCTCGAGTTCGTCTGGTACGAGCTGGAGACGTTCTCCACGTACGGGCTGGGCAAGCTGCGCAACAGCACCAACGTCAGCGAGGCGACGATCGCGTTCGAGGACTTCTTCGAGCGGTGCGGACAGTGCGAAGAGACGACGCGCATCAACTACGCCAAGGCCGTGCTCACGGCGATGCACGGCAGCAGCGGCAGCGGTGGCACGGCGGCCGACGCGTGCAACAAGGCCGCCGGCTTCTGCACCGAGACCCTGCAGTGCGACAACGGCCACTGGATCGTGAGGCAGGACGATCCGCACGCGTGCACGACCATCGAGAACGTGCAGGAGTCCTGTGACATGGGCGGCGGATACTGCACGGCGACGCTGCAGTGCGAGAAGGGGCACTGGGTGCCGCGCGTGGACGATCCCGCGGCGTGCACGTCGGGCCCCGGAGCCTGAGCTACATGTAGACGACCTGCAGGGCCGCGCAGATGGGCGCGATGGCGTTGAGCCACGCGCCCTGGCGCATGGTGAAGCCCACGACGACCTCGTTCGACTTGCACGCCTGGTTGAAGCGCGTGCCCGCCTCCGTGAAGATCGTGAACGAGGTGTCGCCGTCGCGGTCGAAGGTCAAGGCGAGGGAGGCGTCGGACTCGAGGGTCACCGAGCCGGTCGCGCAGTGGTTGCCGAGCCCCTCGATGTAGAGGTCGGCCAGGCCTGAGGTGTCGGCGATGGTCACGAGTCCCTTGAGACCGCAGTTGTCTTGCCTGCTGATCTGCGCGCTGTTGCCGAGCAACGTCTCGTAGGGGGCGGGCATGACCTGCGTGAGGGACACCGAGTAGGCGGATGCGTCCTGCATCAGCGTGGGCTGCGCGCAGTAGATCGCGATGCCTGACGCGTGATTGTTCGCCGGGTCCTTCCACGAATCGACGCGGGTGACGAAGGCCCCTGCCGGACAGTGGGCGGACTTGGGACCGCCGCCGTCCCCGCCCGCGAGCGTCAGGGGCCGATCGGGTCCCAGCGACAGCGCGACGGAGACGCCGCCCTCGCCGTCCGAGGCGTCGCCGGAATCGGCGTCGTCGCCACTGGAATCCGTGTCATCGGAGCCGTCCCAATCGTCGAAGCCGTCGTCGCCTGCGTCGTTGACGGACGCAGCGACGCTGAGGGCTGCCGGGACGCATCCAGCGGTAGCCAGAACAGCCACGACCACCTGGCGGTGGGCGGCCCACATCGCATCGCGGGCACGCATCGACGTAGGTGCCCTTCAATCTAGCGCGTCCTCGCTCGGCGAGCAGCACTTCTTGAGCCGCCCAAGTCACGTCACGTCACGTGACATGACGACCCGCCGCGGGGGAGCCGAGGGCCTGCGCTCGCTGGAAGCCGTTCACAAAAGCGCAACAGCGGGCGAGTACAATGGGGGCGCGATGACGTCGGTCTCGGTGCCTCGCTTCGAGCCGCGGACCCGGATTGCCGGGAAGTACCTGCTCAGACGGCGCATCGCGTTCGGCGGCATGGGGGAAGTCTGGGTCGCCACCAACGAGGCGACGCAAGCCGACGTGGCCATCAAGGCGCTGCGTCGTGGCGACGGAGCTCGCGTGGGGGGGCGGGAGTTCGAGGAGCGCTTCCGGCACGAGGCCCGCCTGTCGGCGATGCTCTCGCACCGCAGCATCGTGAGGGTCTACGACCTGATCGAGGAGCCCGACGGCACGCTGGTGCTCGTCATGGAGCTCCTGCGGGGCGAGTCGCTGCGGCGCTACCTCAAGAAGCGCGGACCGCTCGAGGCCAAGGAGGCCGTCGCCATCATCTCGCCGGTGCTGAGCGCGCTCGGGCATGCGCACGAGCGCGGCATCGTGCACCGGGACATCAACCCGTCGAACATCCTCCTCGCCGTGGACCCCGATGGGCACGTGACGCCGAAGCTCCTGGACTTCGGGATCGCGAAGCTGGAGAAGGGCGAGGCGCCGGTGCAGACCGAGGACGGGCGCGTGCTCGGGACGCCGCGGTATCTGGCGCCGGAGCGCATCCGCGACGCGAACGAGGTCGACGGTCGGTCCGACGTCTTCTCGGCGGCCGTGGTGCTCTACGAGACGCTGACGGGGGTGTCCCCCTTCGCGGGGAAGAACCCGACGGAGGAGCTCGTGGCGGTGATCGAGCGAAACGTCGAGCCGAGCGAGCGGATCGATCCGAGGCTGTGGGTCGAGATCCAGCGGGCGCTGTCCAAGGATCGCGACGAGCGCCACCCGACGGCGCACGAGCTGGCGGCGGCCTTGAGGGTGTCCATCGGCGAGACGGAGGAGTCGCTCCAGGAGTGGCTGAAGCAAACGGCGCAGCTCCCCGGCTGGGACCCGGAGCCGCAAGTGCTCGCATCGGTGCCGCCGCAGGCCGGGGCGGAGGAGCAGAGCGCGGTCGTGCCTGCCCCGAAGCGGAGGCTCTCGTCGGCCATCTGGTTCGGGGCGGCGGCGCTCGTGATCGTGGGAGTGATCGTCGCGCTGTTCGTGGGTGCACGGGCGCGCAAGCGCATGGCGACACACGCCGCGGAGAGCGCCGCGGCGGCCGCGCCCGTACCGACGCCCGTCGCGAGCCCGCCTACGCCGGATCCGAGCGCGACCACGACCACGACCACGACCACCACCGTGACGGCGAAGCCGACCCCAACGCGCAACGCGACCCCGCCGGCGCGGCCTGCCGTGCGTCCGCGACCCGTCGCGACGTCGCCGGGCTTCTAGGCGGATACCTACCGCCGTCGTGAGGCAACGAAGCCTGCGGCGCCGCCCGCGAGGGCGCTCGTCACGACCGTGACGAGCGCCGACTCACCGCGAGCGCCCGCCAGAAACAGCAGGACGCCGAGCCCCATGGCCAGGACAGCGAAGGCTGCGAGCGCTGTGGGCGGCAGCGTCCTTCGGGCTGCCGGGGGGACGGTGTTGCTGATCTCCTCGGTCTCTTCGCCCGCGGGCGCCGTAGCCAGCGCCTCGTCGCGCACCTCCGCGGCGAGATAGATGGCCTCCGGCGAAATCTTCTCTCCGACGAGCAGCTTTCGTATCGCCCGGCGGCTCGAGGGCGTCAGCTGCGCCGCCTCCTCGAGCAGCAGGCGCGCGCGGAGCGACCGCTCCGGTTCCTGCAGCGAGAGCAGCGACATGCGCCGGCCCGCCGCGAGCAGCCGGCGGGCCTCCTCGGCCCGCCCGGCCGCCACCGCGTCCTCGGCCGCATCGACGAGGTGCAGGGCGGGAACGAGTCCCGACCCGTGGTCGTCCTTCGCGAGCATCGTGACTCTCCGGAGGAGGTCGGCCCGGAACGTCACCAGATCCGCGGCGAGCGCGGCGTCGCGCTCGGCGGGCTCGAGTGCCGCGGCCGGTGACGAGAGACCCTCGGGGAACCGCTCGACGATTCTCCGCTCGCCCGCGTAGTCGAGACGCGCGAGCGCCTCTCGCGGCGTGAGCCAGGCCACCTCGTCGATCTCGTCGCGAAACTTCGCCTCCAGCTTGCCCTCGCGAGTCAGCTCCATGTGCCAGTAGAGGACGATCTTCGGATTGTTTCGCGGGACGTAGCTCATCGCCCCCGCGAACGTGCCGAGCCGCCCCTCGCAGCCGGTCTCCTCCCGGACCTCGCGGAGAGCGCAGGCCTCCCAGGTCTCGCCGTCGTCGAGCTTGCCCTTGGGGAGGCTCCAGTCCTTTCGATGCGGGCGGTGAATCACCGCAAGACGCACGCTGCTGGCGCCTCGCTTGTTGCCGTCACCCGGCCGACCAGCGCGCCAGAGCAGCCCCCCTGCGGCACGCACGACCGGCATGTGCTGAGAGCGTGACCCCTCGCAGCGCGAACCGCAAGCGCGCGCGCGACGCTACCGGGCGAGGTTCTCGTTCTTGTACTCGGCCTCGCCGGTCACCTCGCGCACGACGTGGGGACGCAGCCACTCGGGCAGCTCCACGGTCGCGCCGGTGCTCGGGAGCTCCACCTCGGCGAGGACGAGGTCCCGGTCGAGGAATTCGTCGATCTCCCACACGCGCTCGCCCTCGCGGACCTTGTGGCGGCGCTTTCTCACGCGGCGCCCCTCGGTGAGGGGCCACAAGGTCTCGAAGAGGTCCGCGTCGGTCTCGTCCTCGAGCTCCACCCGCGCGATCCCCGTCCCCGCCTTGATGGTCCGGTAGAAGCGCGGCGTGCCGTTCGCGTCGACGCGGCGCAGCCTCTCGCGGACCTCGTCGCCGGGGAGCCAGCCCTGGATGATCTCGGCTGTCTCGAAGGCGCCGCCGAGCGGCGGCAAGTCGCGGAGCAGGTACTTGCGCTCGATCTCCAGATGCTTGGATCCCCAGGCGAGAAGGGAGCTCGCGAGCGCGGTCAGCTCCTGCTGGAAGGGCGCGAACCGCTCCCCGAGCCAATCCGCCTGCAGGGCACCGAACAGACTCTGGAGTCGGTCGCGCACGTTGCGGTCGATGCCCAGGAGCCCCGCCCGCAGGTCGCGCGGGACCTTCGACTCCTGCTCCGCGACTCGTTCGACGTAGAGAGCCTCGTGCAGGTGGCGCACGCGCTCGGTGGCGCTCTCGATCTGCGCGGAGGCGAGCTCCTGCGACAGGACGTGCGCGTCGTGCAGCTCGCCGAGGATGTCCTGCAGCCCCTTGAGGTGCTTCACGAGGGCGGTCGTCGCCTCGCCGACGTCGGTGGTGCGCAGCGGCTCGAGGAGGTAGCGGAGCCGTTTGGCGAGGATCCGGGCCTCGTGGGCGGCCTCCACG
>DATJYG010000757.1:0-2138 GCA_035499695.1 Polyangiaceae bacterium
CGTCGAGCGCAGTGCGGGCGGGTTGGTGGCCGGTCTCCGCGGGCCGCACGAGCGCTCGAAGGGCACGTGGATCGGCTGGCCCGGAGACGTCTCCCAGCTCGACGACGCGCAGCAGCGCGCACTCCGCGAGAGGCTCGCCGACATGCGGCTCGTGCCCGTGCTCCTGTCGCCGGAGGAGGTCAGCCGCTACTACGACGGCTTCTCCAACGCCGTCCTCTGGCCGCTCTTCCACTACCTGCTCGACCGCATCCCCCCGACGTCGCGGGAGTGGGAGACGTACCGCGCGGTGAACGAGAAGTTCGCCGAGGCGGCGGCGCGCGCGTGGACCGGCCCCGAGGACCTCGTGTGGGTGCACGACTACCAGCTGGTGCTCGTGCCGGGAATGCTGCGCACGCTGGTGCCGGCGGCGCGCATCGGGTTCTTCCTCCACATCCCCTTCCCCGCGTCCGAGGTGATGCGCATCCTCCCGTGGCGAGAGCAGGTGCTCGAGGGGCTGCTCGGCGCCGACCTCGTCGGCTTCCACACGCACGCGTACCGGAGCCACTTCTCGTCGTCGGTCCTGCGAGTCCTGGGCATCTCGACGCAGGGCTACAGCATCTACGCGGGAGGGCGCGAGGTACGCCTCGGCGTCTTCCCGATCGGCGTCGACGCCGCCGCCTTCACCGCGCTCGCGGAGGACCCGGCGGTGCAGGGCGAGGCCGCGGACATCCGCGAGGAGGCTCGCGGCGAGCGCATCCTGCTCGGCATCGACCGGCTCGACTACACCAAAGGCATCCCGCGCCGCCTGCTCGCCTACGAGCGGATGCTCGAGCGCGAGTCGCGCTGGCGCGGCAAGGTGCGCCTCGTTCAGGTGGCGGTCCCGTCGCGCGCCGAGGTACCGAGCTACCAAGAGTACCGGCGGCAGGTCGACGAGCTGGTCGGGCACATCAACGGCGTCTACGGCACCGTCGACTGGACCCCGATCCACTACGTGCACCGCTCGCTCGACTCGCGGAAGGTGGTCGCGCTCTACCGCGCGGCCGACGTGATGCTCGTCACGCCGCTGCGCGACGGGATGAACCTCGTCGCCAAGGAGTTCGCGACGTGCCGCACCGACGAGGACGGGGTGCTCGTGCTGAGCGAGTTCGCAGGCGCCGCCGCCGAGATGGGCGAGGCTCTCGAGGTGAACCCGTACGACGTGGACGCGATGGCGCAGGCGTACGCCGACGCGCTCGACATGCCCGAGGAGGAGCGGCGCGTGCGGATGCGGGCGCTCCGGGGACGCATCGCCGCGCGCGACGTGCACCACTGGGCGCAGAGCTTCATCGGCTCGCTCGAGGGGGAGCGGCGGGAGCACGTGGGGCTGTCGGCGCGCGAGGACGTGCAGTCGCTCGTGGCGCGACTGCGGAGCGCCGAGCGGCTCCTGGTGCTGCTCGACTACGACGGCACGCTCGTGCCGTTCGCGCGCTCGCCGAACCTGGCGCCCCCCGACCGCGGCCTGCACGACCTGCTCGCGGTGCTGGCGGCGCGCCCCGGCACGCGCGTGCACGTGGTGAGCGGCCGGACGCGCGACGTCATCGAGCGATGGCTGGGGGACCTGCCCATCGGGCTTCACGCCGAGCACGGGTACTGGTCGCGCCCGGCGCCCGGCGAGCCGTGGACGCCGAGCGCGGAGGTCAGCGTCGCGTGGATGCCGGGAGTGCACCACCTGCTGGACGAGGCGACGGCGGCGACGCCGGGCGCGCTGGTGGAGGAGAAGAGCGTGAGCATCGCCTGGCACTGGCGCATGGCCGAGCCGGAGCTCGGCGCCGAGCACGCCGAGTCGCTCTGGCGGCGGCTCGAGCACCGCACGGCGGGCGAGCCCGTGGAGCTGCTGCGCGGCGACAAAGTGATCGAGGTGCGGCCGCGCGGCGTGAGCAAGGGGAGCGTCGCAGCGCAGGTGCTCGGTGAGACGCAGCGACCGTCGCCGGCGATCCTCGCGGTGGGCGACGACCCGACCGACGACGACCTGTTCCGCGCGCTGCCGGCCGAGGCGGTCACCGTGGGCGTGGGGTTCCGGACCACGCTGGCGCGCTGGCGCCTCGCCAACCCGCGCGCGGTGCGCGAGCTGCTGGCCGGCCTCGTGGCGGCGGCCTGACGCGCGGGCATACTCGCGTCCG
>DATJYG010000758.1:0-2309 GCA_035499695.1 Polyangiaceae bacterium
GGTCGCCGCGTACGTCCTCGCAGCGAGTCGTCGGGCTGTCACGCGCAGTTGATGCCTGCATGCCGCGCCGCTGAGCCGTCGCGGCGTCACCAAACGGTGACGATGATCCGAGCCCGGTAACCCCAACCTGATGATTCAGCGTGGGATCCCGCAGGAGACACCACACGGCCCGCGCGTTGCACCCACGGATCCACGCGCAAACTCCGTTCACCACGCCTGCCCCCGGTAGGGGGCGGTGGGGGTCGGTGCCGCTGACCGATTCGAGGGCAGGCTTGGTGGTCGGAGCGCGCGACGACGGCGTCAGAAGGTCACGGCTCGCAGGGTCAGGCCCATCGGCGCGCCGTCCGCGCCGACGCCGAGCGAGACCGAGCCCGCGCTTCCCTCCTTGCCCGCGATGACCGCGTGCATGGCGAGGCCGGTCAGCGCCATCGCCAGCCCGCCGATCTGCACGATCTCGTCGCCGATGACCATGACGGTGAGCGCCGTGCGCGAGCCGTTGCAGTCGAGCACCCGCGGGCCGTCCTGGTAGGTGGCCACCTGATGGTTCGGGTAGTTCTGGAGCGTCAGCAGCGGGCCGACCAGCGGGATGAAGGAGTAGCCGGCCGAGCCGCCGCAGCTCCCTCCGTACTTGGAGTCCTCGCTCCCCTTCATGGCGAGCCCCACGCCAGCCCCCGCCGCGGCCGCGAGGTATCCGGTCGCGAAGGCGCCGCCGCCCGCGATGAGCAGGAACGTCGCCGTCGACTTGGCCCCCGCGTACTCATTGGGCGGGCTGGTCAGCGCGGGCGGATCGGCGAGCGCCGTGCGCGCGGCGAGGCAGACGACTGCCGCCGAGAGCCACGCTGCCACGGGTCGCGCGAGCGCCACATGCATGCTGGCCGGAGGCTATCCGGGCACACCTTTGCCATGCAACGTCGCACCTCGGGTAGCATCGCGCCCGTGGTACCGGCGGTGCTAACGGTCAAGTGCGCGCGCGCTCTCGCCGGATTCATCGTGATCGCGGTGGCGTGCGCCTGCAGCTCGTCGGAACAGGACTCGTGCAACTCGGGCACGACCAAGGTGTGCCTGCCGGACGGCACGACGTGCACCTGCGCTCCCTCGTGCGGACCGCCCAGCAATTGCGCGTCGCACAAGATCTGCCGCAAGGGCGTCTGCGCCCAGTGCACGAGCAAGAGCTGCACGTGCTCCTCCGATGTGTGCATCCCCGCCACGTGGAGCTCCGGAGACGCCGTCACGTTCCAGTGAGCCGGTGTACCATCGGTGATGATGGGGGAGCTGTCCGACTCCGCCGAAAACCGCCGCACTGACTCGGATCAGCCGACGGCACCGACGGCGCCCATGCCGCCCGGCGTGACGGCCCTCCCCGAGACGCTGGAGTCCCTCGACCGCTACGTCCTCCTCGAGAAGCTCGGATCCGGAGGGATGGGAACGGTCTACGCCGCCTACGATCGCAGGCTCGATCGCAAGGTGGCGCTCAAGCTGCTCCGCACCGAGAACGAGCACTATCGCGAGCGACTGATGCGCGAAGCGCAGGCGATGGCGCGGCTGTCGCATCCCAACGTCGTCGCCGTGTTCGACGCCGGCGCGGCCGAGGGTCGGCTCTTCCTGGCGATGGAGTTCGTGCGGGGCGGCACCCTCAAGGAGCGCCAGCGCGCGTCGAAGCTGCCGTGGCGCGAGACGTTGCGGCTCTACGTGGAGGCGGGGCGGGGGCTCGCGGCGGCCCACGCGGCGGGCCTGGTTCATCGCGACTTCAAGCCGGAGAACGTGCTCGTCTCGAACACCGGCCAGGTCAAGGTGACCGACTTCGGCATCGCGCGGTCGGTCGGCGAGACGAGCGCGCGCGAGAACCGCCGCTCCTCGCGGCCTCCGGCCCCTCCCGACGTTCCTCCCTCCGCGAAGACGGTGTCGCTCGACGCGGGGATCACCGAGGAAGGGACGCTCCTCGGGACGCCGGGATACATGGCGCCCGAGCAGTACCTCGGCGAGTCGGTGGACGAGCGGACGGACCAGTTCTCGTTCTGCGTCTCGCTCTACGAGGCCCTCTACGACGAGAAGCCGTTCGCCGGCGGCGGTTTGAGCGACATGATGGAAGCCACGACGGGCGGGCGAGTCCGAGAGCCGCCGAAGGGCGCGACGGTGCCGATGCGCCTGCGCCGCGCGCTGTTGCGCGGACTGAGGGTCGAGCGCGCGGAGCGCCACCCGTCGATGCAAGCGCTCCTCGACGAGCTGCTGCACGATCCGGTGAGGCGCTGGAGACGGGCCGCGGGGATCGCAGCGGCCGTCTCGATCGTCGCCGCGTCCGCCATCGGAGC
>DATJYG010000759.1:0-7115 GCA_035499695.1 Polyangiaceae bacterium
GTCGCTGGCGTTGCCCGCCGGCTTCGGGGGCTACATCGAGGTCACCGGAACGTCGTACGGGACCTTCCTGCTCTTCTTGCCCGCGCTCGCGTCCGACGTTCAGCTCGGTCCCATTCAGCTACCGAGCATCCAGACGGTCACGCAAGACGTAGAGGACTACCTCAAGGTCACGCAGGACCCCGACAAGGCACTCGTCCTCGTGGTCCTTCGCGACTGCAATTTCGGTTATGCGGGCGGCGTCAGGCTGAGCATTCAGCCGAGCGATGGAACGACGCCCTACTACTTCCAGGACACGTTGCCATCGCTGGCGGCGACCCAGACCGACGACGCCGCCGCCGTGGCGGGGTTCTTCAACACGTCGCAGGGCGACACGGCGTTGGTGCTCGGCGCCACGGTCGTCGAGAACTCGCTCACCTACCCGCCCCGAACGATCCTCGGGCGCGCGGGGGCCATCTCGTACGTCCTCATGGACGCCAGCCCGCTGTAGCCGCGCGTCACGCGTCACGAGGTTCATCCAGCAACCTGAGGACCGGTAAGAGCTCGAGCCACGGTGCGGGCGAGTGACACGCCACCTGGCGCCTGGCGCACCTGTTGCTCATGCTGTCTGCATGCGACACGGCGCCCTCCTGCTTCTCGTCTTGTCGTGTTGCGCATCGCTGACGGCGTGCACCGGCGGGCGCGAGTTGCCCTCCGGGGGCGAGTCGTCTTCGCGCCAACCCGACGCATCGCAGATGGGCGCCGACACCGGGAGCGTCCCGACAGGATGCGGCGACTGCGACTCTGGCTACCGAGGCTCACCGGGCGATGCCGCTACGCCGACGGACGATGGCTCGGCTCAGTCCTCTTCGGGGGGCGAGGGCGGGTGCCTGGTGCTCTCGGATCCGAGCCAGCCGATTGCAGGAGCCCAGAAGACGCCGGGGCAGGCATGTCAGAACCCGGCGCAATGTGACTCATATTCGTGCGTCGGCGGGATCTGCCCCTATCCGAATTGCGCCTCAGCGGGCTCTTCCTGCAGCAAGGACATCGATTGCTGCGACCGCGGTTGCTCGAACGGCACGTGCTCGGGAACACCGTTCTGCTTGGCGCGTGGCAGCTCGTGCGACGCAGGCACCGAATGCCTCGAAGGGATCTGCACGGCGGGTTGGTGCGGCAAGAAGGGTTGCACCCTGGGTACAGGCTCGCCGTGCACGCAAGACTACGACTGTTGCTCGCTCCAGTGCCTCGAGGCGGGTTGTTCGTACTGACTGCCGCTAGCTGCCGCCGCCCGTCGTGCGACGCATCCAGCGCGCCGATCAGGTGTTCGTCAGCGCCGTCAGCGCCTGGGAGATCGCGATCAAGGCCAGGCTCGGGAAGATGATCGCCCGCGCATCCGTGGCGGACGCACTCGAAGACTACGGGTTCCTGGAGCTGCCGGTGCGCGCAGTGCACGCCGACGTGCTGAGAAGCTTGCCGCCGCTGCACCGCGATCCGTTCGACCGGATGCTCGTCGCGCAGGCCTCGTCGGAGAACCTGGCGCTCGTGTCTCGCGACGCGGTGCTCTCTGGGTACAAGGTTCCGGTCGTGTGGGACTGACGTCACGCGGGAACGAGCAAGCGCGGCGATCGCCGCCGCTTCGAAGGCGCTCTTCGACCGTCATGTGACTCGCACCGCCGCTTGCTCGCCGCAGACACGCCTTGCCTGGGGGCTTGCTGAAGCACGGAGAGGTGCGCGCAGAGTTATCGAGATCAAAGCTGAGATGCCTCGCACGACACCGATGGCGCCGAATGGACTTCAAGTTGCCTGGAGTGAGTCTTCTCGTGCGACCTCGGTATCGCTACGCGGCTCAGGTCATCGCGCTCGTCCTGCTCTACGTCTGCACCGGCATACCAGGCAAGGCGTTGATGCACGTCCCCGGCGGAGTCGGTACGCTCGCCTGGGCACCAAGCGGCATCGCATTGGCCGCCACAGTCCTGCTTGGCTACCGCGTGTGGCCTTGGCTGTGGTTAGCCGAAGCGTTCGTGATGTGGTCGAGCGGCGCTCCCATCGCGGTCGGTTGCGCGACGGGCGTGGGCCAGGCACTCGAAGCCGTCGTTGGGTGCTGGCTGCTCCATCGCATCCCCGGATTCCGCGCAGAGCTCGACCGTGCCCAGGACGTCATCGGACTGGTCGTGGCAGGGGGGCTCAGCTCGATGGTGGGCGCCACGATAGGAACCGTCGCGCTGCAGGCGGGAGGTGGGCTGACTGCCGTCGCGGAGACCTTCTGGGACAACTGGCGCGCGTGGTGGCTGGGCGATGCCATCGGAATCGTGATCGTCGGAGCGCTTCTGCTCACCGCGCGGCCTCGCCTGCTCGACGTCGACTCTCCTTCGCAGCCGCGCCGCCTCCTCGAGAGCGCAGCGCTCGCGCTCCTCCTCGGCGCGGCGGCGTTCAATGCATTCTTCGAGGGTTCGCTCGCGAAGGACGTATTTCTCCGGTTGTTCTTCGCGGTTCCGTTGCTGATCTGGGCGGCGCTTCGCTTCGGCGTCCGAGGCGCCGCGCGATCGATGTTCATCGTCGCGACCACGGCGATCGTGGGGACCGCGATGAGGCGCCGCGCGTTGCTGTTCGACATGCAGCTGTACCTCTCCGTCATGGCGTGCACGTACCTCGTCCTCGGCGCCGTCGACGAGCAGCGGCGAAGAGCGTTTCGCCGGCAAGAGCGGGCGGCGATCGCCCTTCAGCAGAGCAACCGGGCGCTGCGCATGCTCACCCGCTGCAACACCGCGGTTGTGCACGCGGTCGACGAGCACCAGCTGCTCGACGAGGTCTGTCGCATTTCCGTCGAGGATGCCGGCTACCGCATGGCCTGGGTCGGACGCGCGGAGCACGATCAGGCGCACAGCATCCGGCCACTGACCTTCGCCGGGAACGGAGCGGGCTTCCTCGAGCGCGCGCGTGTCAGTTGGGCCGACGACGAGAACGGCGGTGCAACGGTGGGTACGGCCATCCGTACGGGGCGGCCCACCGTCGGGCGCGATCTGCTCAACAATCGGGACTTCGCTCCTTGGCGCGATCTGCTCCGTGAGTACGGCTACCGCGCCTCCATCGCCATGCCGATCCATCTGGCCAACGCGACTTCCGGCGCTCTTCTCATCTACGCCACCGAGCCGAACGCATTCGACTCGACCGAGGTGAGCTTGCTCAACGAGCTCGGTGGAAACGTGTCGCACGGGCTGCTCGCGCTGAGAACGCAGAGGAAGCTCGCGGAGGAGATTCGTGCGCGCGACGAGTTCCTGGCCATTGTCTCGCACGAGCTGCGGACGCCGTTGACATCCGCTTTGCTCACGGCCCAGAGCCTTCGGGCCAGAAGAATGGCGCTCACCCGGGAAGACATGGAGCGAGCGGGCGATCTTCTGGAACGACAGCTGAAGAGACTCGAGAGCTTCACCGAAGACCTGTTGACCGTGGGCAGGATCCTCCTCGGGCGCATGGAAATCCATTCTGCCCCCATGGACCTGGCGGTGGTCGTCCGCGACGAGGTCGAGTGCCTTGCGCCGGCGTTCGCGCGCACCGACTGCGCCGTGACGATACGCGCCGAGCGCCCCGTGCGAGGACACTGGGATCGCGAAAAGCTCGGCGAGATCGTGAGGAACCTGCTGGACAACGCCATCAAGTTCGGAGCTGGAAAGCCGATCGAGATCGCCGTCGACGAGGTGTCGGGCACCGCGCGCCTCGTCGTCGTCGATCACGGCATCGGGATCGACCCCGAGAAGCTCCCGCGGATCTTCGAGAAGTTCGGGCGCGCGGTGTCGACGCGTTCGTACGGGGGGCTCGGCATCGGCCTTTACATCGTCAGCAACATCGTCCAAGCGCTCGGCGGCCGCATCAGCGCCGAGAGCGTGCCGGGCGTCGAGACGAAGTTCACTGTCGAGCTTTGTACCGAGGGACCCGAGCCGTCAGATCGGTCCGCCGATTCCAGTGCGCACAGACAGGTGCGGTGAGCCCCTTCCTCGCCTCTTAGACGATCTCTCGCGCTGATCAGTAGACGTCTGCGAACAGCTCCGTGCCGTCCCGCATCTTGGCCGACACCTTGCGCTCGACCACGATCGGAACAGTCGGGGGCGGCTTGGGCTTCTCCGGCGCTCGAGTGACGGCCGGCGCGAAGGGCAGCGCGGAAACCGGCGGGACCTCCGGGCGCGGCGTGCCGCCGCACGCCACGGCGGGCGCGAGAGCGAGTGCGGCGAGAGCTACGCGGGCTTCATGCGCGAGCGCCGAGCGCGGGTCCCTCATCGTGAGGGCGCCGAGGATACCCTGTGCCGCCGTACAGGTCCGCCTGCGATCACTTCGGTGCCGCCGCGAGTGCTGCGTCGACCCGGAGGAGTCCTTCGGGCCCAGGAGGCAAACCGTGCTTCAGGGGCGCCAGCGATCGCCCGAGATGCTCGCGGATGGCTCGCAGGTCACGACCCGCACCGGAGGTGACCAGGATGCGCGCGGACACGGGCGTCGCGTCTCCGAAGCGAGCGCGAAAACGCGCCGGCCACGCGCGCCGGAAGGCGTCCAGATCCTCGGCCAACCGCGTGCGGGTCGGCGCGCCGATGACGAGGAACTCATCGCCGCCGTCTCGAACGACCGCCGCCGACCGGATCTCCGAGAGCGCGCGAGCGACCTCGGCCAGCACGGCGTCGCCCATGTCCTGACCGTGCGCGTTGTTGAACGCCCGGAAGCCGGCGAGATCGAGGAACGCCAGCTCCAGGCGCGACGCGGCGAGCCCGGGCGTCGCACCCAGCAGCCGGGTGAGATCGTCGAAGTAGGAGAAGAACGCGAGGCCGGTCTTGCGGTCGCGATCCGACGCCGGCAGGGTCGGGAAGGCGAAGCGCTCCGCGAACGGCACGACGGCCTTCTCGAGCCACTGACCCACCACGCGCGTGAGCCACGGCGCCTCGGGTCCGAGCGCCATCCAGAGTCCATCGCTTCGCTGGCGACTCGCGAGCCACCGCGCCGTGGGAAGCGGATCGAAGGCCGGATCGATCCGTGACAGCAACTCGGCGCAGGCGAGGGTCGCGATCACGTCGTCGGGACCGCCCGCGTCGGCCCAGGCCGACTGCGGGCCGAGCGAAGCGCGGGTGCTCTCGACCAGCTGGGCAAGGAGCGGGATCTCCATGCCGAGCCCGAGCAGCGCGCTCGCGAGCTGCGCGGTCGCCGACGCCATGGGCTTGTCGTGAAAGGGAAACCGCGTCCCGCGCACGCACCCGCCCGCCCGGTGCGCCTCCTCGGCGTAAGTCGTCGCGAGGGCGACGAGCAGCGGACGCAGTCGCTCGGTCGCGCGCGGGCAGCGCACCACGCAGGCCAGCGCGAACGTATCGGTCCAGGCGTGCGCCGCGAGCACGCGCTGGGCGAGGTCACGGCGCAGCGCGGGCTCCGCTTCCCGCAGCATCTCGACGGAGCGGGGAAGATCGAGCTCGAGGAGCAGCTCAGTGGCCTCGGCCACGATGATGGGAACCGTGAGGCGCTCCTCGAAGGCCGGGGCGTCGCGTTCGAGCTCCGACTGCTCCGCCGGCCGCCACGCGCGCCACGTCTCGACCGGGCCGAGCCACTCGGGTGGGCGACATCGCTTGTGCGACGTGTCCCACCGGTAACGGGTCGCGCTGGTCGGTCCGCCGGGCTCGCGCGCCCACCACCCGTCGAGCACCGCGTCGGTCGGCAGGGGCGCGCCCGCCCACTGCCGTGCGCGGACGAGGGCGGGGCCCGCGGGCGACACGGGATCGAAGGGAAGCGTGGCCAATGCGGTGCGCGCGCGGTGGATCGCGTCCCTCACGGCACCAGAATACCAAGCGCCAGGACGAAGCCCTCGCGCCCTCCACCCTGGGGCGAGCAGGTGTCCCTTGGTGTCTGCGGCGAGCAGCGGCGAGCGCGAATCACATGACGGTCGAAGAGCGCGCATCGGCACTCAGTCTTCGGTCGCTGAATCTGGATTCCCGGATGCATCGCTAGCGCCGCTTTCGCCGCCAGCGCTCCGCCCGCGGACTCGTCGGCCAGCATGGGTTGCTACTGATTCAAGGGCTCGACGCCGGCCGGTCCGGTGACTCGGGGATGCAAACGATGTCGCGCATTCCCCGCCGCCGCGACGCAGGACGGGAAAGGAGCGGAAGATGGCGCTGTCCCGCCGAAGCGGGAGGGGAAGGTCGCGCGTGAACGTGCCCTTCCGGTGAGGCGGCGCGGGAGGCGCTCGTGTGAGCATCCCGCCCCGACGAGCCGGCACGGGAAGAGATCGCCCGTCCATCCCGTGCCTCCGAGCCTCGGCGCGAGTGGGGCGAACGAGAATCCCGTGCCGTCGAACCCGCCGGGAGAAGCATCGGACGCCCATCCTGGCCCGGCGAGGACGCTCGGGAGCCGCTCGCTTCGCGCGTCTCGTGCGTCCTGAGCTCGTAGGAAACGGGGAGCCCTATTTGTAGAGGGGACACGATCGCCCCGTTGGGGGCGCTCTACCCCGGAGGAGGACCCATCATGACCGTGAGCATGCACAAGACCCTGGCCGCACTGCGACTCCCCATCCAGGTCCCGGCGCTCCTCAGCGTCGCCGAGGCGATCGTCGAGGCCATGAGCATCAGCCCCTCGTTCCCCGCGCCCACGCCTCCGCTGCCCATCGTGCGGTCCGCGATCGAGGACCTGCACGACGCGCAAGTCGCGACGCTCACGAGGACGCGCGGCACGGTCGCAGTGCGCGACCGGAAGCTCGCCGTCCTCGTCGGGCTGCTCGTGCGACTGAAGGGGTACGTCCAAGGGGTGGCCGACGACGCTCCGGAGCACGCCGCCGCCATCATCGAGAGCGCTGGGATGCACGTGAAGCGGTCGGCTCCTGGGGCCAAGCCCGCCTTCGACGTCAGACCGGGCAGGGTGTCCGGATCGGTGAGGCTCGTCGTGCGCTCGGCCGGCGATCGCGCGGCGTACATCTGGGAGTGGAGCACGGACGGTGGGACCGTGTGGCGCAGGGGGCCGCAGACGCTTCAGGCTCGTACGGTCATCGCGGGTCTGCCTTCGGCGTCCACGTGCTGGTTCCGCTACCGCGCCGTCACCAAGACCGGCGAAACCGACTGGAGCGCCCCGCGTTCGTTCGTCGTTCGGTAGGCACTCCCTCTACGGATCCCGAGCGATGCACG
>DATJYG010000760.1:0-17893 GCA_035499695.1 Polyangiaceae bacterium
AAAACGCAATGACGCACTGCTCTCGGGTGCACACGCACGGGGGAGCACGTATGGTGCGCGCCGCTCGCCCAGCAGGAGGAACCCGCACCATGGTCCGTCGTCACGTCCTCGGCTTCACCGCCCTCGCGCTCCTCGGTTGCACCTCGTACGTCGCCGCAGGTTGCGGAGGGAGCACCAACACGAGCAACGAGGGGCAGTCGCAGAACGACGCCGGCGAGGACAGCGGCGGCTCCGGCAGCTCCAGCGGTAGCGCGGGCGCCTCGAGCAGCGGCGGGGCAGAAGACTCCGGAGCGAAGACCGACGGAGGACACGACGCCGGGATGGAAGCCGGGCACACGCCGAGCAGCATGTATCCGGCGTTCCCTGTCGACACGCCGACGGTCGTCAACAACGGCGGCAAGGTGCTCTCGGCTCCGAACATCGTCACCGTGACCTGGAGCAGCGACACGCAGGCCGCGACCTGGAACGCCTTCGACGACAGCATCGGCCCCACGACGTACTGGAAGGCGATCAACAGCGAGTACGGAGTCGGCGCCGCCACGGGCGGCAGCGCCAACCACGTGAGCATCACGACCACGGCGCCCACGACCATGTCGGACGCGGATCTCGACACGCTCGTCTCCACGAACGTGGGCAACGGGACGTGGCCGGCGAACACGCCGAACACCATCTACGCCGTGTACATGCCCCCGGGTGCAGCCCTCACCTTCGGCGGCCAGAACGCGTGCCAGGCGGGCGTCGGCGGCTACCACGAGGAGTCGCAGGCGGGTGACTACGTCTACGCGATCATGCCCCAGTGCCAGGGTTTCCAGGCCGCGGACATCGAGCTCAGCGCGAGCCACGAGCTCAACGAGGCCGCGACCGACCCGCATCCGAACACCACCACGGCATATGCCGGGTTCGATCAGGACCACCTCGCGTGGGAGTTCTTCCAGTCCTTCCAGGACGAGCTCGGAGACGCGTGCGAGCTCTATCCGTGGTCGGCTTACACCGACTCGGAGACGAACTTCTCGTACGCGGTGCAGCGGCAGTGGTCGAACGCGGCCGCGCAAGCCGGACACGATCCGTGCGTGCCGGCGGCGGCGGGCCCTTTCTACGACGTCACGGCCTTCCCTTCGGAGCAGACGACGATCAACGTGAACATCTCCTCGCTCGGCCTGGGAGTCGGGACGGTCACGAGCAAGGGCTACAAGGGCACGCTGAACCAGCCGCTCACCTTCCACCTCGGCGCCTACAGCGATGCGCCAACCACCGGGATGTGGAACATCACGACGAACTTCGACCTGCAGCTCCAGGACCAGAACGGTAACGCCGTGACCAACGGCACGGCGACCGTCACGCTCGACAAGACGAGCGTCATCAACGGCGACACGATCACCGTGACCGTTACGCCGACCAACTGGGGCAGCCTCGGCGTCGTCTACATGTGGTTCCGGAACATCATGCCGAACGCCGGCATGGGCGCCGCGCACGGGGACTACGCGATCCTCGTCAGCCAGAACTGAGCGAGGCGGTCACTCGTACCGCAGGGCGTCGATCGGATCGAGCTGCGACGCCTTGCGCGCCGGGTAGATCCCGAAGGCGATCCCCACGAAGGCGCTGAAGCCGACGGACACCGCGATCACGTTCGGCTGCACGAGCACCGGCCAGTGGAAGCGGTTGGCGAGCCACGCGGCGGTGCCCAGGCCTCCGGCCACGCCGATCAAGCCGCCGGCCATCGAGAGCGTGAGGGCCTCGATCAGGAACTGCGTCAGGATGTGGTGCGGCTCGGCGCCCACGGCCATGCGGATGCCGATCTCGCGCGTCCGCTCGGTCACGCTGACGAGCATGATGTTCATGATGCCGATGCCGCCGACCAGCAGCGACACGGCGGCGACGCTCGCGAGCAGCAGCGTCATCGTCTGCGTGCCCTGCTGGCGCGCGTCGGCGATCTCGCTCAGGTTGCGGATCGAGAAGTCGTCGTCGTCGCCGGCCGCGATGTGGTGGCGGTCGCGTAGCAGGGCCGTGATGTCCTGCTGCGCGCGCGACGTGTTGGCGGCCGACGTGGCCTCGACCATCACCTGACCCTGGAGGAACTTGCTCAGGCCGCCCTGGACCTTCTGCGCGAAGGTCGTGTACGGGATGAACGCAGCGTCGTCGTAGTCCTGGCCCGTGGCGCTCTGTCCCTTCTTGGCGGCGACCCCGACGATGCGGAACGGCGTGCTGCCGACGCGCACCATCTGCCCGGTCGGGTCGGTGTTCGGCCCGTACAGCTTGTCCACGACGGTCTGGCCGAGCACGATGACCTTCCCGCCCCCATCCACGTCCGCCTGCGTGAACGACGCGCCGACGGCCACGGGCCAGCTGCGGATGTCGAAGTACTCGGGGGACGTGCCGGTGATGCTGGTCGTCCAGTTGTTGTCCTCGCTGACGACCGGGAGGCTCGTGCGCAGCGACGGAGCCGCGCGCTTGACGGTGCCGACCTCGGTGCGGATCGCGGCCAGGTCGTCCCAGGTCAGCGTCGGCATCGAGCCGAAGCCGCCTTTCACGCCGCCG
Source organism: Polyangiaceae bacterium (assembly GCA_035499695.1). Taxonomy (GTDB): domain Bacteria; phylum Myxococcota_A; class Polyangia; order Polyangiales; family Polyangiaceae; genus Palsa-1150. The sequence continues at coordinate 2,536 of DATJYG010000760.1, forward strand.
GAGCTCGTGGAGCCGGGGAGGACGATGAGCACGTTCGTCCCCATCGCGGCGAACGCCTGCTCCACCTGCGCCTTGGCCCCGGCGCCGATGGCCATCATCGCGATGACGGCGCCGACGCCGATGACGATGCCGAGCGTCGTGAGGAAGCTCCGCAGCTTGTTGCGGAGCAAGGCGCGGAAGGCGACGCGGAGCGTGTTGAACGGATTCACGCGGCCGGCTCCTTGACGGAAGGCACGGGCACCGCCTCCTTGGGCTCCTGGCGCTTGTCCGACAGGATCTGTCCGTCCTTCATGTTCACGACGCGCGAGGCGAACTCGGCGACATCCGGCTCGTGCGTCACCAGCACCACCGTGATCCCGGAGCGCCACAGCCCCTGGAAGATGGCCATCACGTCGATGCTCGTACGCGAGTCGAGCGCGCCCGTCGGCTCGTCGGCGAGGATCACCTTGGGGTCGTTCACGATGGCGCGCGCGATGGCGACGCGCTGCTGCTGTCCGCCCGAGAGCTGGTTCGGGTGGTGGTGCATGCGCTGCCCGAGGCCGACGCGCACGAGCGCATCGGTCGCGCGCTTGCGACGCTGACGTGACGACACGCCGCCGTACTCCAGCGGCAGCTCCACGTTCTCGAGCGCCGACGTGCGCGAGAGCAGGTTGAACTGCTGGAACACGAACCCGACGACGCGATTGCGCACGCGCGCGAGCTCCCCGCGGCTCATGCCCGAGACGCGCCGGCCCGCGAGCACGTACGTTCCGCTGGTGGGGCGATCGAGACAGCCGACGATGTTCATCAGCGTCGACTTGCCGGAGCCCGAGGAGCCCATGACGGCGACGAACTCGCCCTCGTCGACGCGCAGCGTGACGCCGTCGAGCGCTCGCAGGGAGACGTCGCCGGTCTGGTAGACCTTGGTGACGTCGGTGATCTCGATGACGGGGTCGGCCATCGGCGTCAGAACATGCGCGGCATGCGCGAGGTCGAGGTCGACGACGGGGTCGAGGCCGTGCCGTCACCGCTGTCCACGTCGACGATGACCGGATCGCCTTCGGAGAGGCCGTCGACCACCTCGGTGACGGTGCCGTCGGTGAGCCCGATGTGCACGTTGACGCTCTGGGGCGAACCGCCGCGCAGCACCCAGATCGTCTTGGCCTCGGGAGCGGCCGGATCGGCGGAGGCCGCGGACCCGGCGCCGCGCGGGCCGTGTCGACCGCCGGTGCCGGCCGGCGACGGCGATCCTCCGCCGCCACCCGACGCCGAGGGCGGACGGAAGCGAAGCGCCGCGTTCGGGACCGCGAGCGCGTCCTTGCGCTCGGCGTAGACGATCGTCACGTTCGCCGTCATCCCCGGGCGCAGGCGCAGGTCCGTGTTGTCGACGTCGATGACCGCGTCGTACGTCACGACGTTCTGCACGGTGGTCGCGGCGTTGCGGATCTGGCGGATGGTGCCGAGGAAGCGCTGCCCCGGGAACGAGTCCACGGTGAAGTACGTCTTCATCCCGACCTGCAGCCGCCCCACGTCGCCCTCGGACACGTTGGTGTCCACCTGCATCTTGGTGAGGTCCTGCGCGATGGTGAACAGCGTCGGGGCCGAGAGCGACGCCGCCACGGTCTGTCCCGTGTCCACGCTTCGCGAGATGACGACGCCGTCGATGGGCGAGACGATGCTCGTGTACGAGAGGTTCACCTGCGCCTGGTGAAGCTGCGCCGCCGCCTGCGCGAGCTGCGCGTTGGCCGCGTCGATCGCGGCGTGCGTAGTCGCCACGTTCGCCTGGGCCGTGTCGAGGTCCGACTGCGCCGCGAGGTTCTGGTCGTGCAGCGCGTTGGTGCGGGCGAGCACCTTGTCGGCCGCCGCGGCGTTCGCCTGCGCGGTGACGACGCCCGCCTTCGCCTGCAGGTAGTTGGCCTGCGCCTGCTGCACGGCCGCCTCGAAGAGCTGCGGGTCGATCTTGGCGACGAGCTCGCCCTTGTGCACCTGCGAGTTGAAGTCGGCGAACAGCTTCTGGACGCGCCCCGACACCTGCGTACCGACCTGCACCGTCACGAGGGCCGACAGGGTCCCGCTGGCCGTGACCTTGCCCACGATGTGTTTCTTGTCGACGCTGGCCGTCTTGTACGTCGGCGCGACGCTCGCGTGGGCCACGTGCCAGCGCCACCAGCCGAAGCCACCGGCGACGAGCACGAGCAGGGCGACGATCCAGGGAAGGCTCTTCTTCATGGCGAGGCTGTGGGCACCACTTTTTACCCTGCTTTCACCAGGGAGACGTGCGGGACCGCCCCGATGTTGCCTCGATTCCGACCATCCGTCTCAGCCGGGGGACGACCCGTGCGCATGGGATGCATGAGCCCTTCTCGGTGGAAGGACGAGCCAGTCACGTTGGTAGGACGCACCCTTCCCGAGGGTAGCGCAGGCGCAACCCCATGGATCGGCCTGCGTTTCCACGTCACCCAAGACTGCGTCGCCGATCCGCGAGCATCGACAGCCGCGGAAGGGCGCGTCCTTCCCACTGCGAATGCCCTGGAATTCAGGTCTTCCGCGACCCGCTCCGCCGCCTTCGCGCGTCCTTCCACCGGGAAGGACGTATCCCTCCACCGGGAAGGGCCCACCCTTCCACCGAGAAGGGCGCGCTGGAGCCGCAGCCCTGCGTACCCCACGTCGCCGAGCAGTCAAGCCCACTGCACGCGGAAAGAGGCGAACCCGGGGACGCGCCGCTTGGTCGTCTCCGAGATGTACGCCTTGCGGCAAAAGAGCTCGAGCACCCCCATACCGAGCCCGCTCAGCGCCGCGCGCCAGTAGACGCAGTCGGCCTGCGCGGCGCGGTGCACCTCCATGTGAGCCTCCTTCGGACCGCGCTTCTCGAGGTAGATGGCGCCTCCGTCGAAGGCCCGCCTCCAGAAGCGGTTGAAGTGAGGCATGACGGTCCAGGGGGTGACCCCCGCCTCCTTCGCCATGCGCACGGCGGTGCCCAGGATGGTCCCCTCGATCTTCTTGCCCGCGTCACGTCCGAGCGTGAGCTGCCGCTCGTGGGAGAGGCCGAGCGTCGCGCACGCGTCGTAGTGGGCGACGGCGATCTCGATGGGGATCCACATGCCGGCGACGGTCTCGAAGATCGCCGCGTGGTACTCCTTCGGCAGAGCGGCCCGGTACGGCTTGTCGTAGCCGGCGTCACGGATCGACGCGTACGAGGAGTGCAGGAGCGTGCTGCGGATGTGCCGCACCGGCTGCACCTGCTCCGGGAGCGGCAGGATGACCTCGTGCGCAACGTCCCGCACGAAGCCAGATTATCGCGTTCTAGTTATTGATGGGAACGCCTGCGTCCGAGGGCGGGATCGTGTCGGGAATGACGCAGGACGAGAGGTCGAAGAGCATGAACTCGAGCGCCTTTTCCTGCGGCGACAGCGTCCCGTCCTGGCAGGTGCCGCCCGGGTCCTTCGTGTTGCCGCTGACGTGCAGATCGCTGAAAACGGCGCGCCCGCAGTAGTTGGGCGGCCCGCCGTCCGGTTGCGGCGGCGCGTTCACCGGCGTGTCGAAGGAGAAGTACATGGTGTTCGTCGAGGCGTCGTCCTGGATCCAGGGCTGCGACGGCTTGTTGCCCGGGCCGACGACGGCGTTGTACCGCGGCTGCAGGATGGGCAGCTCCATCGCGGGGGCCCCGTTCACGCCGAGGGCTCCCTCGAGCCCCAGCCACTGGAAGAGCGCGACGCCCTTGGCAAACGGCTGCGTGGATCCGTTGAGGGTCTGGACGATCTTGCCGTTGGCCTGTAGACCGATGCCGGTGCCGTCGGCCGTCCACATCGCCAGGTTGCTCCCCCAGTCGGTCGGAGCCGAGTAGGCCTGACCCGACCCGAGCGGGCCCGAGAACCATGCGTAATGGAAGTGCGAGCCGAACGCGCGGCCGCCAGCGTCGAGGTACTGCTCGAGCACGGCCGGGTTGGCGTTGTACGTCTCGCCGCCCTCGCACGAGAGCAGCGTGATGTCGTACGGCATCATGTTCGCCTGCGAGTTCCAGAGGGTCGTGTCGGCCTCGGGTGCGTTGGACCACGCCGGCGACTCGGGAGATCCCACGCGACCTCCGCCTCCACCTCCACCTCCGCCGCCACCACCGGGGCTGCCGCCGGCAAAGACGTGCACGTGACCCGAGCCACCCGCGCCACCCACGAACTCGCTCAGGGGGAGGCCCATGCGATGCATCAGGCACTCGAGCGAGTCCGCGCTGCCGGTCGACACGGCGATGTCCGGCATGTTGTCGTCCGTGTCGCCCGACGCGATGGTCGACGGGAGCGTGAGCGACTTGTCGGGCTGCGCGTTGTCCTGGCACGCCGTGACGTTGATCTTCACGAGGCGTCGCCACTTGCCCACCTGGAGCACGAGCGGCACGTTGGAGCCCACCGGCGCGTTCGTGAGCTTGAAGGCTCCGTCGACGCCCGTGGTCGTGCTCACCACCGCGCCGCTCTTGAAGAGCGCCGCGCAGTCGCACGCATCGGCGCCCGTCGGCACGCCCTTGGGGAGCGCGACGAGCGGCACCGCCGGCACGTACACCGCGATGTTGTAGAGCGGGTCGTTGCCAGCCGGGTCGTAGACCTTGCCGCTGATGGTCGTCGTCGTGCCGCCCGAGCACGACACGTTGCACTGAAGACCGGACGGACACGCGACGCCACCGTCCGTGTTGCCACCGCTGCTGCCGGAGCCGCCGGCGTCGCCGAAGCTTCCGCTGCTGCCTCCGTTGCCGCCGCCGCTTCCGCTGCTTCCGTTGCCGCCGCCGCGGCCTCCACTCCCGCCTGAGCCCTGCCCGAAACCGCTCCCGCTACCGTTCCCTCCGCACGCGGGTGCCCCCGCGAGAACGACGACGCTGAGCGCTCCGAAGAGCGCAGCGAAGAAATGCTTGCGACGAGCCATGATTGCTCCTCCGGCGGGGCGACATGTTGACCCGCACAACTGGGTCTCACAAGGTCGTGTCGTCGAGCTGAAACCTTGCGGACGGAGCGGAACGCGATGCTACCGTGAGTGTTAGAGCAGACGGATCGACGCGAAATGCCCAGCGAAGAGGTAGTCCTCCCCTTCCCGACTTCGGGCGCGCTCGGCGAGGCAACACAGGTCCGCAGCACGCTGCTCGCGTCCTCCATCGCGTCCCTCCGACGGCACGAGCTCTTCGATCGCTACGTCGCGCTGCTGTCGCACGATCACCGCGACGCGGTGCTCTCGAGCGTCGCCGGTCAGTGGCTCCCCATCGCCGTCGCGCGCGCGCACTACAACGCGTGCGACCAGCTTGGGCTCACGCAAGCGCAGCAGCTGCAGATTGGCGCGGAAGTGTCGCTCAAGATCCACGACACGTTCCTCGGCGTCGTCATCCGGACGGCCAAGCAGGCCGGCGTCACGCCGTGGATCCTGCTCTCGCGCGGCCACCAGATGTACTCGCGCGTCTTCGACGGCGGCGGCGGCCTCCGAGTCATCCGCTACGGACCCAAGGAGGCGCGCGCAGACATCGTGGGCGTCCCGCTCCTCTCGATTCCGTACTTCCGCAATGCGCTCCGCGGCATCTACCAGGCGGCGATATCCCTGTTCTGCATCCAGGCGTACGTGCAAGAGATCACGCGCGAGGCGGGACCGACGCGCGCGTCGCTGCGACTCTCCTGGGTGTAGGTCAGAACCTCAAGACCGAGGCGCCCCACGTGTAGCCGCTGCCGAAGGCGGCGAAGAGGACCGTGGAGCCCGGACCGCAGCGTCCTTCGCGCCACGCCTCGCTGAGGCCGAGAGGGATCGTCGCAGCGGTCGTGTTGCCGTACCGCTCGATGTTGTGCACCGTCTTGCTCTCGGGAATGCCGAGCTTCTGACCGACGAGCTGGTTGATGCGCATGTTGGCCTGGTGGGGGACGAAGAGATCGATCGCGTCGGTCCCCACTCCGGCGTCCGTCAGCGCCTCGCGCGCCACCTCGGGCATCTTCTCGGTGGCCCAGCGGAACACCTGCTTGCCGTTCATCGCGGGGAAGTGCTTGCCCTCGTCGAGCATCTCGCGCGTGAGGCGCGGGTCGTAGGCGCTCGCAGGGGCTTCGAGCCAGAGGTCGCGCGCGCCCGATCCATCGGCGTGCAAGCGCATCGACAGCAGCCCCTCGCGTTCGCTCCTGGCGGCGCCGACCACGGCCGCTCCGGCGCCGTCGCCGAAGAGAACCGCGACGTCGCGGCCGCGATCCGAGAAGTCGAGGCCCGTCGAGTGGACCTCCGAGCCGACGACGAGCACGTGGCGATAGACGCCCGCGCGCACCCACGCATCCGCGATCGAGAGCCCGTAGAGGAAGCCCGTGCACTGGTTGCGCACGTCGAGCGCCGGCACGCCGGGCAGACCCAGCTTGTCGCCGAGGAAGCACCCCGAGCCGGGGAAGTTGTGGTCGGGCGAGAGAGTCGCGAAGACGATGGCCTCGATGTCCTTGGGCGCGAGCTTCGCGTGCTCGAGCGCCATGTCGCACGCCGGCACGGCGAGGTCGCTCGCGCCGATGCCCGAGCGCTCGATGTAGCGGCGCTCGCGGATGCCGGTGCGCTGGACGATCCATTCGTCGGAGGTCGTCATGCGCTTCGCGAGCTCGTCGTTCGTGACGACGCGCGTGGGGACGTAGTGGCCGATGCCGAGGATCGTGGAGCGGATGGTCATGTGTTGCGCGCACATCTGTGACTCCCCACCCACACCGCGTGCAAGCGAGAAAGCATCACGCGGTGCGGCACGAAACCGAAAGAGACGCGCTGGGCACAATTGCGTTCGTTACACTGTGCAGCAGAAAATGCGGCTTCTTGGCTCACTCTTCCTAGTGGTAGGCGCCGTCGTCACGGCGGCTTCCTGCGATGTAGGCACGGAGGGTACGGCGCAGCCGGGGGAAGACTCGGGAACGTCGGACGACGCAACGTCGAGCGGCTCCGGCGGCTCCGGCTCGTCGAGCGGATTCTCCTCGTCGTCCTCGAGTGGAGGGTCGAGCGGCTCCTCCACCGGCTCGTCGAGCGGGTCGAGCACGAGCTCCAGTGGCGGCTCCAGTGGTTCCTCGAGCGGCTCTTCGAGCGGGTCGTCCAGCGGCTCGTCGAGTGGCAGCTCCAGTGGCTCCTCGAGCGGCAGCTCCTCGGGCTCGTCGAGCGGGTCGTCGAGCGGCGGCTCCAGTGGCTCGTCGAGCGGCAGCGGCGGCTGCACGGTGGCGAACGGCTGCTACGTGATCCCCGGCGGGTGGACCCTCGTCGGCTTCCAGGGCACCCAGAGCACCGCCTGCCCGAGCGGCTACACGCAGACGGATCTCGTCGAGAATCCGAACGTGCCCGCGAGCGCCTGCGCGTGCGAATGCACCTTGAGCCAGGCGCCCAGCTGTCCTTCGGGTCCCATCGCGGCCTTCTACGACCAGGACAGCAGCCAGACGTGCGGCACCACGGGCGCGCCGGCCAGCTGGGCGTACTCCACGACCTGCGACACCAAGGCCGGTGACATGTACCACCCGTGCGCGATCACCTGTCCGACGTACCCGCAGCTCGACCTCAAGTTCGTGCCGCCTGCGGCCACCGGGGGAAGCTGCCAGAAGACCGCCGTGCAGCAGACCCAGAACGTGACGTCCACTCCCGAGGCCCAGTGCGCACCGAACACGTCTCCGTGCACCGGCAACCAGTGCACGCCGAGCTTCCCCGCCCCCCTGCAGGTGTGCATCGTCCAGAGCGGGAAGCACGCATGTCCCACGACCACCTTCACGCAGGCTCACGACGTCGGGACGGGCGTCACCTACGGCTGCGACTCGGGACCGTGCGGTTGCACGACGACCGCGCAGTGCACGGGCTTGATCAAGCTGTTCACGAACAACGCCTGTAACGGCACGGAGCTCGACATCCCCGCCGACGGCGCCTGCCATGCAACCGGCGCGACGCAGAACGACTACGCCGCATATCTGTACGCGCCGAACGTCCCCTCCAACGCGGCCTGCGTCAACAGCGGCTCGCCCAACGTGCAGGGCGTCAGCCTCGACAACGAAGAGACCATCTGCTGCGCGCCCTAGCGCGTCAGGGCGTCGGAACGATCACGCTGATCGACTGCGCCGGCATCGTGTAGCTGAAGGCGTTCGTCGCCACCGCGGTGATTGCGGGCGCCGCCACCGGCATCGCTCCACCCGCGGCCGTGACCGTGTACACGGACGCCTTGGTGTAGACCGTCGAGTGCTCGATGACGATGCCGGCGACCTTGGTCGTCGTCGCCTTGTTGATCGCGACCACGACGAGCTTCGACGCGTCGCTCGAGGCGATGCTGCCGTACACCGACGAGTTGGGAACGTCGGTCGTCGTCGAATCGATCGACACGTCGCCGAAGGTCGCTCCCTTGCCGTCGTAGTTCCGGTACGCCTGGAACGCCGCGTACGTGAAGGACTCGTCGCCGTTGAGCGACCACATGGTGGCCATCTCCACGCCGTAGACACCGAAGATGCCCAGCACGTCGGCCGACGCGATGGCGCCGCTGATGTCCGTCCCGCCGCCGTAGTTCCACTCGGAGAACGAGAGGTTCGTCCCGGGGTAGTGCTGGGCGATCTTCTGCGTCATCCGCGGGATGAGGTTGATGGGCCCGTTGAGCGACTGCTGGATCCAGCTCGTCTCGTCGTACGTCGTGTCCCAGAGCGATCGCGGCGCCTGCTCGCGCGCCGCGACCTCGGCGGCGCCCGTCCCGTCGTCGGTGATGCGCGTGCCGCCACCCGTCGCCTCCGGGTACCAGTGCAGGTCCATGCCGTCGATGAGCCGCTTGCCCGCCTTGGCGTCCGCCGCCTTCATCTGATCGAGCCACCACGACAGGAAGTCGCCGTCGGCCTGCGAATCGCTCGCGTTCTGCAGGCTGACGTACCCCTCCCAGCCGTAGTTGACCGGGCCGATCACGTACGCGTTCGGGGCGACGTTCTTGATCGCGGTCGCGTAGGTCACGTCGCGCTGCGCGAGCTCGGCGTAAGTGACCGCCGTCGGGTGCACCTCGAGGTGCGTGGACGACCAGAGGTCGGGCTCGTTGTCGAGCTGGAAGCGCAGGGTCGCCTTGGGCTCGCCGGTCTTGGTGAGCCACGACACCATCTCGTCCTCGTAGACGAAGCCGTCGGTCGTGTCGGGCGGGTACACGAACGCCGAGCCCTTCGTGGGCTTGTTCTGCTTGAAGCGCGTCTGCAGGTAGTTGGAGCCCGAGTTGCGGACGTCGCCCCCCGGGCTCGTGTCGGCGGCCACGTAGTCGACGATGGGCACGGTCACGACCACGGCCGCGTTCGCGGCGACCGATTGATCGATGACCGCCTCGAGGAACGCCCCTGCCGTGGTGTGCGTCGGCGTGCAGTTGACCCCACTGCAAAGGTAGTCGTCGTTCTCGAACATGTAGTCGCTGCCGGCGTTCGAGGCGTTGTTCTCCCAGTTGTAGGCGGTCATCCGGTTGCCGCCGATGCGCGTGATGGTCGCGTGGGCCAGCGACGCCTTGGTCTGGTCGTTCACGCCGTAGATGTACGGGGAGATGATCTGCAGGTTCTTCGTCGCGTTCACCGTGAACGTGAGGTCCACCTGACCGGGACTCCCCGCTTCCACCGGCGTGCCCACGTCGGGGATCATCGCCGCGTCGCTGCCGCCGCCGCTGCTGCTCCCGCTTCCACCGCCGCTGCCGCCGCCGCTCCCACTGCCGCTGCCGCTCCCGCCGCCACTGCTCCCGCTGCTGGTCGCGTCGCCTCCTCCGCTCCCGCCGTCACCGCCGGGGCCGGACGAATTGCCGCTAGAGCTGCTGCCGCACCTGGCGCAGAGGAGCGCGACCAGCGCGGCGCACGGGAGGGTCCATCGGGCGCGCATGGCCAATGATGGCCCCGCCCGCGCCCGTCGGCACGCGCGAAATGCCCGCGAGCCTCGCAAGCCTTCGGATCGCCGACGCGTTTCCCACGACCGCGACGATGGCCACCGACACGACGATCGCCACGTCACCGACCCACGGCGCGAGCACGACGCCCGCGCACAGACACACCGCGCGCTCGGCGCGCCTCATCACCCCCGGCGGCACCGGCACTCCGATGCCCTCGGCCTTCGCGCTCCCGTAGCTCACCATGAAGGACCCCGCGATCGCCGCCAGCGTGAGCGCGAGGTTCGCGACCGATCCGTGGAACCAGATCGCGATGCCGCCCAGGAAGAAGAGCTCTCCGTAGCGGTCGGCCGATGCGTCGAGCAGCGCTCCTGCGACGCTCGCCGAGCCCGAGTGCCTCGCCATGAGCCCGTCGAGCGCGTCGCCGAGCGAGGCCGCGATCATCGCCGCCCCTGCGAAACCGAAGTGCCCCGTCGCGAGCAGCACTCCCGCCGCGAGCGCCAGGGCCAGCGATGCGAGCGTCACGGCGTCCGCCGTCACCCCACGCCGGACGAGCCAGCGCGCCGCCGGGCCGAGGCAGGTCGACCGGACTCTCTCGACGACTACTGCGCAGCGGGCTGGGCGCAGCGCCCGTTGATGCACTGGTCCGATGGGTTGCAGCAATCGGCCGCGGTGTTGCACAACTCGTACTCGTTGGAGCATCCGCCGGGCGGAGGCACGCACTCGAGCGGTCCGCCGTCACCCGCCTGCCGACAGAAGCCGTTGCAGCACTGGTCGCCCGAGCTGCACGGCTGCCCGTTTCCCCTGCACGGCGGCAGGACCCAGAACCCGCGCAGGTTGTCGGCCGTCGTCTCCTGGCCATCGAGGAAGAACGCGGGATGACTGGGGTCTGCCCCGTCGGCCGCGTTGATGTCGATCGCGGCCACCCAGAGCTTGCCGTACTCGTCGGGCGAGCCGGAGGGGCCCTGCATCGAGGGCAGGGTGTTGCCGTACGAGCGATGGCTCGTGAACACGACCCAGAAATACCCACCCACCGCCTCGGGCAGCACCGTGGGCGCGAAGCTGAGCCCGGGATCGTTCGCCGGGAGGTACGTCGCGGAGCCACTGGACTTGTAGCCGTCCAGCGCGTCGAGCCGGTGCACCGACTTGGTGTGCGTGTCGACGATGTAGAGGTCCCCCTTCGCGCCCGAGTCGGTCTCGAACTGCGCGTTCGTGTCCGAGTGGTACACGACCCACTTGCTGTCGGGCGTGAACGCCGGCCAGCCGACGTACTGCGGGTCGGTCGCGAGGTCGACCAGGTTCGAGAACGTGTTGGACCCGCGCGCGAAGTTCATCATCGCGAGCGTGTGGCCGTCCTTGTCCTCGTGGACGAAGGCCATGTACTTGCCGTCCGGCGAGAACGCCGTGGTGCCGCCCCACTTGATGACCCCGTCCCACCCGGGCGCCGGGATGTTCGCGCCGGTGTGCGTGTCGTAGAGCTTGGACGCCGTCATGAGCCACGTGCGGTAGTGCGTCGCGCTCATCGCGATGCTGCCGTCGGGATAGAGGCCGCCGTAGGCGAAGCGCTCGTCGGGCGCCGCGTAGTTGGTGGATACGCCGGTCTTCAGGTCGTAGCTCGCGCTCGTGAGGAGGGACACGTCGGCCACCAGCGTGGATCCGTCGGCGCTCGCCGTGTGGCAGACGTTGCCGCAGCCCGTCTTGATCACGGTGGGCTGCGTGGCGCCCGGCTGGATCTGCATGATGCCGACCGAGCCGAGGCCGCCGGCGATCATCGAGTCGTACGTCTCGTAGTAGACGACGCCGCGCAGGCTGCCCTGGGCGACGGGCCACGACTCGGTGATGGGGCCCGTGACGGCGCCGCTCGAGATCTTCGTCACCTCCACCTTCAGCTGGTCGGGGACGCCCCCGGCCGCGTTGGTGATGGCGGTCCAGACCTTGTCCGAGAGCGCCAGCTGGATCTGACCGGACATCGGCTTGAACCACCCCTTGTACTCGAGGCTCGCGCACGTGATGTGCACGTACATCGCGTCCGCCGAGGTGCCGGCGAACTGCATCGTGGGCGGGATGAGGCCACGCGGGAAGACCGTCTGGTCGTACGGATAGAGCCAGGCGAACGACGAGTCGGCGGTGCCGCCGCCCCCGAGCTGCCCTTGCGTCCCCGTGTCGACGCCGCCGGGGTTCTCATTGATGACGCAAACGTTGCTGATGCAGCTCCCGCCCGCGGCGGGGCACGACGCGTCGCACCCCTTCGGCGGTATGTTGCTCCCGGAGTCCTTGCCGGACCCGCCGGAGTCGCCGAAGGCGCCGAACCCGCCGTCGGACGAGCCGCTGCTCGATCCTCCCCCCGAGCTGCCGCTGCTGCTGCCCTGGTGGAACCCGCTGTCCTTGTCGCTGGTGCCGCAGGCCGAAGCGATGGCGGCGCACGCGATGAACGCGAAGACGGAAGCCGTCGCCCTCATGGCGCGAACCGTAGCAGTGGGCCTGGATGTGCCCGTCCGAACTGCGTCTCACCGAACACGCTGCGCGCGCTATCCTGCGCCGCACCGATGTCCCTGCTGTCCCGCTCCCTCGTCCTCACCCCTGCCCTTTTCTGCGCTCTCTGCGCTTGCTCAGGCGACGCGCAGCTCTCGTCCCGCTTCGCCTCGGGCTTCGCCCACGCGCCGCACACGCTCGCGGTGCTCGGCGTCTACAAGGATGGGCGCATGAGCTCCGAGGCGTGGGAGGCGGTCGGCCCCGGGCTGAGCCGGCCCTTCGGCGCGACGTGCGATACCGGGTACGCGCAGCTCGAGGCGAAGAACCAGCCGCTGTCGGGCGCGATCGACGATTACACGCGCGCCAACGGCGTGGGCGACGACCTGCTCGAGCAGCTCGCGCCGGCGGCGCAGGGGGACCTCATCCTCGTCGTGACCGTGGCCGGCCACGTCGGGACCAAGGGCCCGAACCTGCCCGACACGAGCACCATGTCGTCGGGGACACCGGGCATCGGGTCGTCCAAGTACCGCACGGGCAGCTCCATCGGCAGCCCGATGGGTCCGTCGGGGCGCAGCAGCGGCGGGATGCGCAGGCCGCTCGACACGACGAGCGCCTTCGAGATGACCGCGTCGCTCTACTCGGTGACCGACAAGAAGTCGGTGGGCGTCGTCACGCTGGAGTACGACGGCAAGAGCGTCGAGGATGCGGTGTCGCGTCTCGCCGATCGCCTCGGCAAGGAGCTGCCAGGCTCCCGGTGCGGCGGCTGGAACTGGGACGCGAACAACGTGGACGGCAAGCGGATCCGCGAGCTCGAAGCCCCGTGAGCCCCCCGCCGCCGCCCCCGCCGGCGGACGCACCAGAGGTGCAGGTCATCGCCCCACATCGCGACGTGGGCGAGACCACGGTGCGCAGGGAGGACGCGGGCGAGATGCCCGGCACGTTCGGCGACCCGACGCGCTTCGCCGAGACGCTCCCCGGCTTCATTCCCACCGCCAGCGGGCTCCAGGCGTTCTTCGTGCGCGGCGCTCCGCCCACGGCCACCGGGTACTTCATCGACGGCGTACCGGTGCCGCTCCTCTATCACATCGGGTTCGGGCCGAGCGTCATCCACCCCGGGCTCATCGACCACGTGGACTTCTACCAGGGCGCGCCCTCGGCGACTTACGGCCGCTACGTCGGCGGGGTCATCGCCGCGAGCAGCACGCCGCCCGCGACCGGAGCGCACGGCGAGGCGAACCTGCGCCTCTTCGATGCGGGAGCCCTGGCCGAGACGCCGTTCGGCGACGGGCGCGGGAGCGCGCTCGCGGCCGCGCGCTACGGCTACCCGGGCGTCGTCCTCCCCCTCTTCACGCAGGACACCGGGCTCTCGTACTGGGACTACCAGGCGCGCGCGACGTGGAACCTCGACGACCGCGACCGCGTCGGCGCCTTCGTCTTCGGCAGCTACGACCGGCTCACGCAGGTGCAGCGGCCGGGCAATGCGCCCGCGTACACGCAGCAGCTCGCGTTCGACGAGTTCCACCGGGCCGACGTGCGCTGGGACCGCGCGCTCGGCCACGCGTCCGCGCTGCGCGTGGCGGCGACTCTCGGGCGAGACCGCGTGGGCAACGACATGGCGAACGCGAACGACGACAGCGTCCGGCTGCGCACGGAGCTCGACACGCGCGCATCCGACGCGGTGCGTGTGCGCGCCGGGGCCGACGTGCAGCTCGATGCGCTGCGGCCGGGATCGACCCCGGAGGGGGCTCGCGGCATCGCGCTCGCGCTCGTGCCGTCGCGCGACGCGGTGGTCATGGGCGCTTACGGCGACGTCGCGTGGCGCGTCTCGCCGCGCGTCGAGATCACGCCGGGACTGCGGGCCGACGTCTACTCGACGGAGAACCTGCCGGCGCTGCCGGGGGCCACCAACGGCACGACCACCCCCGTCCTCGAGCCGCGCCTCGCCGCCCGCGTGCGCGTCGCCTCGTGGCTGACGAGCGTCTCGACGTTCGGCATCTCGCACCAGCTCCTCGGCATCCCGGCGCAGTACCCGGAGACGACGCCGTACATCCAGCCCGGCGTGCAGCAGGGACTCCTCACGTCGGTGCAGACGAGCCAGGGCGTCGAGCTCGGCCTCCCGGCGAGCTTCTCGCTCGGGGTGACCGGGTTCCTCCACGACTACATCGGTTTGCCGGACGTGACGGCGCCCTGCTCCCCGATCGCCGGGACCAACGAGTGCATCACCCCCCAGGCGAACGGACGCGCTCTCGGGATGGAGGTGCTGCTGCGGCGCTCCTTCGCCGAGCGCTTCACCCTGTGGGTCTCCTACACCCTGTCGCAATCGACCCGTCAGGCGCGCATGCCCGGCGAGGCGGACCCCACGGTCACGATCCTCAGCGAGTACGACCGGACGCACGTGGTGAGCGCCGTCGCGTCGTACGACTTCGGCCGCGGCTGGAAGGCGGGAACCCGGGTCTTCGCGTACAGCGGCCGGCCGTACACGCCCTCGTACCGTGGCGGCCCTTCGCTGCCGTACGACACCGCGCGCCTTCCCGCGTTCTGGCGGCTGGACGCCAGGCTCGAGAAGACGTGGCTGCTGCGCGGCGGGCGCGACCGGATCACGGTGGTCCTCGAGGGCATCAACGTGACGCTGAACCAGGAGGCGATCGACGCCCACTGCGACGTCTCGCAAGCGGGACAAGGCGGGTCGAGCTCGTGCATCGACACCCTGGGGCCCATCACCATCCCCAGCATCGGGGTCGAGGGCTCGTTCCGTTGACACGAGACGCCCAGGGCGCTACGAAAGCCCCTCTCTCGCACCGGGTCCACCCAAGTCCGGGGCGAGTGCGGGAGTAACTCAGTGGTAGAGTGCCACCTTACCAAGGTGGACGTCGCGGGTTCAAATCCCGTCTCCCGCTCAGAAGAAAACAAGGGTTTGAGGGGCTCGCGCTGCCGCTGATCCTGCCCCCGTCTCTGACGCTGGCCCTGTCTCTGACGCTGTCCCCGCCCCTGACGCTGCCTCCGCCTCTGACGCGGGCGCCGACGTTCCCCGCCGACGCCCGCGCCGCGCGCTTCACCGCGTGACGGTGGCCACGATGGCGC
>DATJYG010000761.1:0-4002 GCA_035499695.1 Polyangiaceae bacterium
CGGGCGTAAGACGGTCCGAAGGCTGGTCGGGCTCCATGGGTGAACAGTCGTTCAGTCCACGGCGCCGTCAAGAATTCTCACCATCGCCTGCGAGCGCCCGAACCAGGTCGGCCAGCTCGAGAAGCTCACGCCCACTCGCCCTGGCCTCCTCGCCGATGGTGGCCGCCGACGGCACCGCCAGGTCAGTCCACGACTCGGGAACCCGCAGGGTCCATCCGCCGGGGTGTTCCAGCTCGATCAGCCGCCGCCCTGTGCGCCCCGGAAAACGCCTTACCACACGCAGCGGCACGCCCCGCAGCGGGTGAATGGGTAGTGTCACCCACGCGAGGTCGGAATGATCACCCCCGATCGCACCCAGCGATGTCTGTTGCGACGTTCGAGCACCTCGCGCGCTACCTGGCGCGACCACCCATCGCCACCGACCGGCTGACCCTTCTTCCCGACGGGCGCGTGGCTCTTCGTTTCAAGCGTCCGTTTACCGACGGAACCGAGGCCGTCGCGTTTACCCCGTTCGAGCTCATCGAGCGCCTGTTGCCGCTCATCCCGCGTCCTCGGAAGCACACCATTCGCTTTCACGGCATCCTGGCGCCCGCCGCCGGTTACAGGTCGAAGGTCGTACCGGCCGCCGACACATCGAAATCGCCCAAGGGCACGCCTGGACCCGAGCGACCCACACCCCACCGGCTTCCATGGGCGGAGCTTCTGCGGCGGGTCTTTCTGGTCGACGTGCTCGACTGCCCGCGCTGCCACGTGTTAGCGGGCGCTCCTGATGGCGTGCCGGAGGCAGGTTTCGATCCGGCTGGATGACGGCGACGAGGGCTGGGACGGCGAGATGACCGCCGTTGGCATGCCGGTTGAGGCGGCGAGGGAGGCGGGATAGGGATCCGGTCCGGTCGTGGGGGTGATGGCGGCGGAGCGGGGTGCAGAAATAGGTGACCGGAGGGACGTTGGCGCGTCCCCCCGGTCGAGGCCCCACGGCCGTCCTATCCATGCGCGGACGCGGAGCCTCCAGATCAATCCTTCGAAGCGGCGTAGATATCAAGAGGTGGCGGGCGTCGCCGCCGTCGGTGGAGGCGCTTCGGCCCGGCCGCTGCCCAGCTTGTGGGGCGGCCGGCAGGCCCGCGGGGCGGCCGCGCGGTCTGCACGGGCACGGGTCACGCGAGCGCCAGTTTCGCGGGCCCGCCAGCCCGGGCGCGCCGCCTGAGATCGTCGTCCTGCGTGTTCGGCGATACCGATGTCAGCCCTGTGGCGTCGTCGTGACGGTCGCGCCGCGGGAGACAGCCGCCGGCCGGCTCTACACGATCAGCGCCGTGGCCTGGGCGCTGGCCTTGTTCGGGGTCGGTCGGCTGCCCGAGGGGGAGGTCCGCCGCAGCACGAGCCCTTGGCGGGTGGTCGGTGCGTGCGCGACGAGAAGATGGGTGTCGCTGCGCCGCTGGGTCGCGGCCGTCGTCGGGCGGCGCCTCTTCGCTCGACTCCGGCGCCCGCCAGGTGGGTGCGACCCTCGCAAGGCCGCGGCGCAGATCGCCATCGCGGTGTCAGCGCACGCGTCGCCGACGGTGGTGAGCCTGCCGCTGCCGGCACGCGCGTTTCTGGGCGCCGTGCACGCCGCCTGACGGTCACCGAGGACGAGGGCGACGAGACGGCGGTCCCACCCAGCAGGATCCCTCCCCGCGGACGCGAGGTCGAGGCATCGGTGTCCGTGCGCCGACACACACGGCGCGGAAAGGACCACGATGACCCTGACCCCGAAGGACCACGCGGAGGCGGTCGCGATCTTCCGCAGCGAAATCGTTGGCGGCCTCACCCGGCGCGAGATGGATCGCGGTGAGCTGCGGCGGGAGCTGCTCGCGCTGACCACGCAAAGGTGGCGTGCCCCCGACGCCGACCACACGCGGACGTACGGCTTCCGCACGCTCGAGCGCTGGTACTACGCCTACCGGGACGGCGGTCTCGAGGCGCTGCGGCCTACGCCCCGCAGCGACCGCGGCCGCGCCCAGGCGCTCACGCCCGGGCAGCGCCAGCTCCTGCTCGACATTCGCCGCGAGTACCCGTTCGCGACGGTGCCGACCATCCTCCGCACCCTCGTCGCTGACGGACGCGTGGCTGACGGCGCCGTCTCGGACACCACTGTGCGCCGGCTCTACGCCGAGCACGGCCTCGACAGGATCCCGCTGCGCGATGGCCCCAGCGGCAAGGCGCGGCTGCGCTGGCAGGCCGAGCGGCCCGGCGCCTTGTGGCACGGCGATGTTTGCCACGGCCCCGCGCTCCTCGTCGGCGGCAGCACCCGGCCGCTGCGCATCCATGCCCTGCTCGACGACGCTTCCCGGTACGTCGTCGCGCTCGAAGCCCACCACACCGAGATGGAGACCGACATGCTCGGGCTCCTCGTCCGCGCCACCCGCAAGCACGGCGCGCCCGACGCCCTTTACCTCGACAATGGCTCCACGTACCGCGGCGACATCCTGAGCACGGCCTGCGCCCGTCTCGGCGTCTCGCTCCTGCACGCCCGCCCGTACGACCCGCAGGCCCGCGGCAAGATGGAGCGCTTCTGGCGCACCCTACGCGAGGGCTGCCTCGATTTCCTCGGCCAGCTCGCCTCGCTCCACGACGTAAACGTCCGCCTGTGGGCCTTCCTCGACCAGCACTACCACGTCGCCGCCCACGCCTCGCTTCTCGGCCGCTCGCCCGCTGCCGTGTACGAGGCCGCCGACCGACCCGCCAATCCCATCGACGAGACCATGCTCAGAAATGCCCTCACCGTCAGGGTCCGTCGCCGCGTCCGCCGCGACAGCACGCTTCCCCTCGACGGCTCCGACTGGGAGACCGACCAGGGCTTCCTCGCCGGCCGCCTCGTCACCGTCGCGCGCTGCCTCGTCGAGTCCACCGAGCCGCCCTGGATCGAGCACGAAGGCAAGCGCCTCTGGCTCCGCGTCGTCGACCCGGTCCGCAATGCTCGGCGCAAGCGCGCTGTCGTCCGCGTCCCCGCCGACGCGCTGACCACCGCCGTCGCGTTCGATCCGCCAAAGGCGCTGCTCGATCGCGCCACCGGTCGCGCCCCGGCCCACCAGGTCGACGACGAGGAGCTCTTCTGATGAGCGGCGCCTATCTCACCCACTTCGAGCTTCGCCAATCCCCGTTCTCGAAGGAGATCGCCGACGAGGATCTGTGGCTGCCGCCGTCGAAGCAGACGCTCGTCGAAGACCTGGTCGAGGCGCTCGACGATCACGCGTCCGTCACGCTCACCGGCGAGCCCGGCGTCGGGAAGACCTGCGTCTTGCGCGCGCTGCGCCACAGACTGCCGACCGCCGGGTTCCGCCTCACCTACTGCCATAACGCCACCCTCGGCCGCCGCGACTTCTACCGCCAGCTCTGCCTCGCGCTCGGCTTGCCCACCTCTGCCAGCGCCGCCGCCGTCTTCTTCGGCGTCTCACGCCACGTCGAGGATCTCGGACGCGACCGCGTCCACCCCGTCTTTCTCCTCGACGAGGCCCACCTCCTACACCAGGACATGCTCGACCACCTGCACATCCTGCTCAATTACCAGTGGGACAGCCGCGCGCTCCTTTCCCTCGTGCTCGTCGGCCTCCCCGAGCTCGACGATCGGCTGGCTCTTCGCCGCAATCGATCCCTTTACTCACGTCTCCATCGGCGCTTCACCATCGACGCCCTCTCTCCGGAGGACACCGGCGAGTACTTTCGGATGCGCCTCGCCAAGGTCGGCTGCGATCGCGACCTCTTCACGTCCGACGCCACCGCCATGATCCACGAGGCCGCCCTCGGCTCCCTACGCGACATCGATCGCGTCGCCACCGCTGCCCTCCGCGAAGCCGCCAGGCGCAAGCGCAAGCTCGTCGAACGTGACGCCGTCGCCCGCGTCGTCGCCCTCAACCGCGACGACTGACCCCAACGCCCACATGGCGGGCCGCCATCCACCCGAACGCCCTTTGGCGGCCCGTCATCAAGCCGGATCGGCTCCCCGCCATCCAGCGCGCCCGGCAACAC
>DATJYG010000762.1:0-5244 GCA_035499695.1 Polyangiaceae bacterium
ATCCGCGCAGATCAGAACTGGTGCGACTCGGTGCTCTCCTTGAGCGCCAAGGTGCTCGCGGCGCCGCCGGTGATCACGCTGGCCACCTGGTCGAAGTAGCCGGTGCCCACCTCGCGCTGGTGGCGCGTGGCCGAGTAGCCCTGCGCCTCGGCCGCGAACTCCGCCTGCTGCATCTCGCTGTAGGCCGCCATGCCGCGGTCCTTGTACTTGCGGGCGAGCTCGAACATCGCGAAGTTCAGCGCGTGGAACCCCGCGAGGGTCACGAACTGGAACTTGTAGCCCATCGCGGCGAGCTCGCGCTGGAACTTGGCGATCGTCGCGTCGTCGAGGTTCTTCTTCCAGTTGAAGCTGGGCGAGCAGTTGTAGGCGAGCATCTTGCCCGGGTACTTCGCGTGGATGCCCTCGGCGAACTGGCGCGCCTGCGCGAGGTCGGGCGTGCTCGTCTCGCACCAGACCATGTCCGCGTACGGCGCGTACGCGAGGCCGCGCGCGACGGCCGCCTCGACGCCGCTCTTCACGTGGAAGAAGCCCTCGGGCGTGCGCTCCTGGCTCGTGATGAACGCGCGATCGCGCTCGTCCACGTCGCTCGTGACGAGCTTGGCGCTGTCGGCGTCGGTGCGCGCCACGATGATCGTGGGCACGCCGCACACGTCGGCGGCGAGACGCGCGGCGACGAGCGTCCGGATGAACTGGCTCGTCGGCACGAGGACCTTGCCGCCCATGTGGCCGCACTTCTTCTCGCTCGCGAGCTGGTCCTCGAAGTGGACGCCGGCGGCGCCCGCCTCGATCATCGACTTCATCAGCTCGAACGCGTTGAGCGGCCCGCCGAAGCCCGCCTCGGCGTCGGCGAGGATCGGCGCGTACCAGTGCGTCCCGCTGTGCTTGCCCTCGGCGTGCTCGATCTGGTCGGCGCGCTGAAGGGCCGAGTTGATGCGCTTCACGACGGTCGGCACGCTGTTGACGGGGTAGAGCGACTGGTCGGGGTACATCTGCCCGGCCGTGTTCGCGTCGGCGGCGACCTGCCAGCCGGAGAGGTAGATGGCCTTGAGGCCCGCGCGCACCATCTGGACGGCCTGACCGCCGGTGAGCGCTCCGAGCGCGCCGACGTACGCCTCGGTGTGCAAGAGCTCCCACAGGCGAATGGCGCCCATGCGGGCGAGCGTGTGCTCGATGTGTACGGAGCCGCGGAGACGTTCGACGTCGGCCTTCGCGTACGGGCGGATGATGCCTTCGAAGCGCTTCGCCTGGAGGCGATCTTCCACGTGGGTCTCGAGCTTGATGGCGGCGGCGGTCGACATGACGTTCTCCTATTTCGTCTCCAGAAGGTCGTATGCAGGCAGCGTGAGGAACTCTTCGAACTTGGGCGCGGTCGAGAGGCGGACGAACAGGTCGCGCGCCTCGGCGAATCTCCCGCCCTGGAACTTGGCGTCACCCACCTCGCGGCGGATGCGCTGCATCTCTTCGTCGACGATGCGGCCGAACGCGTCGGCCGTGAACGGCTTGCCGTCGACGCTCGCCTTGTGGTGCAGCCACTGCCACACCTGGGCGCGCGAGATCTCGGCGGTCGCCGCGTCCTCCATCAGGTTGTAGATGGGCACGCACCCGCTGCCGCGCAGCCACGACTCGATGTACTGGATGCCGACGCGCACGTTGTGCCTCAGGCCCGCGTCGGTGCGCGTGCCCTCGGGGACGCGCAGCAGGTCCTCGCGGCCGATGTTCACGTCGTCGCGCTCGACGCCGAGCTGGTTGGGCCCCGGCATGTGCGTGTCGAAGATGTCCTTCGCGACGGGCACGAGGCCCGGGTGGGCGACCCACGTGCCGTCGTGACCGGCGCGCACCTCGCGCAGCTTGTCGGCGCGCACCTTCTCGAGCGCCGCCTCGTTGGCCGCCGCGTCGTCCTTGATGGGGATCTGCGCGGCCATCCCGCCCATCGCGTGCACGCCGCGGCGGTGGCACGTCTTGATGAGCAGCGCGACGTACGCCGCGAGGAACCCCTTGTCCATCGTGACCTGCGAGCGGTCCGGAAGCACCGCGGCGGGGTCCTCCGCGCGCTTCTTGATGAACGAGAAGATGTAGTCCCAGCGCCCGCAGTTCAGGCCCGCCGAGTGGTCACGCAGCTCCCAGAGGAACTCGTCCATCTCGAAGGCCGCCGGAAGCGTCTCGATGAGGCACGTGGCCTTGATGGTGCCCTTGGGGATGCCGAGGGCCGCCTGCGCGTGGACGAACACGTCGTTCCAGAGGCGAGCCTCGAGGTGGCTCTCCATCTTGGGCAGGTAGAAGTAGGGGCCCGTGCCGCGCGCGATCTGCTCCTTCGCGTTGTGGAAGAAGAAGAGACCGAAGTCGAAGAGCGAGCCGGGGATCGGCTTGCCGTCGACGAGCACGTGCCGCTCGACGAGGTGCAGCCCGCGCGGGCGCACGAAGAGCACCGCCGGCTTGTCCTTGAGCGCGTAGCTCTTCTTCGTGTCCGGCGCGACGAACGAGATCGTCCGGCGGACGGCGTCGCCCAGGTTGATCTGCCCCTGGACGAGGTTGTCCCAGGTCGGGCTGTTCGCGTCCTCGAAGTCCGCCATGAAGACGCTCGCGCCCGAGTTGAGCGCGTTGATCACCATCTTGCGGTCGGTCGGCCCGGTGATCTCGACGCGACGGTCGAGCAGGTCCGCCGGGAGCGGCGCCACGGTCCAGTCGCGCGCCCGCACGTCAGCCGTCTCGGGCAGGAAGTCGAGCGTCTTGCGCGTGCCGCGCCGGCCCAACAGTTCCGTCACGCGCGGACCGAACGTGCGCGCGAGGTCCTCGACGAAGGCGAGCGCGGCGGGCGTGAGGATGGCCTCGTAACCGGCTCGCTGAGGACCTTTGACCGCGATCACGAGGTTTACAGTGGGGCACCGCGTCAATACGGTCAAGCTACTGAAAACACGGAGCAAGTGAGCCGTGTTCAGAATTGTCAATGACACCCTGTAAAGGTGTTAATCTTGTAAACGCGTCATGACCCAATCAAACCGCGAGCTTCCGCGACTCGGGGCCAAGGTGCGGGCTCTGCGCCGCCGGGAAAACCTGAGCCAGGTCCAGATGGCCGAGAGGCTGGGGATCTCCCCGTCGTACCTGAACCTCATCGAATCGAACCGCCGCCCCCTCCCGGCGGCCCTCCTCATCAAGCTCGCCCAGATCTTCGGGGTCGACCTGCACGCCTTCGGCGGCGACGAGGACGCGCGCGTCGTGAACGACCTGCTCGAGGTGTTCTCGGACCCGGTGTTCGACGCCTACCAGCTCAACTCGCAGGACCTGCGCGAGCTCGCGGTGAACCAGCCGCAGATCGCCCGCGCCGTGCTCGCCCTCTACGGGTCGTACAAGACGCAGCGCGAGGCGAGCGAGGAGCTGGCGACGCGCCTGCAGGGCGACGATCAGGGAGCGATCGACCGGTCGCTGCTGCCCTCTGAAGAGGTGAACGACCTGGTCCAGCAGCACATGAACTACTTCCAGGAGCTCGAGGAGGGCGCCGAGGAGGTCTGGCGAAGGGGGCGCTTCGAGGCGGAGGAGCTCTACACGGGGCTCCTGCGTTACCTCGACAAGCAGCACGGCATCCACGTGCGCATCGCGCGCGGCGAGGCCGAGCGCGGGATCCTGCGACGCTACGACGCCGACAAGAAGATCCTCACGCTGAGCGAGCTCCTTCCCACGCGATCGCGCACCTTCCAGCTCGCGCACCAGATCGCGCTCCTCACGCAGCACGCGCGCATCGAGAAGATCGTGGCCGACAGCCACCTCACGAGCGACGAATCGCGCGGCCTCGCGCTCGTGGCCCTCGCCAACTACTTCGCGGGCGCGGTGCTCATGCCCTACACGCCGTTCCTCGAGGCGTGCCGCGAGGAGCGCTACGACATCGACGTCATCGGTCGGCGCTTCCGCGTGGGCTTCGAGCAGGTGTGCCACCGCTTCACGTCGCTGCGGCGTGCGGGCGCCGAGGGCGTGCCGTTCCACATGATCCGCATCGACGTCGCGGGCAACATCAGCAAGCGCTTCAGCGCGAGCGGCATCCGCTTCGCGCGCTTCAGCGGCGCCTGCCCGCGGTGGAACATCTTCACGGCGTTCATGACGCCCGGGATGATCCGCATCCAGCTCTCGCGGTTCTCGGACGGCACGATGTACTTCTGCCTCGCGCGCACCATCCACAAGGACTCGGGCGGCTACCACGCGCAGCAGCCGGTGCAGGCCATCGGCCTGGGGTGCCGCGTCGATCACGCGCGCGAGCTCGTGTACTCGGACGGCATGGACCTCGAGAACGCGCAGCTCGCGACGCCCGTCGGCGTCACCTGCCGCCTCTGCGACCGCAGCGAGTGCGAGCAGCGCGCCTTCCCCTCGATGCGCCACCCGCTCCGCGTCGACGAGAACGTGCGCGGTCTATCCCTCTACGCGCCGGTGCCGTCGAAGGTGCTGCAGTGAGACCGCCCGCGGCGGAACCACCGACGATGCCCACCGGAATCAGAGGCGATTCGCCCGTGATCGCTCGCCACCGTGGCGCATTCGTGCCCGATTGCACGTGGAATCAGACGCGATTCCAATGGTGATCGCGCGCGATTGCCATACACATCGCCGCGGCTGGCAACATCGGGCGAGAAGGGAGAGCCTCGAAACGTTCTGGCAGATTGCCGACGCGACGAGCTACGCCCGCGCGCGCGTCGGCCGCCGGAGGGTGCAGAGCCCCGGCTGCAGTGCCGGCGTGGCGTGCGTCACTCCAGCTGGACGACGAGCGCGGCGTTGACGTCCCCAGGCTCCGCAGCCTTCGTCGTGACCTGTCCGGTGTTCATATGGCCGGGTTCCGCGTAGGGGAAAGGCGTCAGCTTGCACGTCGGATGAGCCACGCTCAGCGTCACCTGCGAGCCCACGGCAAGGTTGTAGACGACTGCGACGGGCCGCGGGCTCTGAACGTCCTGGAATGATGTGAGGCTCTTGCTCGGGGCATAGCCCGTACCCGCCGCATTGAAATAGCTGACCGCTGCCCCAGACGGTTCGACCACTGTGACCGTCCCCCCCACGGCGCTTTTGCAGGTGCTCGCGAGGTGCACGACAATTTGAACCAGCGCTTTGGTCATGTCGTTGCCGAGGACCATCTCCTCGAACTGGTACGTCGACGCGTCGGGGATGACGTTCTTACCGTAGTCGACCAGGCCACCCGAGGGCGTCGCCCCCGGGAAGAGCAGCTGCGAATAACCGGATTTCGTGACCACGGGGGCGAGAACCGTGGTGCCC
>DATJYG010000763.1:0-4652 GCA_035499695.1 Polyangiaceae bacterium
GTCCTCTACAGGGCCGCGGCACGGGCGCTCGGCGACATGACCGTCGACAAGCCCGGGGCCCACGACGCGATGCGCGGCGTCGAGGCGCTCGCGCGCGCGGTGGTCGTGGACCAGTCGCCGCTCGGGCGCACGGCGCGCGGCAATCCCGCGACCTACGTGAAGGCCTGGGACCGGATCCGCGCGCGTTTCGCCGCGGAGCCCGAGTCCTTGCGGCGCGGCCTGTCGGCGGCGCATTTCTCCTTCAACGTCCCGGCAGGCCGCTGCGAAGAGTGCGCTGGCGAGGGATACGAGACGGTCGAGATGCAGTTCCTGGCCGACGTGCAGCTCCTCTGCCCGGTGTGCCAGGGGCGTCGCTTCAAGCCGGAGGTGCTAGCGATCAAGCACCGCGGCAAGTCGATCGCCGACGTGCTCGGCATGACGATCGACGAGGTCCAGGCGCTGTTCGATCCGGACGACGACCGGGACTACGTGCTCCGCCGGGCGCTCGATCCGGTGGCGCAGGTCGGGCTGGGTTACCTGACGCTCGGGCAGCCTCTCTCGACGCTGTCGGGCGGCGAGGCGCAGAGGCTCAAGCTGGCACGCGCGCTCTCGGAAGAGGCGAAGGGCACCCTCTTCGTGGTCGACGAGCCCAGCGCGGGTCTGCACGCGCAGGACGCGGCCTACGTGGTGGCGGCGCTGCACAAGCTCGTGAACGAGGGCGCGAGCGTCGTGGTCGTCGAGCACGACCTGGACGTCATTCGCGCGTGCGACTGGGTCATCGACCTCGGACCCGGTGGCGGGCCGCACGGCGGCCGCGTCGTCGCCGAGGGGACACCCGAGGAGCTCGAAAGCGCCGACACACGCACGGGACACGCACTGAGGGAGATGACAGGAAGGCGGGAAGACGGGAAGTCGACCTCCCAAACCTTCCCGTCTTCCCGTCTTCCTGTTCAACCTCTCTCGATCTCCGTGTCGCACGCGCGCGAGCACAACCTGAAGGAAGTGTCGTGCGCGATCCCGCACGGCCAGGTGTGCGTGGTCACGGGGCCGAGCGGCTCGGGCAAGTCGTCGCTCGCCTTCGACGTGGTGTTCGCCGAGGGCCAGCGTCGCTTCATGGAGACGCTCACGCCGTACGCGCGGCAGTTCCTCCCCACGCTGCCGCGGCCGGACGTGGACGCCGTGACGGGGGTGCCGCCCTCGATTGCCCTCGAGCAGCGCACCTCGCGCGGCGGCGCCAACTCCACCGTCGCCACCGTGACCGAGGTCGCGCACTACCTGCGCCTGCTCTACGCCAAGGTCGGCGAGCTGCACTGCCCCAAGTGCGACACGGTCGTCGCGCCCATGACGGCCGATGCCCTGTTCGAGCGGCTGGTGCGCGAGGGCGGCACGAGAACCGTCTATGCGCCCGCCGTGCGCGCGCGCAAGGGTACGTACCTGGATCTGTTCACGGCTGCGTCGCGCGCGGGCGTGAAAGCGGCACGCGTCGACGGGGCCATCGTGGGCATCGAGCCGCCGCCCAAGCTCGCGAAGACCCGCGAGCACACGATCGACCTGATCGTGTATTACGGCAAACCCTCGGGGCTCGACCGCGCCACCTTCGACCGCGCGCTGGCCTGGGGCGCCGGATCGCTGCGCATCTCGGACGGACAACCGTCCGCCAAGGCGAACGGCCACGAGCGCATCATGTCCACGGCACGCGCCTGCCCGTCGTGCGGCACCGGCGTCCCGGAGCTCGATCCGCGATGGTTCTCGTTCAACACGAAGCAGGGTCGCTGCGAGAACTGCGAGGGCACCGGCGTGGAAGGTGGGCCGGAGGCGCTCGAGTACGAGGGGCCGTACGAGACGTGCACCACGTGCGAAGGCTCGCGCCTGAGCGCAGTGCCGCGGGGCGTGCGCCTGCACGGCGAGACGTACGCGCAGACGACGGGCCTTTCCGTCGCG
Source organism: Polyangiaceae bacterium (assembly GCA_035499695.1). Taxonomy (GTDB): domain Bacteria; phylum Myxococcota_A; class Polyangia; order Polyangiales; family Polyangiaceae; genus Palsa-1150. The sequence goes on from DATJYG010000763.1 coordinate 1,921, forward strand.
AACGCTCTGGCGCGCGCACGCGCCTGGGAGTTCACGGGGGACGACGCGACGATCGCCAAGGCACCGCACGCGGAGCTCGTCAGAAGACTCGCGTTCGTGGAGCAAGTGGGGCTCGGGTATCTCGCGCTCGATCGACCGGCGTCGACGCTCTCCGGCGGAGAGATGCAGCGGCTGCGCCTCAGCGCGCAGCTCGGCAGCGGGCTCACGGGCGCGCTCTACGTGCTCGACGAGCCCACCATCGGGCTCCACCCGCGCGACACCAAGCGCCTGCTCTCGAACCTGCGCTCCCTCGCCGACATGGGTTCGACGGTGCTCGTCGTGGAGCACGACGCCGAGACCATCCGCGCCGCCGACCACGTGATCGACCTCGGTCCGAGCGGTGGTCGACACGGAGGGCACGTCGTGGCCGAAGGACCGGCGTCCGTCGTGCTGGCCGACCCGAAGTCGCCCACGGCGCGTGCGCTGCAGGAGGGCGCCCGTGTCGAGCGTCCGAAGCGGCCGATGGCCGACGCATGGCTCGAGCTCTCGGGCGCGCGCGCCAACAACCTGCACGACGTGACCTTCCGGGTCCCGGTCGGACGCATGTGCGTCGTCGCCGGCGTGAGTGGCTCGGGCAAGTCGACGCTCGTGCGTCACGTCTTCTACCCGGCGCTCCGGCGCGCCCTGAAGCTCGTCAGCCCCGAGCCGGGGGCGTACGGCTCCCTCAAGGGGACGAAGGCCGTGAAGCGCGCGCTCGCCGTGGATCAGTCGCCGATCGGCCGGACGCCCCGCAGCGTGCCGGCCACCTTCCTGGGGGTCTGGGACGACGTGCGCAAGCTCTACGCGTCGCTCCCCGAGGCGAAGACGCGCGGCTACGGTCCGGCGCGCTTCTCCTTCAACAGCGGCGGCGCGGGTGGCCGCTGCCCGGCGTGCGAGGGGCAAGGAATCATCGTGGCCGAGATGCCGTTCTTGCCCGACGTCATCGCTCCGTGCGAGGCGTGCGGCGGATCGCGCTTCGAGCCGTCGACGCTCGAGGTCCGCTACGCGGGGCTCTCGATCGGCGACGTGCTCCACCTGCCCGCCCAGGATGCGGCCCAGCTCTTCGCGAACCACCGGAAGATCGGCCGCCCTCTGTCGACCCTCACCGACCTGGGCGTCGGCTACGTGCAGATCGGCCAGGGGTCCAACACGCTCTCGGGAGGCGAGGCCCAGCGCCTCAAACTGGCCGCGGAGCTGACCGCCGGGTCCGCGCACGAGCCGACCGTCTACGTGCTCGACGAGCCCACGACGGGGCTTCACCTGTCCGACGTGAGGCGCCTGCTCGGCGTCCTCGAGCGGCTCGTCGAGCGCGGCGACACGCTGGTCGTCATCGAGCACCACCCTGACGTGATCGCCTGCGCCGACTGGGTCGTGGAGCTCGGGCCCGAGGCGGGCGAGCATGGCGGGCGCGTCGTCTTCGAGGGCGAGCCGCGCAAGCTGTCGCGCGCCAAGACCGCGACCGGCAAGTACCTCCACGGCGCGGCGGCCCTGTAGTCGGGGCCAGCCGCGGTCGCGCCGTCGCGCGCCGCGGCCGGCGCGTTATGCTCCGTCGCCCATGACCAGCGAATCCCGCATCCTCGTGGTCGACAACCCGTACACCGGCGAGCCCGCCTGCCGCGTGCAGTTCGCTGACGAGGCGACCGTGAGCACGACGCTCGAGCGCGCCCGCGAGGCGGCGCGCGCCTGGCGCACGAGCAGCGTCCAAGAGCGCATGGCCGTGTGCGAGCGCGCGATGGAGGCGATGGAGAAGAACGCGCAGTCGATCGCCCAGGACATCACGCGCATGATGGGCAAGCCACTCGCGCAGGCCACGGGCGAGCTGAAGACGTGCGTGGCGCGCGGCCGCCACATGATCTCGATTGCCGAGAAGACGCTCGCCGACGTCGTGCTGCCGCCCATCAGCGGCTTCGAGCGGCGCATCGTGCGCGAGCCCATCGGCGTCGTCTTCGACCTGCCGGCGTGGAACTACCCGCTGCTCACTGCGATCAACTGCGTCGTGCCAGCCGTCCTCGCCGGCAACAGCGTCGTTCTGAAGCACAGCCCGCGCTCGCCCCTCTGCGGGGAGCACTTCGCCCGTGCCTTCGCGGACGCGGGTGGCCCCCCGCACCTCGTGCAATCACTCGACTGCGATCACCCGACGAGCGAGCGCATCGTCGGCGACGAGCGCGTCGACCACGTCGTCTTCACCGGATCGATCTTCGGCGGGCACCGCATCGTGGAGGCGGGGGCGAAGCGGTTCCTGCACACGTGCCTGGAGCTGGGAGGCAACGACCCCGCGTACGTGGCGCCCGACTGCGATCTCGCCAAGACGGTCGAGAACGTCGTCGACGGTGCGATGTACAACGCCGGCCAGAGCTGCTGCGCCGTCGAGCGCGTCTACGTCCACAAGTCGATCTACGGGCGCTTCCTCGAGATGGCCGAGCCGCTCGTGCACGCGTACGTGATGGGTGATCCGACGAAGGCGGAGACCACGCTCGGCCCCATCGCGCAGCCGCATCACGTGCCGGAGCTCGAGGCACTCGTGCAGGACGCGCGGGCGCGCGGGGCTCGCATCGTCGCCGGCGGCAAGCGTGCGGCCGTGGACGGGCGCGGGCGCTTCTTCGAGGCGACACTCGTCGCCGACTGCAACCACTCGATGAAGCTGTTCCGGCAAGAGTCGTTCGGGCCGATCCTGCCCGTCATGCCGGTCGACTCGGACGACGAGGCCCTGGCGA
>DATJYG010000764.1:0-5125 GCA_035499695.1 Polyangiaceae bacterium
AGCTGATCGACGAGCACGTGGTACGGGAGAATCGCGTGCGCGCGGTCGCTCACGAGCAGCGAGGTGCTCGACCGCGGCAACCCGCGCTTGCGCAGCTCGTCGAGCTCGGCGACGAGGCTCCCCGGGTCGATCGCCATGCCCTGCGCGAGGATGCACGTCGTCTTCTCGCGGAGGATCCCGCTCGGCACGAGCCGCACGACGAGCTTCTCGTTCCCCACGACGAGGGTGTGCCCCGCGTTGGGCCCCCCGCCGTAGCGCACGACCATGTCGGCGTGCTCGGTGAAGATGTCGACGATCTTCCCCTTTCCTTCGTCGCCCCACTGGGCGCCCACGACGACGACGGCAGGCATGAGGACGGGGACCTTAGCAGGAGAGTTCCGAGAGGGCCGGTCCCTCCATCACGTGCGTGAAACCCCAGGCGCGCGCGTACGCCCGGGCCGCGTCCGGAGAGCCGGCGAACGCGACCGCGACGACGCCGCGACCGCGCAGTTCCGCCACGCGTGCATCGTCGTCCTGCCCCAGCACGACCACGCGCATCTCGCGCTCGGCCGGCGCGCCCGCGGCCCGGCGGGCCTCGGTCAGCCGGTCCAGGTCCACGGCGAATCCCGCCGCCGGCATGGGGCAGCCGAAGCGCGCGAGCAGCTCGTCGTAGCGGCCGCCCGAGAGGACCGCGTCGCCCGTGCCCGCGGCGTACGCGTGGAAGATGGGCCCCGTGTAGTACGCGAAGCCGCGCATCTCCCCGAGGTCCGCCTGCACGTGGGCGCCCAGGCCGCGCGCCACCGCCGCGTCGAAGATCGCGAGCAGCCGCGCCACCGCGTCGGCCGCCGGCGTGCGCGCCAGGAGTCGCGTCCCCTCGACGATCGCGTCGCGTCCACCCTGCAGCCGGAGCAGCGCCGCCAGCGTCGCGTCCTTCACGGCCCCCTCGTCCTTGCGCGCGAGCGCCTCGGACAGGCGCGCCTGCTCCTCCGGCGGGCGCCCCGCGAGCAGCGCCCGCACGAGGCCGGCGTCGCCCAGGTCCAGCGTGAATCGCTCGAGCCCCGCGGCCCGCAGCGCCCCCGCGGCGAGCGCCAGGAGCTCCAGATCGCCGCCCGGGCCGGGCACGCCCGCGAGCTCGACGCCGACCTGCGGGATCTGCCGGTGCTTTCGCGCGCGTCCGCTGCGCCTGCGCACCACCGTGCCCTCGTAGGCGAGGCGCACGGGCGGCGGCCGGTCCCGCAGGCGCGTCGCGACGACGCGCGCGATCTGCGGCGTCATGTCCGGCCGCAGCGCCGCGACCTCCCCCGACTCGGGCTCCACGAAGCGCAGCACGTCCGACGGATCGAGCGTCCCGAGCCCGCGCTCGAGGACGTCGGCGAACTCGAACACCGGCAGTGTGACGAGCCCGTAACCGTGCAGCGTGACCACGTCGAGCACGCGGCGCGCGAGCGAACGGCGTGCGGCGGCCTCCTCGGGCAGGAGGTCGCGCATTCCCGCGGGCAGCGGGTGCTCCAGCGGGGCGCCGGTCACGTGCGTCTGCCTACCATGCACCTGTCGGCGATCCAACATCCCCGGCTGTGGCGAAACCCCTGCGATTTCGCGTGGACCGGCGACGGCACGGCCGTCGCAATCCGCCCCCGCATCCCCATGGCCTTCACCCCCGACAAGCAGACGCTGTCCAAGGCTTCCCGCGGCGACTCGGCCGCCCTTTCCTCGCTGGTCGTCCAGCTTCGCCCGCACATCGAGAAGCAGCTCCTGCGCTACCCGCTGTCGGAGGACGACCGCCGCGACCTCGTGCAGTCGACCCTCGTGCAGATCATCCGCCGGGTCGGCTCCTTCCGCGGGGATTCCAGCTTCTCCACGTGGCTCTTCCGCGTGACGGCCAACGAGGCCCTGATGCTGATGCGCACGCAGCGCCGGCATCGCTCGCGGCTGGTCGAGGGGCTCGACCTCGAGGACCTCGCCTCCCTCCCGGCGGCCAACGAGGGCGCCTTCGAGGACCGCGCCGACACGGCCGCGGCCCAGAACGAGCGCGACGCCCGGGTCCGGGCCGCCCTCCAAGAGCTGCCCGCCGAGTACCGGGACGTGGTCGCCCTGCACTACAACCAGGACCTGGGGCTGCAGGAGATCGCCGACCGCCTCGGCGCGACCGAAAGCGCAATCCGCTCGCGCCTCCACCGCGCACGAGCCCGGTTGCGGACCCTGCTCAAGGACGAGCGGTCCCTCGGAGCCGACGCGGCAGCCTGACCCGTACTGCGATACGTTAACGGGATGGGGGGGCCTGCCGAGCTCACCGTCGCCGCTGGCAATCGCGTCCAGGCGGCGGACGAGCAGCGCGCGGCCCTGCAGCGGGTGACCCTCGTCGGCTGCTTCGTGTGGCCGCCGTGGGTCGCCATCGACATCGTCGGCGCCATCCAGTGGCACCACACGCAGTGGATCCCGGGGATCGTCACGCTGCGCGCGGTCGGGACGATGTCCCTGCTCATCGGGTACGCGGCGCTGCGCTGGGGTCGTCTCTCGGCGGCCGCGATGGTCGCGCTCGACGTGATCGTCTGCTTCCTGCTCTGCGCCTTCGTCGCGATCATCGGCGTCGAGCACGGCGGGTTCGCCAGCAGCGACTTCGCGGGCGTCATGCTCATCGTGATGACGCGGGCGCTGCTCGTGCCGTCGCACTGGATGCGGTCGCTCGTCACGCTGGGTCCGGCGGCGGCGACGTGGCCGGCGGTGCTCCTCGGCGAATCGATCTGGCGCCCCGAGCTGCGCGCGCAGTGGGCGACGCACGAATCGGGCGACTTCATCTACGGCGTCGCGTTCCTGCTCGGCACCCTGGTGCTGTCGACGATGGGCTCGCACACGACGTGGCGCGAGCGAAAGCAGATGACGCACGCGCAGCGCCTCGGCGACTACCGGCTCAAGATGCGCATCGGCAGCGGCGGCAACGGCGACGTGTGGGTCGCGCGCCAAGAGGCGCTCAAGCGCGACGTGGCGCTCAAGGTCCTCAAGGACACCGGCGATCTGAGCGAGGAGAAGATCCGGCGCTTCGAGCGCGAGGCGCGCGCCGCGGCGTCGCTCACGCATCCGAACACGATCCGCATCTTCGAGTTCGGCGCGAGCGACGACGGCGTCCTCTTCATCGCGATGGAGCTGCTCGAGGGGCTCGACGTCGAGGCGCTCGTGGAGGTCGCCGGCCCGCTGCCCCCGGCGCGCGCGGTGAAGCTCATCCGCCAGGCGTGCGCGTCGCTCGCCGAAGCGCACGTGGCCGGCATCGTTCACCGCGACATCAAGCCGGGGAACCTCTTCGTCACGCACGCCGGCGACGACTACGACTTCGTGAAGCTGCTCGACTTCGGCGTCGCGCGCATCAGCGAGGGCGACCAGCCGTCGCTGACCGAGACGGGGATCCTCTTCGGGACGCCCGCGTACATGCCGCCGGAGGTGTGCTCGGGCGAGCGCGCGTCGACCCGGAGCGACATCTACTCGCTCGGCGCGGTCCTCTACTTCATGCTCACGGGCACGCCGCTCTTCCCGGACCGCACGTTCGCCGAGACCGTGATGAGCCACATCAGCAAGACGCCGGAGACGCCCAGCGCGCGCCTCGGGACGCGCCTGCCGGAGGGGCTCGACGTGGTCGTCATGAAGTGCCTCGAGAAGAAGCGCGAGACGCGCTTCCGGAGCGTGCGCGAGCTCGACGATGCGCTCGCGTCGATCGCGGACCTCGGCGAGTGGAGCCGCGAGGAGGCGCGCCTCTGGTGGACCGGCGCCGCGCGCAGCAGCGTCGCGGTGCGCGTCCGCGCCAGCGTCAGCGCGTGAGCCGCGCGGGTGGCTACGCGGTGCGGTGGAGCACGTAGCCGACGAAGAACGGGCCCATCTTCGAGATGAACTCGCTCGTCTGCCGGGTGCGGCGCATCGCCTGCACCAGGTGCGAGAGCGGGTGCAGCTCGCGGCCGACGAGGCCGATGACGAACTCGTTGTCGCCCGCGTCCAGGCCGTGGCACGCGAGGCGAATGTCGTGCGCCAGCTCCTGGGCGCCGTACGCCATGCCGATCTGGGCGTGCTCGCGGAGGATCACCGACTGGTCGTGCGGCTCGAGCTTCGCGAACTCCCCGGTGCGCCGCAGCGGGTACCAGACGTGCCAGCGGTACGCCTCGTTGCTCACGTTGTCGACGGCGCGGCGGAGAAGCGCGTGCTCGAGGTCCGGCTCGTGGCCGGTGGCGTAGGTGCGGCCGATCATCGCGTAGTCGCGGCGCGGGCGCAGGGCGGGCACCTGCAGGTGCGGCCGCACGCGCATGACGAAGTGCGCCGGGTCCTCGCTCCACGTGAGGACGCCCAGGCTGCGCGGGTCCTGCGTGTCGGCGTAGACGACGCTGGCCACGCGGTCGCCGCGCAGGCGCGCCGCGAGCTGATGGGCCTGCTCGTCCGGCTGTCCGTCCACCTCGTACACGAGGAGCTGCATGAAGAGCCGCCGGTTCATCTGCTGGCGCTGGCCTTCGCGCTTGCCGCCGTACTCGTTCACGTCGATGGTCGGCAGCCCCGGTTCGCGCTTCGCCGTGTCGTCAGTCATCCGACAGACAGCGTAGTGCGCGTCGGACGAAGCGCAATCGGTGCTGCGAGGGCCATGCGCGGAGGTCGCGTGACCGCTACTCTCCGGCCGATGACTTCGTCCGCGCGTCGACTGGCGGGAATCTGCGCAGGCATGCTCGTTCCCGTGATCGTCTCGTTCGCATGCTCGAAGCCCTCCGGCTCCACACAGGCAGCGATCACGCAGGAGGCCGACGGCGGCGAAGACGTGTTGGCGCCACCGCCGATCGTCCGCTCGCAGGGAGAGGCGACCCTCGCACCGCTGCGCGAGGCGTGCCACTTCGAGGCGGGCGCCTGGCCGGCACAGACCATCGGCAAGGAGTACCCGCTGGGCACCGACATCCCGATCGACCACGTCGTCGTCATCATGCAGGAGAACCGCTCGTTCGATCACTACCTCGGACGGCTGGTCGCACAGGGCTATTACGCGGCCGGCGACTTCACGGCGGACGGCGGCGCCGACGGAGGACGAGGCCCGGGATTCTCCAGCTCGACGGCGCTCGACGCGCCGCCGCCCGGCTGGTCGAACTCCGACGCCGACGGCGGCATCGTCACGCCGCATGCGGACGAC
>DATJYG010000765.1:0-4592 GCA_035499695.1 Polyangiaceae bacterium
TAGTCCGCCTGCAGGGGATCGAAGAGCAGGTCGAACTCCCCGTCCTCGAACCGGAACCGCTGCGGGACGGACTGCATCCCGAGCGTCCACTCGATCGCGTCCAGGTAGGGAAGTCCCGGGCGGAAGTACGCCTGGTGGCGAACCACGCGAAGGCTCGTCCCGCGCTGCCAGCCGCCTTGCTCCAGCAGGAACGGGCCTGCGCCGCACGGCAACCACCCGCGAGCGAATCGGTCGCCGGCGGTCGCGCATACCGGGCGCATGGCGGGCAGTGCGAGCAGAGACAGGAACGCGGCGTCGGCCTGGCGCAGTCGGAACGAAACGACGTACCGTCCTTCGACCGTGACGCCCTCCAGGTGCTCGGCCTTCCCCGACGTGTACGCCGCGTAGCCCGTGATCCCCTCGAAGTACGCCGAGACCCCGCTCGGCGTGGAAGGATGGAGCGACCGCTCGACCGAACGCTTGACGTCGTCGGCCGTGAGCTCGCCCCCGTCGTGCATGACGACTCCGGAGCGCAGCGTGAACCGGTAGAGCGTTCCGCCCTCCTCGACGTCCCAGTGATCGGCGAGGTTGGGCACCACGTGCCCTTCGCGGTCGAAGTCCACGAGGCCGTCGAAGAGCAGCGGGAACACCTGGCCGGCGAGACCGTCGGGCGGCGCAGCGGGGTCGAGGTTGCGGAGATCGAAGTTGCTGGCGAGACGCAGCGTCCCGCCGCGGCGCGGGGTCGCATCGTCGTCACCGTGCGCAGCGGGGATCGGTGCCCGCATCGCGGCGTTGCACCCGAGCGGCGCTGCGAGGAGCGCTACGGCGCCGAGCGCCAGCAGCGACGCGAGGAGCTCAAGCTTCGTGCGGATCCAGCGCATCGCGCAGGCCCTCCCCGAGCATGTTGAAGCCCCACACCGCCAGGAGGATCGCGACCCCTGGCGCTGAGACGAGCCACGGAGCCGTCGAGAAGTAGTCCTGGCCCTCGTAGAGCATGCGGCCCCACGTCGGCGTCGGGGGCGAGATGCCGACGCCGAGATAGGAGAGGATGCTGTCGGCGACGATCATCTGAGCCACCTGCACCGTCGCGAGGACGACGAGCGTGCCCGCGACGTTCGGGAGCACGTGCTTGAGCATGATGCGCGCGGCGGGCTGCCCGAGGGCACGCGAGGCGACGACGAAATCGAGAGCGCGCACCTGCATCGTCTTGGACCGGAGCACGCGCGCGATGCCGAGCCAGCCCGTGACGCCGAGAACGACGAAGATGGTGATCGCCGTCGTCTTCTCCAGGGCGGCGCCGATGGCCATGACGAGCAGCAGGAAGGGGAACGCGAGCATCACGTCGACGGCGCGCATCAGGATCCCGTCCACGTCGAGCCGCAGCCACCCCAGACGTGGCGCCCGCTCTCCCTCGTAGTAACCCGCGACGATCCCCACCGAGGCGCCGATGACCGTCGCGATGGTCGTCGACGCCACCGCGATGAGCAGCGAGATCCTCCCGGCCGCCGCGAGGCGCGCGAACACGTCGCGGAAGATGCGGTCGGCGCCCAGCGGGAACTCGGCGCTCGGTCCCACGGGCATCCCCGTGGGCGACACCCCGTTCACGAAGTCGCTCGTGTACGCGTCGTGCCGCGCCAGGGCCGGGCCCACGAGCGCGAAGAGCACCAGCGCCGCCACGACCGCCGCACCCGCCACGGCCGCGCGGTTCCGCACGAAGCGCGCACGGGCGCGCGCGTCGAGCACGGCTCAGCCCCCGCCCGCCAGGAACGCCGTGACCGACGCGGCGAACGCCTCCGGGCACTCCTCGGCCGGGGAGGGGCCGCAGTCGAACACCTCGAAGCGCGCGCCCCCGAGCTCCCGCGCGAGACGCCGCCCCTGCTCGAGCGGCGAAGCCTTGTACCCCCGTCCCCAGACGACGAGCGCGGGCGCCGAGACGCGCGGGACGCTCGCCGTCAGGGGCCGCGTGTCGAGCATCGAGACCATGGTGGCGTAGGCTGCCTCGCGGGCCGCCGGGACGTCGAAGATTTCGAACAACCTGTCGACGTGGCGCGATGCCGCCCCCCGGAAACGGCTTCGGAAGAGCGATCTGCCGTAGAGCTGCTTGAACACGAGCGGCCCCAGCACCGGCACCCCCGCGATGCGCGACAGGGCGTCGGGACGCGGGGGATAGACGAGCGGGTTGACCAGCACGAGCTTCTCGACGAGGTGCGGGTGCGTCGCCGCGAGCTTCAGGGTGACGGCGCCGCCCATCGCGTGCCCGCAGAGGGAAGCCCGCGCCACGCCGATGGCAGCGAGCAGGTCCACGAGCGATTCGGAGAACCCGTCGAAGTCGTACCTGTACCGTCCGGGCGGGGGCTTCTCGCTCTCGCCGAACCCGGGCAGGTCGGGGACGATGACCCGGAAGTGCTCGGCCAGGCGGGGGAGCACGTCGTCCCAGGCCATGCGGCTCGCCAGGTAGTCGTGCACGAGCACCAGCGGCGCCCCGCTGCCGGCCTCGACGAACCGGATGCGCGCGCCCCGGGCGGCGACGTCCCGGGTCATCGGCTGTCGGGGATCGCGCGATTCAGCGAGCATGGCGGCCGGGATCGGGGGTGGAAGATAGGCCCCGCGCCGCTCGCCACGCAACCGGGGCGCCGGGCCGTCCGATTGGGGGGCGTGAGTACCCTGCGCCACGGCAGCGTCCACTACGAGCTGCTCGAGCGCCTCGGCGGGGGCGGCTCGGGGGAGGTGCATCTGGCGCGCGTGGTGGGCGGCGGGCTCGAGCGCAGGGTGTGCATCAAGCGGCTCGCCGGCCGGGTGGCGCCCGAGGAGGCCGGGGTCCTGCGCGAGGAGGCGCGTGTCCTGGCCAGCGTCCGCCACGCCAACGTGGTCTCGCTGCTCGGCTTCGCCGACGACGAGGAGCGGGGGCCCTTCCTTGTGCTCGAGCTCGTCGAGGGCCTGGACCTGCGCGAGGTACGCCGCCGCCTGGGAACGCAGCGGCTGGCCGACCCCGTCGCCGTGCACGTCGCCTGCTCGCTGCTCCGGGCGTGCTCGGCGGTCCAGCGATGCCTGCCGGGCATCGTCCACCGGGACGTCACGCCGAACAACGTGCTCGTCTCGGTGCACGGCGAGGTGAAGCTGGCCGACTTCGGCATCGCCATCGCGCGCGACCGGACCCGCTGGACCGCGCCCTTCTCCGTCAAGGGCAAGGTGGGATACATGTCGCCCGAGCAGATCCTGGGCGAGCCGCTCGACCCTCGCAGCGATCTCTTCGCCGTCGGCGTCATCCTCTACGAGCTCCTCGCGGGCGTTCGCCCCTGGGGCGCGCTCAGGCCGATGAGCGAGCTCCGCGCGGCCGTCTCCGACGCGCCGGTGCCGCTCGCCGCACGACGCCCCGACCTGCCCGAGGTGCTCTCACGCGCCGTGGACCGCCTCCTCGAGCGCTCACCACGTGCTCGGTTCGCGACCGCCGACGACGCGCTGCGATCGCTCGCTCTCTTCGGCGCAGGAGAGCTTGGTTCGCTGCGCCTCGCGAGCCTCGTCGAGGCACTCACGGTTCTGACATAAGTTGTCACGCCATCGATCTAACCACGCGAAACGAGTTCCATTATGGAAACGCACAAAAAATAGGACAACGATGGATTGACCCGCACAGTCCATCGCAGTTAACGTGCAAACAAGCTTGGAGCGATCGTGCGGCGGTTGTCGCTCGATGCTCCGCAGATCGCGCGCTGCGCGACGCAAAGATGGAGTGGTTGGGTGTGGGCACCGAGGAGCCCGCGTTCAGCCGGTGGGGGAGCAGTGTATCGGCGATGCGCCGGAGGAGCCGAGGCATGGACCCGAAGCACGTATCCAACGAAGGGCAGGCGATGGCGGCGACGGAGAGCGACGGGGCGGCCGAGCAGGCGCCCACGGAAGGCGCTCTCGCGCTGCAGACCGAGCAATCGCCGCCGGTCACGCGCGAGCAGCGTCGCTCGCGCCGCAAGCGCGCCATCCGCGCCAAGACGATCAGCGTCAAGCGGATGACCAAGCGCGAGCTCGAGCTCGGTCGGATGCTCTACCCCGAGGTGGACGACATCGAGCGCCCGCGGACGCGCGCCGAGTGCGCCGAAGCGTCGCGCCCGTGCCCGTTCGTCTCGTGCAAGCACCACCTGTACCTCGACGTCTCTGCTCGGACCGGGGCCATCAAGCTCAACTTCCCGGACCTCGAGGTCTGGGAGATGAACGAGACGTGCGCGCTCGACGTCGCCGATCGCGGCGGCACGACGCTCGAGGAAGTGGGGGCGATCATGAACCTCACCCGAGAGCGCATCCGGCAGGTCGAGGTGAAGGGCCTGGCCAAGCTCGCGGCGCTTCGCGACATGATGGCGCTGCGCGACTACGTCGACGGCGGCCCGATGGGCAAGCGGCGCCTCCCGGTCCTCGACGCAGGGCGCGACGAGGAAGACGACGAGGAGTCGGTGGACGCCGACGACGACGCGGACGCGGACGCGGAAGGGGACTCGGAGGTCAGCGAGTTCGACGTCGAAGCGTTCGCGAGCAGCGATCTCGACAGCGACTGAGCCGCGCGACCCGAGCGGTCACGTCCGCTTCTTTGCCTTGCGGCCCACCACGACGGTCCCCGTGGGGCCGAG
>DATJYG010000766.1:0-5811 GCA_035499695.1 Polyangiaceae bacterium
ATCCCTTGGGTGGTTCACGTCCGATCCAGGTGGCCCCTGTGTTGTCGCGAACATGCACACACTGTCGGACGGGAGCCCGCGCGCTGAGCAAGGCATGCGCCACCGCGACCCCGACCCCGACCCCGACCTCGACCCCGACCCCGACCCCGACCTCGACCCCGACGCCGACCCCGAACTCTGGACCTCGCCACGTCCACTCCTCCTCCGTCCCCGTTCCCGTGACCTTCGTCATCGGGATCGGCAGGCTCGTCGTCACTCCCTTCGCATCGCTTCCCGGGAGGTTCATCGTCGCGCCCAGGAGGAACCCCCATGAGAAACGCTCTGAGCCTCGCGCTCGCCACCGCCACGCTGCTCCTCGTCGTCGCCGCGACGATGCTCGCCTGCAACAAGAAGGACGACAGCTCGGCATCGCCGTCGTCGAGCGCCGCCGCGCCCGCGGGCTCGGGCGAGGCCGATCGACGCGGCCACGAGCACGAGTGGAGTGCCGACGGCGGCCACGGCGATCACGGCGACCACCCGCGCTGAGCTACGGCGCAGAGCCCGACTCGCCCGCGAAGAGGGCGCGCACGCTCGGCAGCATCAGGGACACGAGCGCGTAGATCCCGAACGGCATGCAGCAGCACGTGAAGATCGACAGCGACGAGTACACCATCGTCGAGACGCGACCCCACGGCCGCAGCTTCCAGAGGCCATAGAGGTTGAGCGGCGCCCACAGGAGCGTGACGACCGACCAGATGGGCAGGAGCACCACCGCCATCCACGTTCCGGCTGCCTCGCCCGCGGCCCGCGCAGGATCGGCGCCGGCGGTCGGCGTCTCGGCGATGGTCGCGTAGGTGCCCGTGGCGATGTCGATGACGATGACGAGGGCGTAGAAGAGCCCGACGAGCAGCAGCAGCCCTTGCAGCGCCACGTTGATGCGTACGTGGATCCGCCCCGGACGCGGGCCGACCGGCGGGGGCGGCGCGGCGTGAGGGGAGTAGCCCGGAGGGGCGTACGGATTGGGCGTTCCGAAGGGCTGCACAGGGGAGAGAACCCGGTGTCTACTCGTACGTGGGAGGAGAGCATTATGCCCCACGTCTCGAGAGTCCTTGTCCCCGCGGTGTTCCTGGTTGCTGCCACCGGTTGCAGCATGATCCCGGTGAAGATGAACACCTCGATGACCGTCCGCCACAGCGACGGCACCGTCGAGCACAAGGAAACGCACTGGGAGGGCACCCTGGACCAGCTCCCGGCGCAGATCTCGAAGGCCGGAGACGACCTCGCCGACGTGACGGGCAAGATGGTCAAGGAGCTCACCGACGTGCCGCCCCCGGGCAAGGTGAAGCTGAGCGATCTGGGGCCCGGCCTCCAGAGCTTCGAAGGCAACCCGCAGTGCGACTTCCTCGTCGCCGCGAAGGACGACGACGGCAAGCCCATCGACTTCCAGTACGTCCAGGTCGGCCAGCCCTCGTACGACCAGTTCTTCAAGGACGCGCAGGTCGTCTACGCCATCGTGTACCAGGCGGACCAGACGGTGCACCGCCTGCGCGAGCTGAGCGCGAAGATCTCGGGGCAGAGCGTCGACGCCAGCGCCGAGCTCAAGTCGGTCGTGTCGCAGGCGCTGCAGAACAGCGATCCCGACTCGCAGTCGCTCGTCTCGGAGCTGAAGCAGGTGCAGCAGCTCGGCGTGACGCTCGCCACCCTCGTCTCGCAGTTCGCCTCGCGCGTCACGAAGCTCGTCTCCGACGGCCAGGCGCTCGTGACCGGCGCCGCGGCGTCTCTCACGAACCCCAAGGTGGTGACGCACCTGGGCCTCGTGAAGAAGGGCCTCGTCGACAGCGTCACCGTCATCAAGGACTCGGGCGAGATGCTCGCGAAGTTCGCGGGCGATCTCGGGGGCCTCGCCTCCGGCTGAGCGAGCGTGCTCGTCAGCCGTCGACGTCGTCCACCGCCGACGGCAGGACGGCGGGCGGCGCGTCCGGCTCCACGGGCTCCGTCTCGTCGGCGGGGTTCTCGTCGGGCGTACTGCCCGGGACGGGACCGGCCGGCTTCGCGGGAGTCGCCGACGGGGCAGGGGGATGCGTGACGAGACCGTGGGGCGCGGGACCGCCGCGACGCCCTCGCGCCATCACGGTGGCCGGGTGACGCACGCGAGCCGCCGGGTTCTCCACGCAGCCGCTCATGTGCGCGGGGCAGCCGATGCGCACGTGGAAGTGGTCGTCGTGCGGCAGCGCGCCGTGCGGCTGCTGCAGGAGCTCCGCCGCGCGCATCCGGATCGCGGCCGGCGCGCCCATGCGCTCGGCGTACGCGAGCAGGCGGGCGCGCAGCGGGGCGGCCACGAAGACGTGCGTCACGTGCGCTTCGGGGTCCGTCACCATCGCCGAGACGAGCGCCCAGTTCTTGGCGTCGTCGAAGTACGCCCCGGGCCACGTCGGCGCCTTTCCGTCCGCCTCGAACGCGACGAAGTGCGAGGCGAGCAGGGGGTGCCCGCTCCCGGTGCGGACGAAGAAGCCGACGTCGGCGTCCCTGCCACTCTCGTGGGAGTGGTGCCGGTCGAGGTCGCCGCCTCCCGCGCGCGACAGGTGACCCACCGAGGTGACCGCGTCGGGGAACTGCCGCCGCACCTGGCGGGCGGCGCGGTCGATCATCGCGACGAGGGGCTCGAGCCCCCATCGCACGTCGCCGCCTGCGTCAGCCGGCACGACGCGCAGGTAAGGCGCGTCCTCGAGGTGCATTCCGCCGACCAGGTGCCCGTCCGTCGGGGACCCGATGCTCCTCCCGAACCGCATGGCGGCGGGGCCGGGGGTCGCAATTCGCGCCGTCGTCCGGTGGGCCGGGGCCGCTCCCGGAAACGCCCCGCTCGAGACCGTGACGACCGAAGCGATCCCGGCCAGAAATAGCGGAGCGAGGCGCACGATGCCCCACGGAGAGCACGACCGGAGCGCTCGGGCCAACTTTGGTATCCTGGTCGGACCCGTGGGCCAAGACAGCCTGTTCCCGTCCGCGCGATTCTCCGTCAGCGAGCGCCGGGCCGTCCTCGTCGGACGGGCCGGCGAGATGCGCGAGCTGGAGCGCGCCTACGCGGGCGCTCGCGAGAAGAAGCTGACGCGCACCGTCACGGTGCTCGGCGCGACGGGGCTCGGCAAGACGCGGCTCGTACGCGACTTCCTCGTTCGCTCGCGGGAGGCGGGCCAGGCGCCGCGCGTCTTCCGCGGCACCGCGCGCGACGGCGGTCCTGCCTACGAGGTGTTCGCCCGCGTGCTGCGCGCCCGGTTCGGCATCGTCGAGGGGATGGACCCCGAGGCGGCGAAGGCGCAGGTGCGCGCGCAGGTCGCCGCGGTGCTCGAGGACCGCAAGGTCGGCGACGTCGCGTACTTCCTCGGCCAGCTGCTCGACCTCGAGTTCCAGGATTCGCCGCTCATCAAGGCGGTCGAGGGCGACGCCCAGCAGCTCCGCTCGATGCGCCGGGCGGTCATCAAGTCGTTCCTCGAGACCGACGCGGCGAAGCAGCCCGAGCCCCTCGTGCTCGTGTTCGACGACCTGCAGTGGGCGCACGACGACTCGCTCGACCTGCTCGCCTACCTGGTCGAGAGCCTGCGCGGTCCGATCCTCCTCATGTGCATCGCGCGGGCCGAGATGGTCGCGCGTCGCGACGGGTGGCGGCGTCACGGGGGCGACCGGCACACGGTGGTCGAGCTCCCGCCGCTCGGGGACGTCGAGGCGGCGGCCGTGATGCAGGACCTGCTGGCACCCTGCGGCGAATCCGCCGACATCGAGGAGCTGATCGACGAGGCCGTGGACCTCGCCGCCGGCAATCCGGCGATCCTCGAGCAGGTCGTGCGCATCTACCACGACACCGGCGTGCTCGAGGTCACCGACGACTTCGAGGACGAGCACTGGACCATCCACGCCGAGAAGCTCGCGCAGGTGAAGCTGCCGCTCAGCGTGCAGGACGCGGTGCAGGCGCGCATCGCGGCGCTGGCCCCCGAGGAGCGCGATCTGCTCGAGCGCGCCGCGACGATGGGCGGCGTCTTCTGGCTGGGCGCCCTCATCGCCATCCACCGGCAGTCCGAGTCGCCTCCCGAGGTGTGGGAGGGCGGCGAGGCCGAGGACGTCGTCGTCGCACGTCAGCTCCTCGGGGAGCTCGTGGAGCGCGACTACGTGCTGCGCCTGCCCGACAGCACCTTCGCGGGCGACGAGGAGTACGTCTTCAAGCACAACCTCGAGCGCGAGGCGCTCGTGCGCCTCATCCCGCCGGCGACGGCCCGCCGCTACCACCGTGCGATCGCCGAGTGGCTCTCCTTCCGGCAGTCGAGCGATGCGAGCGAGGAGTACCTCGAGATGCTGGCGCGCCACCGCGAGAAGGCGGGGGCGACGGCGCTCGCGGCCGCGTCCTTCGTGCAGGCCGGCAGCGTCGCGCGATCGCGCTACGCGAACACCAAGGCGGCGGAGCTCTTCGCCAAGGGGCTCGCTCTGCTCGAGCAGTGCGACCACGTCGACGAGGACCTGCGGCTGACGGCGCTGCACCACCACGGCGACGTCCTGCAGTCGCTGGGGCGCAACGACGAGGCGTACCGCGCCTTCGTCGAGATGCTGACGCGCGCCTGGCGGCTCGATCTGCGGAGCAAGGGCGGCGCGGCGCACTCGCGCATCGGGCGCCTCTATCGCGAGACGGGTCGCCTGGAGCAAGCGAGCCGGCACCTCACGGCGGCCCTCGCCCTCTTCGGCCAGGCGTCCGACGAGCGCGGGATCGCGAGCACGCTCGACGACATCGGCAAGCTCCACTGGCT
The DNA here is from genome assembly GCA_035499695.1 of Polyangiaceae bacterium. Lineage (GTDB taxonomy): Bacteria > Myxococcota_A > Polyangia > Polyangiales > Polyangiaceae > Palsa-1150. The sequence goes on from DATJYG010000766.1 coordinate 4,770, forward strand.
CAAGGGCGACTACAACCTCGCGCTCGAGTACACGCTGCGCAGCCTCGCGATGCGCCGCAAGATCGGCGACCGGAGGAGCATCGCCCTCAGCCTCAACAACCTGGGCCTCGTGCACCAGGACTCGGGCAACTTCAAGGGCGCCGTCGAGGCGTTCGAGCAGGCCCTGCGCATCCGGCGCGAGATCGGGGACCTCGTCGGCGTGAGCATCACGCTCAACAACCTGGGCACGGTCGCTCAGGACATGCGCGACGACAAGAGGGCGCTGGGGCTCTTCCAGGAGGCCTACGAGGTCGCCAAGGAGACGGGCGACCGCAATCGCATCGCCCTCATCCTCACGAACCTCGGCGAGACGCACAATCGCCTCGGGGACTCGGCCAGGGCGATCGCGCTCCTCAAGCAAGCCGAGGACATCGCCGACGAGCTCGGGGACAAGCTGGGGCTCGCCGAGGCCGTGCGCGGGCTGGGCAAGGCGTACCTCGCGCGCCGCGAGTACACCAAGGCGCGCGAGTGCACCGCGCGCGCCGTGGAGCTCTTCGGCGAGACCGAAGCCAAGGTGCAGCTCGGCGTGGCCCTGCGATCCCTCGGGGAGGTCAGCGCGGCGGGAAGCGCCGGCGGCGCGGGGGTGCGCGACGCGGCGGAGCACCTGAAGCGGTCGATCGCCATCTTCGAGGAGGTCGGCAACGAGGTGGAGCTCGCGCGAAGCTGCCGGGCGTACGCGGAGCTCCTGCGGCAGACGCCGGATCACGCGACCAATCCCGCCGTCGCGGCGGAGGCCAAGTCCCTGTCGAAGCGCGCCGAGGAGATCTTCGCCAAGATGCGCGCGAGCGCAGGTCCCCTCGGCGGCGAGGCACTGTTCGCCCGCTAGGGCGTGCTCTCGGACTGTCCTGGGACACCCCCCGAACTGCTATGAAAACGATCAGCCGGGGAGCGGTGCGACGGTGACGTCGACGCCGAGCTCCTTGAGGTTTGCAAGGGCCCGCTGGATACGCCGCTGACGCTGGTTGTCGGTGAGCGGCAGCGGTTGCTGTGGGCGATAGATGCG
>DATJYG010000767.1:0-10172 GCA_035499695.1 Polyangiaceae bacterium
CACCGGCCGGTGCTCCTTGCCGTCCTCCCCGACGAAGCTCAGGTCGAAGCGCTCGGGCAGGTTCGGGTCGTGCTGCATCGTGCCGAGCTGCCAGCTGCGCTTGAGCGCGTCCTTCACGTGGAACTCGATCTTCGGCCCGTAGAAGGCGCCCTCGCCCGGGGAGACCTCGAACTTCAACCCGGCCTGCTCGAGGCCTTCGGAGAGCGCCCGCTCCGCGGTGTCCCAGAGCTCGTCCGAGCCGATCCTCTTCTCGGGGCGCGTCGCGAGCTTCACGTCGATCGAGTCGAAGCCGAACGTCTTGTAGACCCTGTTGAAGAAGCGCATGAACTTCGCGATCTCGGCGGCGACGCTCTCCTCGGCGCAGAAGATGTGCGCGTCGTCCTGCGCGAAGCTGCGCACGCGCGCGAGTCCGTGCACGACCCCGCCGCGCTCGTAGCGGTGCAAGCGCCCGAAGTCGGCCACGCGCCACGGGAGCTCGCGGTAGCTGCGCTTGCGGCTGCCGAAGATGACGCAGTGGCTCGGGCAGTTCATGGGCTTCAGCCCGAACGCGTGCTCCTGCAGGCCCGCCTTCAAATTCTTCTCGTTCTCCTCGAGAAGGTCCTCGGTCCAGAGGCGGTACATGTTCTCGTTGTAGTTGCCGAGGTGCCCGCTCGTGCGGAAGAGCTTCGGGTCGAAGGTCTGCGGCGTGACGACCTCCTGGTAACCCTCGCGCTCGTACTGGTCGCGCACGTACTGGAGCATCCGGTTGTAGACGAACGCGCCCTTCGGCAAGAAGAACGGCATCGCCGGCGCCACCTCGTCGAACATGACGAGGTCGAGCTCCTTGCCGAGCTTGCGGTGGTCGCGCTGCTTGGCCTGCTCGAGCAGCTTGAGGTGCTCCTCGAGGGCGTCGACGCTCGGGAACGCCGTGCCGTAGATGCGCTGGAGCATGGGGTTGCGCTCGTCGCCGCGCCAGTAGGCGCCGGCCACGTGCGTGAGCTTCACGGCCTTGAGAAACCCGGTCGACGGCACGTGCGGGCCCTCGCACACGTCGATCCACTCGTTGGGCGGCGCCCCGTGCTTGTAGATGCTGACCTCTTCGCCCTCCGGGATGGCGTCGATGATCTCGAGCTTGTAGCTCTCGCCCATCGCCTGGAACATCATGCGCGCCTCGCCGCGCTCGACGACCGCGCGCCGGAACGGCGTGTCCTTCTTGATGACCTCGAGCATCACCTGCTCGATGCGCGCGAGGTCCTCCTCGGTGAACCCGCCGCCGGGCTTGTCGAAGTCGTAGTAGAAGCCGTCCTCGATCGCCGGGCCGATGGTGACCTTGGTGCCCGGGAAGAGGCGCTGGACGGCGTCGGCCATCACGTGGGCGGTCGAGTGGCGGATGACCGCGAGCCCCTCGGGATCGGTCGCGCGGATGGGCGTCAGGTCGGCGGCGGTCGCCTCGACCGGCGTGTGGAGATCCACAACTCTGCCTCGGCCCTCGCCGGGCAGGCCGCGCAGCTTGACGGCGATGATGTCCTTGTCGAGCTTGCCTGCGGCGGACAGGATCTCGCGCGGGGTCTTGCGGTCGGCCATGGCGGAAGAGGGCTACTACCTAGCCCAACTCCGCCGCGGGGGCCCGTGTCACTTGCAGCCGAACTGACCTGGGGAGATCTGCTTGCAGCGCTGCGGCGACATGCAGACCTGGTCGCGGTAGGTGCCGCCCTGGCACGCCTGCAGCTCCTGGGTCGTCGCGCACTTCGAAGGGGCCTGGCCGACGACGCAGGGGTCGCCCACCACGGGCTGGCCGACGTCGCACTTGAGGTTGGAGCCGACGCCCGAGCAGCCACCCGCGCCACGGCACGTCTGCAGGGCGCGCCACACGCCACCGCCGCACGTGAGCTCCGTCAGCTTGTCGGTCGCGCAGGCGACCGAGTCGGCCCCCGGGCTGCACCCGTTGCCGACGGCGGGGACGCCGACGTGGTGGACGACGGTGGCCGCCGCCTCGGGAGCGGCGTCCTGCACGGGGGCCGCGCTCGCTGACGCCGACGCGGACGGGGCGGCGTCGGTGCCGCCGTCGTCGCTCTTCGCACCGGGCTTGCACGCAAGCGGGAGGGGCAGCGCAATGCAGCCGAGGATGAGGATCTCGCGGATTCGCATGGCGATAGAGGGGAGCATTGGAAGCGCGTACAGGTCAATATCTGTCCACGTGTTGTCCCTGATCACGGGAGCGACCGGCTTTCTCGGGAGCCACCTGGCGCGCGTCCTCGCGGCGCGCGGGGACACCGTGCGGGCGCTGGTGCGCAGGACGAGCGACCGCAGGCGACTCGCGGGGATGGAGGGCATCGAGTGGGTCGAGGGAGACGTCACCGACGGGCCGTCGGTCGAACGCGCGGTCGCCGGGGTGGCGCGAGTCTTCCACTGCGCCGCCGTGTACGAGATCGGCGCGAGCGATCCGGCCAAGATGCGCGCGGCCAACGTCGGTGGCACCCAGACCGTGCTCCGCGCGGCGGCCGAACGCCGCGTGCCCGCCGTGCACGTCTCGTCGGTCGTGGCGCTCGGACCGACGCGCGCCGGCGAGGTGGCGAACGAGTCGCACTGGACCGGCGACAAGCCTCGTTCGCACTACGAGGCGACCAAGCGCGAGGCCCACACCATCGCGCGCTCGATGGCGCGCGCGGGGGCGCGCCTGCGCATCGCGCTGCCGGTGACCATCTACGGTCCGGACGACCCGAGCCTCACGGGCGAGACGCACAAGTGGATCGCGCGGGGCGCCATGCGCGTCGGGGCGCTCGCCGACGTGGACATGACGTTCGTGCACGTCGGCGACTGCGCCGAGGCGCTGGTGCTCGTCGCCGAGCGCGGCAAGGACGCCCAGGAGTACATCGTGGCGGAACGCAGCGTGACCTTCCGCCAGTGGTTCACGCTCGCCGCGCGCGCCGCCGATCGGAAGCCGCCGGCGGCGTGGCTGCCCGAGGCTCTCGTCCGCGGCTTCGCGCGCGCTTCCGCGGTGGCGCCGATTCCGTCCCTCGCCGGGGTGGCGCTCGTGCGCGAGGGGCTCGCCATGAGCGTCGGCGCGCGGTGGGCCTTCAGCGCCGACAAGGCGCGCCGCGAGCTCGGATGGACTCCACGCCCACTCGAGGAGGGCCTGCAGGAGACGATGCAGTGGTACCGGAGCGCCGGCTGATCACATCGCGCAGGTCGAGCCGGTGTACTCCACCGCGCCCATGCTCGGCGTGCTGGTGCTGCGCGCGTGGGAGAGCAGGTCGTCGGTGATCCCCGGCACCGGCGTCCCGCCCTTCGTGAGCTTGCAGTAGTCGCCCGGCGGCTCGATCTGCCAGACCGCCGACGCGATGCCGGCGTCGCCGGTCGAGGCACCGTAGCCGTCGTTCGCCGGCGACCACGAGCTCCCGAGGATGCTCAGCACACACTGGGCGGCCGGCTTCGAGGGGCAGGATGAATCCACCTGGCAGCTGGCCGAGGGAGTGAGGCACGTGTTGGTGACGAGGACGTTGCCGCAGGTGGTCTTGCACGTCGAGACCCCGTCGAGCGCGACGGTGATGCCGGCGGCGAGCCCGTTCGATTGCCCGGTGTCGTTGCAGTAGAGGAGGTCGGAGAAGTTCACGAAGCCCGTGAAGTCGAGCCCCGCGATCTGCTTGCCGGGTCCCGCGCAGGTGGCGGCGATGACGGCCGCGTTGGCAGAGCCGGTCGACCCGCTCGTGCCGGAGCCGAGGAGCAGGTCGTCCTCGATCGTCACGTCGGCGGCGCCGTTCTGCGCCTCGATGGCCGTCGCCCCGTCCTGCCCGCCGTTGGTGCCGGTGTAGATGGTGTCGAAGACGATCGACGCCTTGGTCACGGCTTGCATGAGCAAGACACCGCGCGTGCTGCCGCTCGCGGTGACCGGCACGTCGCCCGCGTGGATCTCGCTGTTGACGATGGACACGTCGGCCGACGACGTGACCTGCACGCCGACGGTCCTGCCCTGGTTCTGGCTGCCGGCGCCGATGCGATCCGCGAGGAGCGTGAACGTGCCGCCCGAGTCGAGCTCCACGCCGACGCTCAGGACCGTGCCGGCGGTGGTGCCCGTCCCGTAGACGACGCTGTCGACGAGGTCGAGGTCGGCCATCGTCGCGGAGCGGGCGAGCACGCCGACGGTCGAGCCCGTGGGGGTCGCGCCGCTGTCGGCCCCGACGACGATGAGCTTCGACAGCGCGTCGCTCGCCGCGGACGTGAGCGGGGTCTCGACGTCGACGCCGACCGACGAGAAGCCGCTGCCCGTACCGCTGCCTCCGAAGACGACGTCGTCGTGGATCTTCGGCGTGCCCGCGAGGACGCGGATGCCGATGCTGCCGAATCCGTTGCCGGCGGGGCCCTTTCCGCTGCCGCCGTCGACGACGCTGTCCTTCAGCTCGCAGGAGCCCTTGCCGATGCGCACGCCGATGGATCCGGCGTCCGTGGCGCCGGCCTGACCGCCGCCGCCGGACACGACGAGGTTCGAGAGCACGAGGTTCGCGCTCTCCCCCACCTCGAGACCGAGCGACTGCCCGGGCGCCGTCGACGACGCCGTGCCGCCGGAGATGAAGAACCCGTCCACGCTGGCGCTGGCGCTGATGCTGCCGTCGATCGAGAGCGTCGCGACCTGCGGCGTGGTGTTGGCCCACGTGACGATCGAGGCGACCTTCGAGTCGAAGGTGGGAAACCCGTAGCCGGACGCGCGCGACCACTTCGCGGGATTGGTCGTGCAGTCGTAGCCGCCCGCGACGTTCGCCTCGAAGTCCAGGTGCAGAGAGTCCTCCGCGTACGTGCCCGAGCAGACGATGACGCTGGGCCGGGCGACACCGCCGTCGAGGAGCCCCTGCGCCACCGTGAGGCCCTGCTTGATCGTGGCGACCGGATGCTGCGGGTCGAACCCGCTGTTCGAGTTCTTGCCGGTCGTGGCGACGTACACCGTCTGGCCCGAGATCATCGGCGGCCCGTCGCCGCCTTCGCTCGGCATGCCGTCGTCGCCACCGCCCGAGCTGCTGCTGCTGCTGCCGTCGCCGGTGCTCGCGTCCGTGCTCGACCCCGAGGTGAACGCGTCTCCTCCGCAGCCCCCGGACGCCGAGAGCGCGAGGATCGCGCAGCCGAGCGCAGCAGCGCTCGCGAAGCCAAGAGCTCGCATGGCGCGCATTGTACCCGCGTGTAGCACTCGAGGAGCAACCGCATGGCGAGCGCTCGCCTCGTCACGCCTCGTCCTGGGCAGGATCTTCTTCGAGCCGGCGGATGGACTGGCGCGGACGTTCTGCAGATGTAGAATGCTCGCCGTGAAGCTCCTGGGGTTCTACTTCCGCGAGAAGATGGAGGGGACGGTGCAGCGCGCGGGCGAGCGCTTCGACCGGCCCTTCCGCTTCGACTTCGACGTACACGCGCCCAGCGTCCTGGGGTTCGCCACGACCGCGGTCGGCGAGTGCACCGGCACCGTGCGCATCGACGGGCTCGCCAAGGACGTGCCGGCGACCGGGCGCCTCGAGCTCTCGCCCGTGGCGAAGAAGACGATTCGCTACGTCTTCGAATTCACCGGCGACGACGGCAAGAAGTACAGCTTCGACGGCTCGAAGCGCACGACGTGGCGCCGCCACATCGTCGGGTGGACCACGCTGCCCGGCAAGGTCTACGACGCCGACGGCAACGTGTGGGGCGAGGCGCTCCTGCGCTTCTCCCTCGCCCGCGATCTCCGCAAGCTGCTCCGCAGCTTCAAGGTGGGACCACGCGCCGCGCTCGCCGGCGGTCACGCCTGAGCGGCTGCCGTGAACGCCGGGCCCGTCGAGCACCTGTCGCCCGACGCGAGACGCATCGCGCTCGCCGTCGCGCGCGCCGCGCTGCCCGCGGGTGATCGCTTCGCCGAGGCCGACGAGCGCACCGTCGATCGCACCGAGCGCCTGCTCTCCGGTTTCGGGCGCGGCACCGTGGCCCGCTGGGGCTCGCTCCTTCACGTGATCGAGCACGCCGCGCGGATCACGCACCGCGGGCGCAGCTTCTCGTCGCTGCCGCGCACCGAGGCGGAGACGATGCTCGTCCACTGGGCCACGGGCGACGTGGACGTCTCGCGCCGCACGCTCGCCCTCGCGCTGACGGCGCCGATGAAGATCGCGTACTTCGACGACCCGAAGATCTACGCGGACCTGAAGAGCAAGTGGCGCTTCACGAGCCTCGTCACCGAGTCGCCGCGGTGGATGCGCCAGGTGATCGACGGCGACTCGCTCACCGAGGACACCGACGTCGAGTGCGACGCCGTCGTCATCGGCACGGGAGCGGGCGGCGCCGTCGTCGCGTGCGAGCTCGCGCGCAAGGGGCTCGCCGTGCTGCTGCTCGAGGAGGGCCGCTACCACACGCGGGTCGACTTCGACGGGCGCGGCATCGACAACATCCGCCGCTTCTATCGCGGCAAGGGCACCGTCGGCACCGTGGGCAACACGTTCATCCCGCTTCCGATGGGTCGACTCGTCGGCGGGTCGACCGCCATCAACACGGGCACCTGCTGGCGCACGCCCGAGTGGGTCCTCGAGCGCTGGGCCGAGGAGGAAGGCCTGCGCGACCTCGCGCCGGATCGCATGGCGCCCTACTTCGAGCGCGTCGAGAAGGAGCTCGAGGTCGCCCCCAGCCCCTGGAGCGTCCTGGGCGGCGTCGCCCGCGTCGTCTCGCGCGGGTGCGACGCGCTCGGCTACTCGCATCGCGCCCTCGCGCGCAACGCCCCCGGCTGCGACGGCTCGGGCATCTGCGACTACGGCTGCCCCACCGACGCGCGCCGCAGCACCAACGTGTCGTACGTGCCCTCGGCGCTCGGGGCCGGCGCGCAGCTCTTCACCGGCGTCCGCGCCGCGCGCATCCTGCGCGAGAGCGGGCGCGTGGTCGGCGTCGAGGGCGTCGCCTGCGGCTCGTCCGCAAGCCCCGAGGGGGACCGGACGGAAACACGAACGACGGGCAAGCGCGTGCGCGTGCGGGCGCGCGCGACCATCGTCGCGTGCGGCACCGTGATGAGCCCTCTGCTCCTCGGCGGCGACGCGGGCGCTCGCCGGCTCCCCTGGCTCGGGCGCAACCTGAGCATCCACCCGGCCACCACGGTGAGCGCCCTCTTCGACGAGGAGATCCGCGGCTACGCGGCGGTGCCGCAGGGCTACTGCGTCGACGAGTTCCGGCGCGAGGGCATCCTGCTCATGGGCGCGAGCGCGCCGGTCGACATGGCGGCGAGCACCTTCGGCTTCGTGGGACGCGACCTCGTGCGCCTCATGGAGGCGTACGACAAGGTGGCGAGCTTCGGCGTCATGGTGGACGACGAGACGCGCGGGCGCGTGACGCGCGGGCCGGGCGGGCGGCCGCTCATCCTCTACCGGGTCGGGCGCGTCGAGCGCGAGCGACTGCGGCGCGGCACCGAGATCATGGCGCGCATCTACCTCGCGGCGGGGGCGCGCGAGGTGTACCCGGCGCTGCACGGGCACCGGGTCATCCGGGACGCGCGCGACATCGCGAGGCTCGCGTCGACGCTGCCGGCGGCGAGCGACTGGCTGCTCAGCGCGTTCCACCCGCTCGGCACGTGCCGCATGGCGATGGACCCCACCCGGGGCGTCGTGTCGACGGACCACGAGGTCTTCGGCGCACCCGGCCTCTACGTGTCCGACGGGAGCGTCGTCCCATCGAGCGTCGGCGTGAACCCGCAGGAGACGATCATGGCGCTGTCGACGCGCGCCGCCGAGCGCATCGCCCGCAGGCTAGAATCGTAGAGCGTGAACGCGCGCTGCTTCGGGAGGAAGGCGCCGCCCGCCGGGTGGGAGGCGTTCCTGCTCATCGGGATCTTCCCCGAGGTCGCGCGACTGCGCTGGTGCAAGGTGCACGTGTTCGTCGGGCGGGCGCGGCCCGGGCGGCACTGCCTCTCGGCGGTCGAGGCGCTCGACGGAGCCGGCGAGATCGCCGTGATGGTCGCCGACGAGCGCCGCGTCGAGCGCCGCTTCGTGCCGGTCGACGAAGCGAGCTGCACGCGCGCCGCCGACGCGTGGAAGATCGACGCGCCGGGTCTGGCGTGGCGCGGCTTCCCCGAGACGCGCCTGTCGCTCGGCGAGCCGCGGGCCGAGGTCAGCGCGAAGGCGGACGCCGTCGGCTGGTGGGCACGCATCCCGCGCGTCCTCTCCTACTTCACGGGCTTCGGGCCGCTGACGTGGAGCGACTCCCGCGGCGCCGTCTCCGGCGTGGGCCTCGTGGAGCACGCGTGGGGGGCCGACGCGCCCGTCGACGTGGCGAGGTTCGCCCCGAAGCGCTGGCAGTGGGACGTGCTCACGGCCGACACGGGCGAGATCGTCGCCCTGCTCACGATTTCCGGGCGCGGCGTGCGCACGATGAGCCGGTCGGGCCCGGGCGCCCCTCTCACCACGGGCTGGAGGGCGCGGCTGCGCGTGCACGAGTGGACCAGCGACGAGGGCAGACGCGTGCCGGCGCGCTGGAACGGGGCCATCGCGACGTCCGCCGGACCCTTCCGCTACGAGGCGAGCGCCACGACCGCGGTCGCGCCGGTGGTGCCCGACGGCGGCTTCATCGGCTCGACGTGGGAGGGCACGTGGGGCGGTCGAGGCGTCCGGGGGACGGGCTTCACCGAATATCGCGCCGTATGATCGACGCATGGAGCACGTGCTCTGGAGCGCGGCGCGACGACTGCTCGTGCTCGTCCTCATCGCGAGCGTGTCGGTGGCGGTGCCCTTCGCCCTCGATGGCCGCATGAGGACGGTGCCCGCCGTCGCGGGGTTCCTCGCGCTCGCGCTGCTCGGGGCCGCCCTCATCCCGATGCTCCGCGCCAGGCGCTTCCTGCGTCAGGCCGACATGCCCCTACCGCCCCCGGCCGCGGCGATGGCGTACCGCACGAGCGCGCGCACAGTGGAGGATGACTCGACCGCCAACCGCGCGGCCCGCGCCGCGGCCATCGCGTTCCTCCTCTTGTGTCTCGCCGCGTCCCTGACCATCGTCGCGGCGGCCGCGCGCTGAAGCTCAACAAGAGGCCGCAACGGTTCGGCTTTTCAGGCATCCAAGGGCAGCGGGAGCTTGACGCAAATGCGGCTGACCCTTACGTGTCTCTCCCGCATGCGAGCTCATCTCGTAGTCGCGCTCGTGTGTCTGGGGATCGGGAGCGCGGGCTGCCAGAAGAACGACAGCGCCTCGGCCGCAACTCCGCCGAAGGAAGCGGCTGCCCCCATCCACGTCACGACGTCGGCGATCGTCGAGAAGCCGATGCCGACGCTGCTCACGCTCACCGGCACCCTGCGCGCCGACTCGGAGAGCGACATGGCGGCCGACGTGAGCGGCAAGATCGTCGCCACGTACGTCGAGCGCGGCCAGCCGGTGAAGCGCGGCCAGGTCATCGCGATCGTCGATTCGCGCGTCGCCTCTCTCGCCGCCACCGCCGCCGAGGCGAACGCGAAGGTCGCCGAGTCGCAGCTCGAGGAGGCGCGCCGCGACTGCGAGCGCGTGAAGCACCTGCTCGACACGGGCGCCATCTCGCAGGCCGAGTACGACCGGCAGACGGCGCAGTGCACCTCGCAGCAGTTCTCGGCGCAGGCGGCGCAGGCGCAGCAGCAGTCGGCCCTCAAGCTGGCGGGCGACTCGAACATCCGCGCTCCCTTCGACGGCTTCGTCGGCGAACGGTACGTGAGCATCGGCCAGTACGTGCAGCCGAACACGCGCGTCGCGAGCGTCTACGACCCCGACCCGCTGCGACTGCAGCTCACCGTGCCCGAGGCGAACGTCTCGTCGATCTCGCAGGACATGCCGGTGCACTTCACGGTGACGGCGTTCGGCGATCAGGCCTTCACCGGCAACGTGAAGTACATCAGCCCGAACATCCGCGAGTCGACGCGCGACCTCGTGGTCGAGGCCGTGTGCCCCAACGCCGACTTCAAGCTGAAGCCGGGCATGTTCGCCGTCGCGAAGATCGACCTCGGCGACACCCCGCGGCCCGTCGTGCCCAAGACGTCGGTGGTGCAGGACGACACGGGCGCGCGCGTCTTCGTCGTCGCCGGCCAGCAGGTGCAGGAGCGCCTGGTGCAGCTCGGCGAAACGGTGGGCGACGTGACCGCGGTGGTGCAGGGCGTGAAGGCCGGCGAGAACGTCGTCGTGACGCCGGGCCCCGACGTGCACGACGGCGCCAGGGTGGACTGAGATGCAGTGGCTCGCCGCGCTCTGCGTCC
>DATJYG010000768.1:0-8030 GCA_035499695.1 Polyangiaceae bacterium
GTACGCCATGCACGCGGTGCGCGTGTTGCCGTCGCACTCGGCAGCCGTGCACGGGTCGCTCGCCGTGCCCGCCGGGCATGCCGCGCGGCTGCCGTGGGGGTTGCCCGCGACCGGCGTGCACGTCCCGGCGCTGCCCGACACGTCACACGCCTCGCACTGCCCCGTGCACGCGCTGTTGCAGCACACGCCGTCCACGCAGAAGTGGCTGGCGCAGGCCGAGTTCGTGCCGCAGGACTGCCCCGGGCTCTCGGTGCCCTGGCATTCGCCGTTCGTGCAGAACGAGCCCGAGGCGCAGTTGCTCGCGCCGGCACACGTCGTCGGGCAGGTCGTGGTCGTTCCGTTGCAGAGGTACGGGTAACACGTGGGTCCGCCCGCGTAGCCGGCCGGAGCGGTCGTGCAGGTTCCGTTCGCCGAGGCGCCGAGCGCCGTCGAGCAGACCTGGCACGACCCGTTGCAAGCCGAGTCGCAGCACACGCCGTCGACGCAGTTGCCCGTCGAGCACTCGCGGCAGTCACCCTTGAGGCAATCGACGCCCGCCGTCGCGCTGCACGTCGCGCCCTGGGCCTTCTGCGCCTGGCACGTTCCGTTCGCCGCGCAGTAGTAGCCGCTCGCGCAGTCGGTGTCCGCGCTGCACGTGGCCGGGCACGTGGGCGACGTACCGTTGCAGACGTAGGCCCCGCACGGCGGATTGCCGGAGTACCCGACCTTCGCGGGTCCGCAGGTGCCGTCGGCGGTCGCACCGAGCGACGCCGCGCAGACGTCGCACGCGCCGGCGCAGGCCGAGTTGCAGCAGAAGCCACTGACGCACGTGTTGTTGGCGCAGTCGCCGTTGCCGTTGGGGCAGGCCTGGCCGACGTTGTTCAGGCATTGCCCGCTGGAGCTGCACGACTTGGTGCCGTTGCAGTTCGACGTCGTCCCGCTGGTGACCGCCGCGCACGTCCCGGGGCTCGTCGCGGTGTTGCAGGCCTGGCAGGTCCCGCAGCTCGACGTGTCGCAGCAGACGCCGTCGACGCAGTAGCCCGTGTCGCACTGGCTGCCCGTGGTGCACGCGCCTCCGTGCGCGTAGTAGGTCGTCGTGGTGTTCACGTCCGTGGTGGTGGTCGCACCGCCGAAGAGGACCGTGCGACCCCTGAGGACGTCGAACGCCATCGGCACGTAGCTCACGTTGAGGGGCGCACCCGTCGGCGTGGTCTGGGTCCAGGTGCTCCCGTTCCATTCCCAGGTGTCCGAGTTCCCGCCGAAGCCGCCGAAGAGAACCGAGACGCTTCGCGCGCTGTCATAGGCGAATCCGAAGGAGTCGCGTCCGGCCGGCGACGCTGCGGGAGACTGCTTCGCCCACGATGTGCCGTTCCACTCCCACGTGTCGGCGTACTCGGTGAAGCTCGAGCAGTTGACGTAGCAGTTGGTGCCGCCGAAGAGCACGGCGACGCCGCGCGCGGTGTCGAAGACCATGCGCGCCCCGACGCGCGCCGAGGGAGCGGTCGACGTGGACATCTGAGTCCAGGTCGTGCCGTTGTACTCCCACGTGTCGTTCATCAACGTGAAGCCGTAGTTCTGCGCGGTGCTCGAGTTGCACTTGCTGATCTTGCACTCCTCGCCGCCGAAGACGACCGTGACGCCGCGGACGCTGTCGTACGCCATGGCGAACTGGTCTCGCGCGCCGGCGTTGGCCGGGGTCGACTTCTGGGTCCACGAGCTGCCGTTCCACTCCCAGGTATCGTTGAAGTCGGGCTGGCCCAGGGTCTCGGGCGCGCCGCCGTAGAGCACGCTCACGTTGCGTCCGCTGTCGTAGGACATGCCGGCCCAGAGGCGGCCCGTGGGCGAGGTCGACGGCGACATCTGCGTCCAGTTGCTGCCGTTCCACGTCCACGTGTCGTTGAGCGCATTGTTGCCGCAGCTCGACGTGCAGGAGATCCCGCCGAAGATCACGGTGTTGCCGTTCTTCACGTCGTAATCCGACACGAAGCTGTCGCGCAGAGCAGGCGACGTGGTCGGGCTCATCTGCGTCCAGAAGTAGCTCTGGACCGCGGGATCGAGCAGCACGGGATACTCGAGCCCCGTCGTGTCGAGCAACACGCTCAGTCGCCCCGCGCTCCACGAGAGCTGCGCCTCACGCCGGCTGCCCGTGGCGTCGATCGCGTACGGCGGGAGCACGCGGAGCACACCCGCGCCCAGACGGTCCACGAAGGTCACGCCGCCGTCGTCGTCGCCGCGCGCCGCCGCGATGCCGCTCGGAAGTCCGACGCGCCACGCGAACTCGGCCGGGGCGCTCGCATCACGCAGAAGGAGGAGCTCTTCGAAGCGCCCCCCTTGCGAGGTCATCACGACATCCGTCGATGCGTAGGCTTGCGAATAAACGACGTTGCCTTCTTCGACATAAGGCGCGACGCGCTGCGCACCATCGAGCATCACGTCGAGGCGCTCGCGGGGCGCGAGCATGCCGATCGAGAACGAGCTCGACGCGTCCGCGGGCAGGACTGCGCCGACCGAAAAATCGTCCGGGCCGGTTCGCCAGCTCTTTCTGACGAAGCTGCCGTCTTCGTTCGACCACGTGTCGGCCGCGGGCGAGAGCGCAGCAGAGAGTCGCGAGTCCTGAGCGGCGATCTGTCGCGCGGCCGCGACGACGCTCGTGATCGTCGACGACTGCCGAGCCGACTCACCTACCGGACGGTCGCCTCGCGTGGACGTCTGCGAAGTGCACGCGACGCCGAGTGTCATCGCGCCGACGAAACCCATCGCAACGCGACGAGCGCGCAGATCGGTCATTGTGCGATTATGAAGAGATCTGGGGCCAATTCCAATTGGTCACACCAGTGGCCAGTCACGCTCACGTTGACCAGTTCCGCCTCGATTGAAGGGTGGAGTGACACAACCACACGCGGTGACAGCGACTGCCATGCGCGCCTGTCTTCGGGGTCGCCGGGAAAAGCAGGCACGCCCGGTACACCAAGCTGGTCGACAGTCCGTGTAGTGCACACATACGCGGGTGCTCTGGCACGGAGAGCGCGGTTGTGTCAGCGTTTTTGCCCCATGGCCGTGGCATATGACGTCGTCATCGTCGGCGGGGGCCACAACGGGCTCGTAGCCGCAGGGCTCCTCGCGAAGCACGGCCGGCGCGTCGTCGTCCTCGAGCGACGCGATCGCACCGGCGGCGCCGCGATCACCGAGCAACCGTGGGGCCCCGACTTTCGCGTCACGGCGCTCTCTTACGTCGTCAGCCTCCTGCCGCCGACGATCGTGCGCGACCTCGAGCTCGAGCGGCACGGTTACAAGGTGTACCCGCAGCACGGGTACTTCGCGCCGCACGCGGACGGGCGCTACTTGATGATGTACGCCGATCCCGGGCAGCGTCGGGCGGAGATCGCCAAGTTCTCCGCACGCGACGCCGAGGCGATCGACCGGTGGGACGCGTGGCTGGGCGGGCTGGCCGGCGTGCTCGGGCCCTTGCTCACGTCCGTTCCCCCGAAGATGGGCTCCAAGAAGCTCGGGGACGTGGCCGACCAGCTCGGCCTCGCGTGGAAGCTCCGGAACCTGGACGTGGGGCAGGTGGGCGACGTCACGCGGCTGATGACCATGAGCATCGCCGACCTGCTCGACGACTGGTTCGAATCGCCGCACGTGAAGGGCGTGATGTGCGTGAGCGGCATCATCGGCACGTGGGCCGGCCCTCGGTCGCCCGGCACGGCGTACGTGATGGCGCATCACAAGATCGGCGACGTCGGCGAGGGCCAGATGGGGACGTGGGGCTTCCCCGAAGGTGGAATGGGCGGCCTCACGACCGCCATGCGCAGGGCGGCCGAAGCCCTGGGCGTCACCGTGAGGACCAACGCGCCCGTCGCGAAGATCCTCGTGCGGGCCGGGCGCGCCACGGGTGTCGCGTTGCAGTCGGGGGAGGAGATCGAAGCAGGCGTCGTGCTCACGACGACGCATCCGAAGATCACGTTTCTCGAGCACCTGGACCGCGCCGAGCTGCCGTCCGACTTCGTCGACGCCATCGAGCGCTGGAAGACACGCAGCGGCACGGTCAAGGTCAACCTCGCGCTCGATCGCCTGCCGGAGTTCCGGTGCAAGCCGGGGTTCGATCCGCACGTGCACGGAGGGACGATCGTCCTCGCCGAGTCGCTCGACGACGTCGAGGGGGCCTTCCAGGACGCGGTCGCGGGCCGCGCCGCGACCAAGCCGTTCGCCGACGTCTGCATCCCGTCGGTCTTCGACCGCACGCTGGCGCCGCCGGGCAAGCACGTGATGTCGATGTTCACCCAGTGGGTGCCGCACACGTGGGCGTCGGCGCCCGACGGGGCTGCGCTGGATGCCTACGCCGACCGGGTGATCGACCGGATGGAGCTGGTCGCGCCGGGCTTCCGGGAGAGCATCCTGCACCGCCAGGTGATCGGCCCGCGCGAGATGCAGGAGACGTACGGCCTCGTCGGAGGCAACATCTTCCACGGCGAGCTGTCGGCCAATCAGCTCTTCCACATGCGACCGGCGCCCGGGTACGCGGATTTTCGGACGCCCGTGCGTGGGCTGTTCCAGGCGTCTTCGGCCACGCACGGCGGTGGCGGTGTCACCGGCATCCCGGCCATCCAGGCCGTCCGGCGGATCCTCGCGGACGACTGAGCGCGCTCCGCGAAGCACGACAAAGTCGCCCCGGCGAGCGCGCGAACGAGCGGCCAGTATGGAACCTCAGTGTCGGCCGCGCCGCCCGCCGGGGCGTGGGGGCCGGCCATCGCAAGCGCCGTTCCCGCTCCAGCTAGAGGCTGATTCGGTCGCCCGAGGCCGGTGCAGCAACGTCGCGCATGCCGTGCTTGCCGAGCAGCTCGGTGAGCACTTTCTGCGGCCCGGGCTCGCCGTGAACCAGGATCACCTTGCGCAGCTTGCCCTTGGATCGCTCGCGCCCGGCGTCGACGAACTCGAGGAGGTCCTTCTGATCGGCGTGCGCGCTGAACCCGTTCATGACGACGACCTCGGCGCGCAGGTCGCGCTCGACGCCGAAGATCTTCACGCGCTGCCGCTTCTCCACGATGCGCCGGCCCAGCGTGTGCGGGGCCTGGAAGCCGACGATGAGCACGGCGTTCTTCGGGTCCTCGATCCCGGCCTTCAGGTGATGCAGGATGCGCCCCGCCTCGCACATCCCGCTCGCCGAGATGACGATCGCCGGGTGATTGTCGGCGTCGATCGCCTTCGAGTCTTCCTTGCTCGACACGTAACGGAGCTGATCGAAGTCGAAGGGTGACTCGTTGCGATCGATGAGCGCGCGCGTCTCGTCGTCGTACACCTCGGGATGGAGCTTGAAGACGTCGGTGATCTTCACGGTGAGCGGAGAGTCGACGTACACCGGCATGGGCGGCATCTTGTCCTGCCGCTTGAGCGCCTTGAGGGCGAACACGATCTCCTGCGCGCGCTCGAGCGCGAAGCTCGGGATGATGACCTTGCCGCCGCGCTTGTAGACGCGCTCGAGCACCTCGGCGAGCTTCGCGTCCATTTCCTCGATGGGCGCGTGCAGCCGGTCGCCGTAGGTCGACTCCATGAGCAGCACGTCGGCCCCCTCCGGGCACTCCGGGTCGCGCAGGATGGGCATGTGCTTGCGCCCCAGGTCTCCTGTGAAGATGAGACGCGTCCGCCGGCCGTCCTCGTCGGCGTCGAGGACCGTCTGCGCGCTGCCGAGCACGTGGCCCGCGTCGGTGAACGTGACGTCCACGCCGGGCGCGATCGTCAGGCGCCGGTGATACGGCACGCTGATCATCTGCCCGAGCGTCCGGAGCACGTCGTTCTCGTCGTAGAGCGGCTCCACGCGCTCCATGTCGACCGCGCCGCGGTCCACCTCCTTGTTGATGTAGCGCGCGTCCGAGTCCTGGATGTTCGCGGCGTCGGCGAGCATCGCGGCGCAGAGGTCGCGCGTCGCCGGCGTGCAGTAGATCGGGCCGTCGTAACCGGCCTTGCCGAGCATCGGCAGCGCGCCCGAGTGGTCGATGTGCGCGTGCGAGAGGACGACCGCCGAGAGCTTGCGCGCGTCGACGCCGAGGTGCTTGTTTCGCTCGATCGACTCGCGCCGGGCGCCCTGGAACAGCCCGCAGTCGAGGAGCACGGTCGCGTGCTTCGTGTGTACGAGGTGCTTGGATCCCGTGACGGTCTGCGCCGCGCCGACGAATTCAATCTCCATGGGAGGTGAAGGGTACCGGCGCTATCCTGCCGGGGCCATGAGTTATCGGGGCCTGGCGCTCGCGCTCCTCTGCGTCCTCGCGCTGACATTCGCCTGCGGCGGCAAGACCGGCGGCGAGGGGAGCGACGGCGGTCCCGGGTCGAGCAGCAGCTCGGGAGGCGGCTCGGGAGGCGGCTCGGGAGGCAGCTCCGGCAGCAGCTCCGGGGGCGTCTCCTCGGGCAGCTCGGGCAGCAGCTCGGGAGGGGAGCCCGTCGACGCGACGCCTTTCCTCGATTCCCCGGCGCCCATCGTCTGCATGGGCACGGGCGGAGGTGGCAGCAGCGGCGGGCCGCCCGACGACGGCGACGTCACCCCCTGCGAGGCGTTCCAGAGCGAGACGTGCAGCGACGGCAACTCCTACAGCGTCGACTGCCAGTGCCCCCAGGGAACGTGCACGTGCTCGCAGATGGGCACGGGCGGCGGCAGCTCCGGAGGCGGGATCTCCTACGCGGGCTGCCCGACGTGCTCGCTCGGCAATCTCTTCGCGCTCTGCGGGTTCCCGCAGTAGCCGCCACGTCAGCCGAGCAGGAACTTGAGCAGCCGGTCGACGGTCTTGCCGTAAGGCGGCCGCAGCAGACCCGTCGTGTTGAGGCGCGCCTGCCGGAACACGGGCTTCTTCTTGGTGAACGAGTCGAAGCCCTCCTTCGCGTGGTACGCGCCCATGCCGCTCGGGCCGATGCCGCCGAAGGGCAGATCGTCCTGTGTGACGTGCAGCATCGTCTCGTTCACCGTCACGCCGCCGGAGACGGTGCCGGTCAGGACGCGGTCGATGGTGTTGCGGTCGTTGGAGAAGAGGTACAGCGCGAGGGGCCGCGGGCGATCGTTCACGTAGGCGATCGCCTCGTCGAGCGACTGATACGTGATGACGGGGAGCACCGGCCCGAAGATCTCCTCCTGCATCACCATCATCTCGTCGGTCGGATCGAGCACCAGCGCGGGCGCCATCTTGCGAGTGCCATCGAGGCCCTCGGCAGCCGGATTGATCTCGACGACGCGCGCCCCGCGCGTCTTGGCATCCTGCACGTACCCCTCGACGCGCGAACGGTGCTTGTCGTTGACGATCGACGTGTAGTCGGGGTTCTTCTCGAGCGAAGGGTACATCTTCGCGACCGCCGCCTTGTAGGCCTCGACGAACGCGTCGCGCGTTCCTGCCGGGACCATGACGTAGTCGGGCGCGATGCATGTCTGCCCCGCGTTGAACAGCTTGCCCGCCGCGATGCGCTCGGCCGCCGTCTTCATGGAGAAGTCGCGCGCCACGATCGTCGGCGACTTGCCGCCGAGCTCCAGCGTCACGGGGACCAGGTTCTCGGCCGCTGCGCGCATCACGATCTTGCCGACGCGCGTCGACCCCGTGAACACGAGGTGGTCGAACGGAAGACGAGAGAACGCCTCGCCGACGTCCGGTCCGCCGGTGATCACGGTCACCTGGTCGGGCGGGAACGTCTCGGCGACGAGGTCCCGCAGCAGAGCCGCCGTCTCGGGCACCAGCTCGCTCGGCTTGATGATGGCGCGGTTGCCCGCGGCGAGCACGCCGACGAGCGGCGAGAGCGCGAGCTGCACCGGGTAGTTCCACGGCGAGATGATGCCGACGACGCCGAGAGGCTGCGGGCGCAGCTCCACGCGCGCCGGCAGGAACACGAAGGAGGTCTCGCGCTCTTCGGGCTCCATCCACTCGCGCAGGTGCGCCTTGGCGTGCTTGATGGCGCCGAGAACGATGAAGATCTCCGACACCATGCTCTCGTGGCGGGACCGGTTGCCGAAGTCGCGGGAGACGGCGTCGGCGATCGCGTTCTTGCGCGAGAGCAGCGCGTGCTCGAGCTTTTCGAGCGAT
>DATJYG010000769.1:0-9721 GCA_035499695.1 Polyangiaceae bacterium
TACCCGAACCTCTGGCACTGGCGCCACATGATCGACCCGCGCTCGGTGTCGCCGGGCTCGATCATGCCGCCGTTCCCGGCGCTCGCGACGAGCGAGATCGACGCGACGCACACCGCCGACAAGATGCACGCGCTCCGCGCCGTCGGCGTGCCTTACGAGGAGAGCGAGATCGCGCGCGCCGAGGCCGACGACGTGCTGCAGGCGGCCCAGATCGTCGACAACCTGCGCGCCGACGGCGTCGCCGACGCGAACCCGAAGTCGGAGCTCGTCGCGCTCGTCGCGTACTTGCAGCGGCTCGGGGTGCAGGGCCCGACGCCGGCGGCGCCGGGCGGCGCCACCGTGTCGATGGCCAGGTGAAGGAGGAACGAGATCATGCACGCCGAGCTTCTCGCCAAGTCCCCGCTCCTCGTCCTGCCCGTCGTCGCGATGCTCCTGTTCCTCGCGGTCTGGATCGTCACGACCATCCACACCCTCACGCGGCCTCGCGCCCAGATGGACGCCGCGGCCCGCATGCCGCTCGACCGCGGCGACGGAGTCGACCATGAGCGAACGTGAGCCCCACGAGTACGACGGCATCGTCGAGCACGACAACAAGCTGCCCCTCTGGTGGCAGCTCACGCTCTACGGCGCGGTCCTCTTCGCGCTCGTCTACTGGTTCGGACGGCGCATGGACGCGATCTCGTCGCCGGCGGAGCGCTACGCGCAGGACGTCGCCGCACAGCGTGCCGCAGAGGCCGAGGCGGCGCGCGCGCGAGGCACCATCGACGATGCCATGCTGACCACGCTGTCGAAGGACCCGGCGACGGTGGCGCAGGGCCGCGAGATCTTCACGAGCACCTGCGCCGCCTGCCACCGGACCGACGGCGGCGGCAACATCGGGCCGAACCTCACCGACGAGTACTGGATCCACGGCAACAGGCCGACCGAGATCTACAAGGACGTCACCGAGGGCGTGCCCGCGAAGGGGATGCCCACGTGGGGGCCGCTGCTCGGCGTGACGAAGGTGGAGGCGGTCGTCTCCTACGTCATGACGATCGAGAACACCAACGTGCCCAACGGGAAGCCCCCGCAGGGGGACAAGCTCGCATCGAGGTAGTCCGCCGTGAGCGCCAACGTCCGCCTCCCCCTCGCCGAGCAGCCGGAGCTCACCTCCGCGGCATTGCCCGGGAGCGGGCGGCGGCACGAGATCCACCCCGCCGACGTGAAGGGCCGGTTCCACGTGGCGCGGCTCGTCGTGTTCGCGCTGCTCATCGGTCTGTGGATCGCGTTGCCGATCGTGAAGATCGGCGGCCACCCCGCCGTGTTCCTCGACGTCGACGATCGCCGCTTCTTCCTCTTCGGGGCGACGTTCAACTCGCAGGACACCTGGCTGCTCTTCTTCCTGCTCACGGGCGTCGGCTTCGGTCTCGTGTACGCGACCGCCCTCGCCGGGCGCGTGTGGTGCGGGTGGGCGTGCCCGCAGACCGTGTTCCTCGAAGGCGTCTTCCGGCGCATCGAGCGGTGGATCGAGGGCCCGCGCGAGAAGCGCGTGCGACGCAACG
Source organism: Polyangiaceae bacterium (assembly GCA_035499695.1). Classification (GTDB taxonomy): domain Bacteria; phylum Myxococcota_A; class Polyangia; order Polyangiales; family Polyangiaceae; genus Palsa-1150. Next base: position 1,542 of record DATJYG010000769.1, read on the forward strand.
CCGGGCCGTGGACCGTCGACAAGCTGGTGCGCAAGTCGGCGACGCAGGTGCTCTACGTGGTCGCGTCGATCGGGGTGGCGCACGTGTTCCTCAGCTACTTCGTCTCCATCCCGAAGGCGTTCGAGATGGTGCGCGAGAGCCCGTCGATGCACCCCGAAGCCTTCGCGTGGGTGGCCGCGCTGAGCGCCGCCTTCTACCTGAACTTCGCCTGGTTCCGGGAGCAGCTCTGCGTCGTGCTCTGCCCTTACGGTCGGCTGCAGTCGGCGCTGCTCGACGAGCACTCGCTCGTCGTCGGCTACGACGTGCGGCGCGGCGAGCCGCGCGGCAAGAAGGGCACGGCGGGGGCGGGGGACTGCGTCGACTGCAAGCGGTGCGTCGTCGTCTGCCCGACGGGCATCGACATCCGCAACGGCGTGCAGATGGAGTGCCTCGCATGCACCCAGTGCATCGACGCGTGCGACGAGATCATGGGTCGCCTCGGGCGCCCGCGAGGGCTCATCCGGTACGACTCGCAGGACGGGCTCGCGGGCAAGCCGCGCCGCATCGTGCGGCCGCGCGTCATCCTCTACTCGGTGCTGCTCGTCGTCGGCGCCGTGGTGGCGCTGCTCGCGACGCGGCGGCGCACCGACTTCGAGGCGACGCTGCTGCGGCTCCCCGGCGAGCCCTACACGCTCGACGATGGGCAGGTGCGCAACTCTTTGCAGCTGCATCTCGTGAACAAGCGAGCGGACCTCGAGAGGTACCGCATCCAGGTCGAGCACGCCGATGGGATGACCGTGGTGCTTCCGATGCAGGAGGTGGCGCTGCAGTCGATGGCGAGCACGCGCGTGCCCCTCTTCCTGACGGTCTCGCGCGCGAGCTTCCACGCCGAGTTTCCCGTGCGCGTTCACGTGGTGCGCGAGGCTGACGCTCGCGACGAGGTGGCCGCGTCGGCGACCTTCCTGGGCCCCACGCGATGATCCGGACGCTCCTCTTCCCCGCGCTGCTCATGGGGCTCCTCGGCAGCACCCACTGCGTCCTCATGTGCGGAGGCGTCGTGGGGATGACGTGCTCGGCGCTCCCGGGAGAGCGGCGGATGCACTGGGGCGCGCAGGTGCCGTATCTGCTCGCGTACAACGCCGGGCGCATCGCGTCGTACGCCATGGCGGGCGCCTTCGCGGGGGCCGCGGGTGCGGCTATCGCTTCGTTCGGCCTCGCCGAGCGAGCGCAGCTCGGCCTGCGGTTCGCGGCGGGGGCGATGATGGTCGCCGTGGGGCTGTACGTCGCCGGGTTCGGTCCGGCGATGCGATGGATCGAACGCGCCGGCGAGCCGGTGTGGAGGCGCATCGCGCCCATCGCGCGTCGGTTCGTCCCCGTGCGCACGCCGGCGCAGGCGCTCGCTCTCGGTCTGCTCTGGGGGTGGATGCCGTGCGGGCTCGTCTACGCCGCGATGGTTGCAGCGGTGACGAGCGGTTCAGCGCTTCGTGGCGCCGCGACGATGGCCGCCTTCGGGGCCGGGACGTTGCCGATGCTCCTCGCGATGGGATCCGCCGCTGCGGCCGCGGCGCGGGCCATGCGGGTGCGATGGGTCCGGCCTCTGGCGGGAGCGGTGCTCGTCGTCCTCGGAGCACTGCAGGTCGTGCACGCAGGCGAGGCTTGGGCAGGCTCTGCGCACGCATGCTGCGTGGCTCACGCGCTCTGAGGAGCCACGACGCCGAGCTCGACGAGCTTCGGGAGGCGGTTCACCCGGAACTTCTCGACCTCCTGCGCCAGCACGCGTGTCTGCTCGCCGTGATCCTCGACGGGCGCGCCGCCCACGTGAAGGCGTAGCGGCTGTCGCTCGACATAGGCGCGGAGCCACGCGGCGCGGTCGGCCGGTTCGATCCACGTGAGGAGCCGGAGGCACACGGCCTGCAGCGCCGAGACTTGCACACCCGTACCCGCGGCGGGCGCCGCGAGGACCACGGGGCTCTTCTCGGCCAGCGGCTGCTCGAGGATCGCATGGTTGTACAGCGTGGCCGGGCCCTCGGGAGAGGCGCGCATCGGCACCACCTGCTCCGCAGCCATCAGGCGCACGAGGGTGGCGCGGATGCGGTTCCCACCGAAACGCTCCAGTGCCGGATCCTCGGCGAGCTCGCGCGCGCTCGCGGCCCGGCGTGGCAGACGCTCGAGCAGGGCGCTCTCGAGCTCCCCGTCGAGCCGGAGCGTGTGGTGCGGCAGCTTCACTTCGCGCCGGACGCGGTCGGCATCCACCAGCGTGCCGAACGGCGTCGCGTCGAGATACTGCGCGGCCGTCGCGCCCGCGCGCCCTTCGCTGCCTGCTCGGTAGACGTCGCCGCGGAAGAACTCGTTCGCCGCGAAGTCGACGAGCTGCTCGAGCGCAATCCGGTCGCCCGCGCGCGCCGCCGCGTCGGCCATCTGGGGCGGAAGCGCGAGCTCGGGCACGTTGCGGTACGAGGGGAGCTGCCCCACGTACGCCAGCCCCTCTGCCGCCATCTCGCGCGCGACGTCGGCGACGTACATGGGGTTCCAGTGCGCGTGGAAGTACTCGTGCGCCACGTAGGGCGCGCCGTGACGCACCATCGCGTCGAGCATGTCGCGCGCGGCCGTGTTGGTGACGAAGTACATCGCGCCCCGATCCGCGAGCGCTCGCGCCGCCTCCAGCGCCCGCCGTGCGCGCTCCGCGGTCGTCCCCTCGGTCCCGGCGGCGTCGAGGAGCAACCGTCGCATCGGCCCGAGCGCCGCCCACCCGGGCAGCGTGTTGTACGCGACGTGGAGAAGGCCGCCCGGCTTCAGCCTGCGCGCCGCGAACGCGACGAGCGCCCTTCGCTTCTCGGGTGCGATCCACGTGAGCAGCCCGTGCACGCTCACGTAGTCGAAGCGCGGGAGCGTCGCGTCGTCGAGCGTCTCGAAGTCGCCTTCGACGAGGCGCAGGTTGCCGAGGCCCCCGCGCACCGCGAGCCCGCGGGCGAACTCCACGTGCTCGGCGTTCAGATCGATGCCGACGAACCGCGCGCGAGGGTACGCCGCGGCGAGCGTCGCGATCGTGTCCCCGGGGCCGCAGCCCACCTCGCAGTAGTCGAACGCGTCGTCCGGCGGGGGCGCGAAGCCCTCGAGCGCAGCCACGGACCGCAGCAGCGTCGGTGCGAGGTGAGGGCAGAACTGACGCGCGTACGCGACGTCCGTGACGTAGCCGTGGCTCATGCCTCCAGCGAGGGTACGCGAGGCCGCAGCCGGATGCTCCCCAGGCCCTTGTGCGCCAGCACCGTGGTCACACCGAAGAGCAGGTGAGCCAGGATGGTCACCCCGCCGCGCACGGTCGCCCACCAGGGGAACACGTAGGTCATCACGTGGAAGTTGAACATGTAGAGGCCGAAGGCCAGCGCGAGGCTGAAGAGGATCGCCCGCCAGAAGGGAAGGGTGTCCTCCATGCGGCAGAAGACCCAGCCGAAGGCCAGCGAGAACGCCGCGTGGATTCCGACGGCCGGCACGATCAGCGCGGCGTCGGCCGAGCGGGGCGAGGTCAGGGTCACCGGCCCGGCCAGGAACGCCGCGAGCAACCGCAGGATCCAGTCGAACCGCACGTGCTTCGTCGGTGGAAGCAGCAGCAGCTCGACCACCAGGAACACCGCGCCTCCTGCCAGTCCCGCGCCGACGAAGCTGAGGGGGTGGGATCGGCGATCCATCAGCGTGAGTGGAGCACCGTGTGTGCCAGCACACGCGATACTGCACCTCAGCCTTCGAGTGGTAAGATTTGGCACCCAAGGAGGTGCTTCATGCATCGTCGTCTCGCCGTCGTGGGCTCCTGCGGATTGACGCTCGCGGTGGCACTCGCGTTCCCTGCGTGCGGAAGTAGCTCGGGCGGGGACACCGGTGGTGGTGAGGGGACGGAGGGCGGAAGCGGGAGCGGCAGCGGGAGTGGAGGCAGCAGCGGGACCGGCAGCAGCAGCGGCACCGGCGGCAGCAGCGGTACGGGCGGCAGCAGCGGTGCGGGCAGCAGCAGTGGCGCCGGCAGCAGCAGCGGCACGGGTAGCAGCAGCGGGAGCGGCGGCGGCGACGCCGGCAGCGATCCCTCGGTCTACCAGCACCACAAGAACGGCTCGCGCGACGGTCTCTACATCGATTCCGCCTTCACGCAGACCGCGGCGGCGACCACCAAGAGCAACGGCTTCATGGGCACGGTCACCACGACCGTCTACGCGCAGCCGCTGTACGTCGAGAACGGCCCCGGTGGCGCCGAGATGTTCATCGTGGCCACCGAGGACAACCACGTCCAGGCCTTCAATGCGACGTCGGGCGCCGTCATCTGGGACACGGGCCCCACGACGATTGGTCAGTACGCCTCGAAGAACCCGCCCGGCGGCTCGGTCGGTCCGGCGCACATCGGGATCACCGGAACGCCGTACATCGACATCGGCTCGCGCACGATCTTCTTCGACGCGATGGTGACGCCCGACAACAACGCCACGTACCACCACACGGTCTTCGGGCTGAGCATCGACACGGGCAAGGTCCAGACGAACTGGCCGATCGACGTCAGCGCCACCGTGTCGGGCTTCGACTCGGGCGTCCAGAACCAGCGCGGCGCGCTGCAGCTCGTGAACGGCGTCCTCTACGTGCCCTATGGCGGGTACGACGGGGACGGCGGCAACTACTACGGCGGCGTGGTCGGGTTCCCGCTCGCCAACCCCAAGACGCCGACGTGGTGGCACACGACGTCGGTCAAGGCCGGGATCTGGGGGCCGGGGTCGCTGCCCACGGATGGCACGTCGATCTTCCCCGTCACCGGCAACGGCGCCGGTGGCAACACCTGGCAAGGCAGCGAGGCGGTCATTCGCCTCACGGCCGGGCCCGCGTTCTCGGGCAACGCCACCGACTACTACGCGCCCACCAACTGGGCGTCACTCGACGGCTCGGACACGGACCTGGGCGGTGCCAGCGAGGTGATCCTCGACATGCCGGGAGCGCAGTACCCGCACCTCGTCGCCGCCGGCGGCAAGGACGGCAACCTCTACATCCTCAATCGCGACAACCTCGGAGGGGTCGGCGGTGAGCTCCTCAAGACGTCGGTCTCGAACAACCAGGTGAAGGGTGCCCCGGCCGCCTACACGACGGCGCAAGGGACCTACGTCGCGCTGCACATCGAGAACGGCACCGGCAAGAACTGTCCGAACGGCATGGGCGGCAACATGGTCGTCGTGAAGATCACGCAGAGCCCGTTGGCCGTCACCACCGCGTGGTGCTCGTCGCAGGGCAATCTCGGGTCGCCGATGGTCACGACCACCGACGGCACGGCCAACCCCATCGTGTGGAACGCGAACAACGCACTCTACGGGTGGAACGGCGACACGGGCGTGGTCATCGTCGACGGCACCAACACGAAGCTCACGAATTCGGTCAACAAGTGGAACACGCCCATCGCCGCCAAGGGTCGCATCGTCGTGGGCGTCGACGGCGCGCTCGACGTGTTCGCGCCGTAGGTCGTCGCCTCACGGCACGATCGCGACGCCCCAGGGCCGCGTTCCCACCTTCACGCGCGCCGTCTCCTTGCGTGAGGCGGCGTCGATCACCGAGACGTCGTCCGACGGTCCGTTCGCCACGTAGAGCGTGCGACCGTCGGGCGTGATGGCGATTCCCCAGGGGCGATCGCCCACCTTGATGGTCCCGGTCACGGCGTCGCTCGCGGCGTCGATCACGGCGACCGTTCCTCCGCGCCCGGTCGTGACGAAGACGGTCTTGCCGTCCGGCGCGACCGCGAGGCCCATCGGGCGTCCGTCGAGCTTGATGGTCTTGGCGACGACGTGGTCGGGCAGCGAGACGACGGTGACCGTGCCGCCGTTCTCCTGGGTGACGTAGGCCTTCGATCCGTCGGGCAGGAACGCGGCGCTGCGGGGCCGCCCCCCGACCGCGAGCTCCTTGATCACCTTGCCCGCGTGCGCGTCCACGACCTCGACGGTGCCCGTCGCCTCGCAGGTCACGTAGACCCACTTGCCGTCGGCGCTCGCGCCGACGCCTTCCGGCTCCTCGCCGACCTTCAGCGTCGCGTCGATGTGACGCGTGGCCACGTCGACGACCGACGCGGTGGCCGAGTCCTCGTTCGCGACGTAGAGCTTCGCGCCGTCGATGCTGAGCGCGAGCTGCTCCGGATCGGAGCCGCCGGGGAGCCGATCGACGACCGCGAGGGTGGTCGCGTCGATGACGCCGATGGCGTGAGCCGAGGGATCCGTCGGGCCCGGGGCTTCCTTGGCGCCCGGCCCCGACGCCGGCGTGCCGCTGAGCGCGACGTAGACGCGCTTTCCGTCCGGCGATCGCTGGATGCCGCGGGGACGCTTGCCGACGGGGAAGGTGGCGACGGCGCGAGCGGTGGCGCCGTCGATGACGGTCACGTCGCCCGAGCCTTCGTTGCTCACGTAGACGTGCAGGCCGCTCGGGAGCGGCGCGGGGGGCGCGGATGCGGGCGAGGGCGCAGGCGTCGGCGCGGGTGAAGGCGCGCTGTCGTGATGCTCACGCGAGCACGCGAGACAGGCCACGACGAGCGTCGAGAGGACGTGGAGGGGACGCACGTTGGTCAACGCGCGGCTTTCTCGTAGGCGAGCGTGAGCCACTTGGTGACGTCGCGATCGACGTCCGCGGCCTTTCGCAGCGCCACGACGTGCGTCGGATCCGAGCCCGCCGCCTTCGGGTTGGCGACGAGCCGCGCCGTCGGCTTCTGGCCCGCGAGCCGGAGCAGCAGGTCGACGCGATCCTTGGCGGCCGCGCGCACCACGGCGAACGTGACCTTGCGCGCGAACGTCACCTGGCTCTTGCGCGGGGCGATCATCACGTCCTTGCCGAAGCCGCGCGCCACCTTGGCCAGCTTGTCGTAGACCGGACGCAACCCAGCCTTCGCGCCCGCGTACTGAGCGTCGAGCAGCTCGTCGTCGCTCCCCTCTTCGCTCGGGAAAAGCTCCATGAGCACGTAGTTGGCCTGCACCATCGTGAGGCCCTGCTTCTCCTTGAGCCACTTGCGGGCCTGGGCCACGTCGCCGCCGAGGCCGCGTGACCTCGCGAGGTCGACCCACGCCTCGACGGGCTTGCCTGTGGCCTTCGCGAAGTTGGCCTTCACGGTGGCCATCCACTTGGCCGAACGTTCGGTCATCTGGCGCATGCGCGGGAGCTTAGTCCGGCGCAATCAGTCGGCGCCACCGTTCCTGCGCATCCACCGGAGGCTCGCGAGCAGGAGTCCGACCAGGAGGACCAGCGCCTCGGCGGACTCGTTCGAAGGACCGCCCGCGAGGACGCAGCCGCAGCCCGAGGACGCCTGCTCGCCGCCGAACCCGTCTTGCGCGCCGCCTGCGTCGTCGCCCGGCGGCGTGCCGGCGTCGGCGCTCGACACGCCGCCACCAGCATCGTTCCCCGTGGGCCCCGCTCCCGCTTCGACTCCGGATCCCCCTCCGCGTCCTCCGTCGCCCTCGCCTCCTCCTCCCGCCTCGACGGGCCCGCTCCCGGCGTCGGGCGCGCTCGGGCTCCCCGCGTCTTCCGGAGGCATCACGCAGCCGCTGCCGACCGCGTCGATCATCTGGCACGCGGCCGGGCCGCTCGTCCCCGCGAGCTGCTGGATGGCGTACGACTTCCCGCAACACGTGAGGGAGCCGAGGTCCATCTCGCAGTCGTCGCCCACCTCGTACTGGTTGCCCGCCAGATCGGCGAGCCCCTCGGCCGCCTCGTGCTCGCCCCCGATGGTCGCAGTGTCGAGCCCCATCGCGCACATGTTGCAAGAGATGGGAACGAGGGCGAGGTCGTAGGTGATGCCGTTGTACTGCGCGAAGGGGTAGTGCTCGGCGCACGGGCCGCTGGCGCTGCAGAGCGTGGCGCCCATCTCGTCTCCGGCCATCGTCGTGGGCGGGAAGTAGACGAGGTACTCCTCCTCGGTGCCTGCCTGCGGGGCCGGGACGGCGCCGCTCATGAAGGCGGTGCTCATGAGCTGGTTGAGGCTGCCGCCGAGCGTGACCTGCGAGGGCGCGGCGGAAGCCAGGACGGAGCTCCCGGCGTATGCGACCGAGGTCATCCCGAACTGCTGGCTCCACGTCGTGCCGAAGGTGCTCGACCCGGTGAGGCACGTGAAGAAGGCGTCCACGTCGGGTTGGATCGACGTGTCCGACTGCCAGAACACCGTGTGGATCCGCGCCGGCGCGCCGAGCGCGACGCGGGCCGTCAGCAGC
>DATJYG010000770.1:0-25427 GCA_035499695.1 Polyangiaceae bacterium
CTGGCACGAAGTCACCAGGTTCGTGGAAAACATCTGCAGGTTGCGGCCCGTGGCGTTGGCCTGGATGCTCGCGATGATCGCCCGACCGGGCTTGACCAGTGTGATGCTCTCGCCCGAGCCCTCCGCCAGACCGTTGGCGCCGTAGTACACCGCGCCTGTCAGCGCAGCAAGGCGGCGCGCGAAGAAGCGGTGCTCGCACCAGACGATTCCGCGCTCGGCTTCCATCCACTTGGCACAGGCCTGCAGGGCCGCATCATCGTGCCAGATGTCCTTGGGCTCGATCTGAAACGAGTCGCGCACCCTGCGCCACGCTGCGAGCGTCGGGGTGCGAAGACGACCGGCGTCGACTTCGTTGGCGACCTGGAGCTCGGTGTCGAGGTGGTCGGAGTCTTCGAGAACCTCGCGCACGAACGCGGCCCACTCGCGCCGCGCGTCGAGCCACGGCTGCGGCGGCCGGGGCTCCCAGACCCCGTGAAAGCCCAGAGCGAGCTGCCGCAGGTACATGCGGATGAGCATCGGCTCGGCGATCCCCCAGCCGTCGGGCGTCGTCTTGGTCTTGCGCACGTGCGTGAAGTGCTGCGCCGTGATGTCGCCGGCCTTGTACTCCAGGGCCCCGATCTGCAAGCTGCAGGTGACGCCGTCGGACTTGCTCGAGGCGACGACGCCGCGGGTCTGAAGAAGCCGCTCCTGGAACACGCGCCGGGCAAGCGTAGTCGTCATGCGCGACATGCGCATCACGTCCACGACGCCGCCCGCGAGCATAGGCGGCTCGGGCGGCGCCACGGTCGGATCAAGCGACAGGAGCGCCCCGGGCTGGCGGCGCGCGAGCGGGTTGACCTTCTCGTCCAAGGCGTCGGCCCACGCCGCCGTCTCGTCGTCGGTCTCCGGGATGGGAGCTCCGCTCTTGAGCGACCACCGAAGGATGTGGGCGAAGTCCCTGATCGACGACTTCATCACGGTTCCCGACACGCCGGCGAAGAGAGTCTCGGGGTGCTCGCGCATGTATCGAAGCACTCGGCGCGTGCGCCCAGCGCGGTAGTTCTTGAGATAGTGGCAGTTGTGAACGATCTCACCTCCGCCTAGAACGTACGTCTCCGGCCCCTCAACGCTAAGGTTATAGACGCGAGCACACGATCCAGGTGCTCCAGAACCTCGTCGTTGGACACTCGCAACACGAGCCAGCCTCTCTCTGCCAAGAAGGCATCCTTCCTGGCGTCCCTCTTCTTGACCTTCTCGTCGAGATGGTTCTGTCCGTCCACCTCCACCACGATCTTGCTGTCCTCGTGAGCCATGTCCGCAAGGTATGCCGGTATCGCGCTCGCTCCCCACGGGAAGCGCCTCTCTGGCGACCACTCCGGCCCGAGCGCTTCCAGAAGCCTCCGTTGCGGCTCCGGCATTGGGCGACCGTTGCCTCCCTGCACAGGTGGTCGCCAGTCCCCCCGCGCGCGACGCGAGCGCGCTGTCGCCTCCCGCACTTCCGGCAAACGCATCGGGTTCTTGATCTTCATCCGCTCCGATGCCGCTTTCGTCGAGAAGGGGCCGTCGCCGATCTTCCGAGCCTTCGCGCTCTCGGACAACCTCTCGCGAATCGTCGGGCTCGCGTACTTGCACTCGCGACTGCAGAATCGTCTCTTCTGACAAGGCCTCGAAACGAACGGCTGTTGACACGTCTCGCACGACTTCGTCACCCACAGCCAGGTCTCTTGCTGCTCGCCAACCTTTGATGGTGAGGAAGGGATGATCTCCGGTGCAGGTGTACCGACTTTCGCCGACTTCGACATCGTACAGATCCTCGCTCTCTCTACTCCCGGCTCCTGTCACCCGACGCAAGCCCTCGCCCGTCTCGACAAGATCGCCGACACAGATGCTCTCGATAGGGCGTACTCCCTTCGCGGTTCGGATGGGCGTCCCGGCAACAAAGCACTCATCGGCCATGATGAGGTCGGGCAAAATATACTCAAGCTTCGTCGCGCTCTGCACCAGGCCGAGCATCTCGTAGGAGATGATCTGTATGTTGGTCGGTAGCCGCCAGTGCTCTCGCAGCTCGTGGAAGTCACGCCAGGTCTTCTCGACCAGTGCGGCGGGCAAGAGCAGCGCCGGCCGCTTGGCCTCGAGCACGGCGGGCAGGAGCAGCGTCAGGAGCGTGTTGTGCGTGACGGTGAAGTCCCCGAGCAAGAAGAGACGATCGACCCCTTCCAGCTCGAAGCCGAAGTAATCGCCCTCCCCGATCGGTTCCGCACGGATACCCGTCATGAGCACGGACTTCTTCTGCCGACGGGGCGGTGCTTTCTTGCGCACGATCCGACAAGGGATGCAAGACACATCCCCGGAGATGCTCACACGGTAGTACGTGCCCCACACGCCGTTGTTGACGCATTCTTTTCGTGTCTGCCGCTTGTAGGCCGCCAAGCCGAGAGAGCGAGCAAGAAAGCACACGTCGTCGGCCAAACGCTCGGACACGGAAACGTAGTCGTACCCAACATGCCCGAGATGACCGTCGCTGTCGAGAAGACCTGCCAGCACTTCCAAACGCACCAAACGACTTCCCGTCTTGTAGTCGTGCGGGACGTGCTTGTTGTTCAACACGTCCTCGAACGCCAGCCACTCCACAGCAATGTTGCGCTTCTTTTTTCGGGCGGCTTCCGGCCCGTTGGACAGGTAGTACGTGTATGCGGCGTTGCCTTCCTGCGCAGACACACGAATCTTCAAGCTGTGGCGCGTCGCGAAGTCTCGAATCTCGGACACGATCTCTGCATCTGCGGTCGTGATGCCAAACGCATTCGAGCAACCGTCGCCGAGCCACACACCTAGCATGTACGGCTCGGGTGGCTCTGCACGAGCAGGAAACTCGACGCCTACTCGGTAGCCCTTCCAGTTCGCACGAAAGCGCTCGCTCTTTCCGAGAAACTCTCGCACCGCGAGGTTGCACACGCGCCCGCCCTGCATGCAGGGTGCCGGGTGCCGAACACTTTGTCTGGTCTGCTTCAAGCTGAGAATGTGACTCTCGTTGACCACGTAAGGCTCCCCCTTGACCGGTACGATTCGATAGAGCGCCTCTCGCCCGGCGCATACGCTCTTCACGTAGCGGGGGCCGCTGTCGGGCCCCATGAGCACGTCGCCGACTTCTACCTGCTCGACCTTCTTGATCGAGCCGTCGAACATGAGGACGGGCGTGCCGCGCCCGAGGCACTTGCCGCCTCCGACGCGGATGGGGCCGAACAGCCCCCGGCTCTCCATGGCCTCATAGAGGGCAACGCCCTGTACGGGCCGCAAGGTCTTCGTGCCGCCGGGCGTCTTGAGCTCCGCGGTCATCATCGCCGCCAGGCGCGCAGAGTCCTCGCTCGACCACACGCGTCGCGGCAGTGCCGCGACGCGTGCAATCTCGGGCGTCTCGATGACGCTCTGGCTGCCGAAGGGCGACGCGTTCACGACTGCTGATGCTGGTACTGCAGCCACCGCATCCACTCGGCGCAGCGCTTGGCGTGATCGATCGACTCCGAGATGTCGGCCGCCGCGCGATGCGCCTCTGCACGCGGCAGCTTCTCCATGCCGAGCGACTGGCAGAAGAGCTTGACCGCCGACACGTCATAGTGCCGGTGCGACAGCTTCGACGACAGCTCCGGCATGTGCACCTTGAGGAAGCCGTGATCGAAGTGCACGCTCGAACCGGCCAGGATCGGCATGCTCTCGCGGTCGACACCGAGAGGCACCAGTGCGAGCAGCGCTTGCTCGACGTCATGTCGGTTCAAGCTCGCCACGGCGCACTCCTCGAGCAGGCCGTTCTTGCCGTGCATGCCACGGATGAAGGGCGTCAGCAGCTCTTGGCCGTTGCGCGGGTAGTGCAGCACCCACTCGGCCGTCATGATGGGTGTGAACGGATTGCGCAGCGCCGCGAGCGAGACGGCGATCTCCAGGATGCCGTCTCGCGTCGGCTCTAGGCCGGTGGTCTCGAGATCGAGCCACACGAGAATGGGCTCGACGCTCACGGGTTCACCATCGGTAGCTCGCCTTGCGAGAGAGGGTCGCCCTCGGCGATGAACATCTCGTACACCTTCATCGACTTCTGTTCCTCGCCTTCCTGCGCCTTGATTGGGGAGAAGCCCTTCCACACGATGCGCACGGGCCACCCGACGTCCACGCCGGAGGCGTCCGCGAGCTGCACGATGCGAACGCCCGACAGCATGAACGTGCCCCGACGGGGCACGTGCACGATGACGACCTCGTACTGCCCGAAGCGTCCGTTGCGGACGCTCTTGCCGCCGAAGAAGCCGACCAGCTCTTCGTAGCGGGCGCGCAGGTCCACGACCGGCTCGGTCATCGAACGACCAGGGCCGCGCGCGCCATCAGGTCCGAGGCGATGATCTGTCCCTCGGGTGTCGTCGTGTCGAGGCGCATCGCAGCGATGACGCCGTCGATGGTGTCGAGCTGGTGGATGGCGGCGACGGCGAGCATGCCGGGGCCCTGGCCGTACTCGGCGAAGCGGTAGTCGGCCAGCCCCTCGCTCTCGAGCACCTTCTTGCCCAGGGCGATGAGCTGCGCGGCGTCTTCGATGGCCGCGCCCACCGGGGCGCAGTTGACGTAGAGCACCTTGATCTTGGTTGTCACGCCCGTCTCGGGCAGGGCGGCCTTGCGGGGACGCCCACGGCCCTCGGCAGCTGCCTCGGGGGCGGCAGCGGCAGGCGCCGGCAAGGCGGCCGGCGCAGGCGCGGGCTGGGGCGCCGCAGCTGCGGGGTTGCCGTAGTCGGTCTCGGGCGGGTTGACCGCGGCGGGGGCAGGCGCGCTCGCCGCGGGGGCGCCGGCCGCCTTCATCCGCGCCAGCAGCTTGTTGCCCGCGGGCGCCGCAGCCGCCGCGGTGCCGTGGTGCGCACCGCCGGGAGCAAAGGCCAGGGGCGTCTGCGCGGGCGCGGGGGCAGCCGACGGGGCTGCCGCGGCGCCGTTGGTCTTGTTCTGGGGCTTGAGCTTGGCGAGCAACTTGTTCTGGTTCACGTGGGACCTCATCTTGTCGAACGGTGAAAGGTTGCAGCGGCCCTGGTGAGGGCAGCCGCCGTAAGCACTGCAGTGGTCGATACTCGGGGGAAGCTCGAGAGGTTGCTTCTGCGAAGCAACCTCCATCTCGCTGGCGATCTTCTCGATCGCGACGAAACGATCCCAGGTCTCTTGCTGAGCAACGCGCAGGTGGGTGACCGCGCTCTTCTTCGCGCCGCGGGTCTGGTAGTAGACCCACCGCAATTCAACGTCAGGTTTGTCCGGGTTCTTGCGAAAGTAGTCGGTCGCGTACAGGGTCGCTTGGATGTCTTGGGCTAGCTGCTCGGCGGTCTTCTGCCACTTCAGGTCGCTCGTGGTCTTGTGGTCGTAGATGACGCCAGGGACCTCGAGGTCTTTGTAGCCGAGGTAGGTGTGCCCCGAGGGGCCCTCGAAATGAAACTCTTGCTCGACCAGCAGGCCTTCAGTGCCTGGCTTGGGCAGGTGATGCAGTCCCGACGCGGCGATGTAGCCGACCTCCGTCGTGAAATTGATCTTGCCACCCTCCAAGTACGTCTGGAGCGCCGCGTGCGTCTGGCGACCCAGGGCTGCCCCGGGGCCGTCCGGCACCTCGATCATCGTCACGTACTTCCAAGCCCACTTGCGCTGGCAGCTGACGAACGTCTCGATCTGCGATGCGGAAAGTCTCATGCCGATGTCTTGATCTCGTTGTTGACGTCATATAGACGCGAGCTGGGCAGTGCGCAAGAAAAAAGATCACGCGAGGGCGATCTCGATGCGGCACTCGTACGAAGGCCCGCGGGCGTCAGAGTACTCCCAAGCAATGCGCGGATCGTTGTCTTTGAGCAGCAGGGCGTCGGCGATGCCGTCGCGCACGGCCTTGAAGGCCCCGCGCAGGTTGTCGTCATCGAGCAGGTTCTTGCCGACGCGACCCAGGCGCACGACGAGCTGCCGGTTGCCCAGCAGCGACTTGCGTGTGTCGGCCAAGCCTCGCTGACGAACGCCGAACGAGAGCACCATCAGCGTCACGCTGCGATGGGCTTTGGTGCGCTCAGCGCGCTGACGCCAGTGATGGCGGACGTTGGCCTCGCTCACCAGGCGAAGCGGCAGGACGGCGACGATGGGGATTATTTTCGACATTTTGCCTCACTGACCAGAAGTGGGAACGGTGGGAACTTTGTAACCTACCGAAACCGCTACCTTGTTCCTACGTTCCTACTGTCCCACCTGTATATATGTCTTACGCGTAATGTTTTTTGTTCGGCGACCCAGCGCCACCCGGTAGATTCTAGGCCTCCCGAGGGTGACCCTTTAGGCAGGAACAGGCGGGAACAAGCCCGCTAAGTGCTCGAAAACAGACCGAAATAGACGTGCCTAGCTGCCCGAACCAGGCGGGAACAAGTAGCGCCACTCCAGGTTGTTCTTCCCGGTGCGGACACGCGTCCGCCGCATCTTGAGCCGCTGCTGCAATATTTTCCCGATTCTCATGGCGTCGCCGGTGGTCCAGTTGCCCTTGAGCTTGCCGATGGCGTGCTCGAGAACGTCGGCGGTTGTGACGCCCTGGGAGCCGTCGAACGGCCTGACGCCCTTGAAGACGCTGCCCGTTTCGGCGGCGACAGGCTGGCGGGAGAACTTGGTGGGATCGTCGAACCAGCGCTGCACGATCTCCTCCCAGCCGTCGATCTCGAGGCGTGCCTCCTGCTCCTCTCTGCAGAGCGCGACCAGCTCGGGGGTGTTGACGTGCCACTCCTCGCCGGCATCCCAGCGCGCGAACGCTTCGGCCCAGAGCTGATCGCGGTCCTCGACGAGGCGCGCAACGCTGATCGGGCGCAGCATGCGCACCGGCCAGAACCTGCGCGCACCTGTTGGATCATTGAGGTACTGCGTGCCGTTGGTGGAGCCGCAGAAGCCACACGCCCTAGGGTGGTCGGTGGAGTTGCGGCCGTACGACTGGCGATAGCGGTCGCTCGTCGAGGTCAGGACCGTCTTGACGCGCGTGAGCGACGCTTTGGAGAGCGACTCCAGCTCGTCGAAGCCCATGAGCCACACGCCCCGCAGGTTCTCGTAAAAGTCCTTGGAGTCGACGCCGCACGAGCTTTCAGCGTACCAGCTCGGATCGCGCATCAGGGCGCGGAAGGAGCTGGTCTTGCCGTGCCCCTGATCTCCTTCGAGGATGAGCGTGCAGTCGCTCTGGCAGCCGGGCGTCATGGCGCGAGCAACCAGCGAGATGAACCACCGAGGCCCGACGGAGCGCTCGTACTCGCCGTCTGGCGACTGGAAGTACACGGGCAGCACGCGATCCAGGCGCGGGGTGCCATCCCACTCGAGCGACCGCAGCATGTCCTGAACGGGGTTGAACTTGCGCCGCCTGGCGACGGCCTCGACAGCTGCTCCGACGTCGAGCGCGTTGATCTTCTTGCCGTTGTACTCAAGCCAGGCTCGTACGAGCTGAACGTCGTTGTTCGACAGACCTGAAGAGGTCTCGGCGTCCAGGCGCATCGGCGGGTTGATCGCCACGACGCGGTCGCGGAACTCGTCGAACTGCAGGACGCCGGCCCAGGCGACGTGATCGAAGAGGTCTCCGGCTACTTCGCTGAACGAAGCCTTGGCTGCGTCCCCGCTGCCCCGCATGCCGATCGTGAAGCTGTACTCGTGCAAGGGGTCCGGCTCTCTGGCGGACGTGTCCTTGGTGCGCCCGTGCATCCGATCGATGAAGTCGGGCGAGGGCAGTCCCCGCGGCTTGTCGTAGAGCCGATCGGCGTCGGCGAGCTTGTGATCGATCTCGCGCTCGGACCACGGCGGCACGCACCGCGGGTTGTAGACCTCAATGACGAGCTGCTTCAGAACATCCAGGGGCAGCGCGGAGTCCATCAGGTGCGAGCACGCCGCGAAGAGCCGATCACTGCCGCCCTGGCCCTCGATGGCCGGCGCGGCGCTTGACAGGTAGGCTTTGGCCCACGCGACAGCGCGCACGCCGGCCACGCTGTCGGGATCGATGGTGTAGTGCTGGGTCTGTAGCGGCTCGGGCGCCTTGGGCTGCTTGACGACCCGCTCGAGCAGCCACGCGGGCGGGTCTGCAAGTGGGCCGTCTTCCTGTTGATAGATGCCGCCGCTTTTGTGCGGCGAGCCCGGACCGACGACGTAGCCGCCCTCGCCCTTGATGTCGATACCGGGGCCGAGCTCGCCGCGGCTCGTGGGGATGTAGACGCCGGCAGGCAGCCTGAAGTACAGGTGCACCCCGCCCGAGGGCGTTAGCACGCTCAGCGTGTCGGGCACCTCACCGAGAGCGAGCAGCGAGTCGATGCCGTTCTTGTCCGGCCGTACGTCGAGGTCGACGACGAAGATCCCGTTGAAGCTGCCGGTCTGGATGCCGTAGCCGCCGCTCGGACCCTTGGAGTTGTCCTCGAAGTTGCGCCAGCGCACCATCGGGTGCTTGCCGATGCTCTTGCACGCGGCGCCTAGCGAGCAGGTGCAAGTCAGTACGCCTTGGTCGTAGAGGATGCCGTGCAGGGGAAAGATGCGAAGGACAGGCGACACGTTTCCCAGCAATTCGGCCATCATCGCGGCGAGCCCCTCGGGGTTAGGCGCCGCTTCAAGCCAGGTCGCGCAGGCGGGCCCACGCGGTAGCAATTGCCGGAGGGGGGGAGCCGGCCCCGTAGACTGCTCCCGCGCGGCCTGGGTTGAAGCGGCGGTCTCGTCGGTTGCTACGCCGTTCCGAGACAGCCGCTACCCTAACGCTCAGCTCGACGTGGCGTCAAGCCTCAGCTGTGGCGATCGTGCGCGTCAAGTCACCCGAGGCCGCTCCGCAGTCTCACCACAAGTCCTCGCTGGTCAGCACACCTCGCGGCTCCTGTTTTAGCTGCCCGAACAGTTGTGCACTGACGAGCGCTTGGTGCCGGGTCAGGTACCGACCGCTCTCGTCGAGGAAGCCTTGGTCGTCTCCTCGCACGTCCACGGTTGTGACATCCGGGTTGGCTTTGAGGATCTCTCGGATGACGTGGTGGTGCCTGCTGGGTGCGGGGAGCGAGTAGACGACTCCGCGGAAACGGATGGCGACGTGCGTGAGTTTCGTTCGTTCCTGCGTTTCTGCGCCGTCCTTCTCGCCCTTCGGCCTTCCCCACGCGCCTCCCTCGGGTTGCGTCTCGCCCGGAGGCAGGTGCGCGTGTCGCGGCTTGCCGCAGATGCGGCATATCTCGTTCGGGTCGCTCATCACTCGTGCTTCCTCGCTTTCCTCGCGCGCATCTCAGACGGGCGGGCCTGAGCGTGGGACCGACGTCTTTGCGGCGTCTGCCACACGCACTCGCCGTAGCACCCTGCGCAGCGCACGCTCAGCGCATGCCTGGGCCTTCTCGGCACCGTGACCGCCACGCTCGCCGTGTCCGTGCAGGCATGCGTAGACAGGTTTCCCTGTCGTGCGATCGATCACGTAGGCGTGATGGATGTACGGACGTCCGGTGACCTGCCGCTCCGTCGCGAAGTATCTCGGTCGCTCAACCATCGCCTTCGTCTCCTTTGCGCTCGCGCGCATTACTTCGTGGGTGGGGTTGACGCGGCTGCGCGTGCTTCCTCGTATCGCCCCACAACGCGCACGAGGTCCTCTTCCTCCTCATCGCATCGGTCGTCGTCGGCAAGTCGGTCGCGTAGTGCGACGGCTGCCTTCACGACGCGCTGAGCGTCGATGAGTTCCTGACACACGCTCAGGAACGGCGTGAGCATCGGCGACGAGTACACGATCGGATAGTTCGGCGACCGCTGCCCGCCGTTGTGCCGATAGTCGTGGACCAGCGCACCGCACACCTGGCAGAGCGACAGGGTGTCCAGCGACTTACCTGGCGCGTCCTCGCCCGACGAGAACACCAGGAGGTGATCCTTGTGCTCGCATGCCTTCACCTTCATCAGCTGTTCACTCATCGCCGTTCCCTTCCTGTTTCTCGACCGGACTCGCGCGCATTTCACGGTGTGTCCCGCCCGATCCGGCGCGTCTCAGTTCTCACTCACCCCTTCACACACACGACGCCATGTAGCTCGTAGACGATCTCCACGAGGTCCGCCTGAGCGGCCATGACGTCCTCGACGTTCTTGTAGGCGCGGGGGCTCTCGTCGAGCACATCGGCATCCTTGCGGCAGACGACGCCGGCCGTGTCCGCCGCGTGCTGCTCCAGGGTGATTGCTTTCTTCGCGGCGCTTCGGCTCATCACGCGCCCGGCCCCATGGCTGCACGAATGCAACGAGTCCACGTTGCCCTTGCCGCGCACGATGAAGCTCCGGGTTCCCATGCTGCCGGGGATGATGCCCATCTCGCCCTCGCGGGCGCTGACGGCCCCTTTACGCGTGACCCAGACTTCCCGGCCGAAGTGCGTCTCTCGGTTCACGTAGTTGTGATGGCAGTTCACCGCCCTGTCGGGGAGCCAGGACCACGCCGGGTCATCACTGTCGCCGCGGAGCACTTGGATCGCTCGCGCGAGCATGACCTCGCGATTGCGCCGCGCGTACTCCTGCGCCCAATGGACCGCCTTGACGTACGCGTCGAACTCCGGCGTTCCCTCAGGCAGCCACGCGAGGTCCGTGTTGGGCAGCACGATGCCGTCCGACTCGCAGCGCTTCTTCGCCGCCGCGATGTAGTGGCTTCCGATCGCATTGCCGACTCCGCGCGAGCCCGAGTGCAGCATGAGCCACACTCGGTCTTCCTTGTCGAGACAGACCTCCACGAAGTGATTGCCCGTCCCGAGCGTTCCGAGCTGCCGCGGCGCGCGTTCGCGTGGGCGGTCGAGCCCAACGTCGCGATCGTAGGCGTCGCGGATCATCTCCCAGGCCGAACGAACGTCCATCGGCGGCTCACTCCACGCGCCGCGGTCGTTTGTCCCTCCGTTGTCCGTTCGCCCGTGCGGGATGGCTGCCGAGATGGCTTCGAAGATTCGCTGCGCGTTGTCCCCAAGCGCCGCCGACGTGAGCGGCGTGCGGACAGCGCACATGCCGCAGCCGATGTCCACGCCGACCGCTGCGGGCACGATGGCGCCCTCGGTTGGGACGACACTGCCGACCGTCGCGCCCATGCCCCAGTGGACGTCCGGCATTACGGCGACGTGCGGCCACACGAATGGCAGGGCCGCCGTTTCGACGAGTTGCTTGCGCGCCACGTCCTCGACGGGCACACCGCGCGTCCACGCCTTGATCGGGACGCCGGTACTCGGAATCGTCTCGTAGTTCACGAGGCGGGCTCCTCGCGGTAGGACACGCTCTCGCTGTAGTAGCCGTTCGACTCGCCGAGCCATCGCACCGTGACCGTGCCCTTCGCCGTCGAGAATCGGTAGAAGGTCCACGTGTAGCTCTCGGGCCTCCAGCGGTCCTTGTCGGTGTCCCACGGTTCCTTCTCGGGCGCGTAGTTGCTGACCTCCTCAGCCTCGACGATGGGCGACCCCACGAGGTCCGCCAGGTCGCCGCAGATGTCCTCGACGTTGCAGGACGCGCAGCAGTCGTGCTCGTACCAGAAGACAAACCGGCGCCCGTCCTCGGCGACGAAAACCATCTGTTCGTCCCCAACGCCGCCCTCAACGGCCTTGAGGGTCGTCCCGACCATCGACTTGAACTCCGTCACGTCCTGATACCCCTCACCGTGCGTCGGCATGACCGCTTCCTTTCTGAGACGTTTTCTGCATGGGAATGACTCGCTTCTCACACGCGCGCATTTCACGGTGTGTTCAGAGCGGCAGAACGACGCCCGTCTTGCCCGTCTTCGCCGCGACCTTGTCAATGCACTCGCGTGAGCACACCGTCTGCGGTCCGTCCTCGTCGGCTCGTTCGAACCAGTGAAGCGGCTTGTGCCAGTTGTGAGCTGGCGAGTAGTAGCCCGGGGCTTCCTTCCCGCATCCATCGCAGATGAACTTACAGGCCATGGTCTCTCCTTTGCTGTCGCGCAGCGCGCTCGCCTTGCAGCGTCGCCACATCAGCCGACCACGTTGTGTCGCCGTCGCTCAGCTCGATCTTGTACGGCGGGCGCCCGGCGTACCACGACTCGACGAGTCCGCGGGCGAGGTCTAGGGCACGAACCGGATTCAGCACCTGGTAGCGAACAGCGCTCGACGTCCACATGCCCATCACCGTGTGATTGTGGTAGTACCAGGCGCTCACTGTCAGCATGACGGGCCCCATGTGATGACGATGCCGACCATCGGCAACGGTAGCAGGTAGAGACGGCGACCCTTGCGGTCGAGCGCTCGCCGGCGAGCGTCCAGAAGAAGTGCCAGGCGATCTGGTTGGCGTGCCCGTAGTCGTAGGAGCACGACACCATCGAGAGCACGTCGTTCAAGGTCGTCTGCACGGTCCGGCTCATGTGCCACCTACACCTAGCTCCTGTCGTACGTGTGGATCCGCACGACGCCGTGCTCGGGCTCCACGGTGACGCGCATGCCGTCCCGCAGCCGCTCGCGCGCGTCGCTGATGCGCAGGATCGGCACGTTCTGCCCGAGCATCACCTGCGCGAGGTGCGCCATCTTGCCCCCGCTCTGCGTGATGATGGCCCTCGCCCTGGCGACGTCCGGTAGGCGATCGGGCCCGAGATCGGGCACGACGACCACTTCCTTGCCGACGACGCCCGTCACCGCGGACCCGCCGACGACCACGGCGCACTCGAACTTGCCCAGGCGCCGCTGCAGCTCGAACATCGCGTCGTACGCAGCCTTGTTCTGCGCGCTCTTGGAGTCGTAGACGTCCTCGAGCCGCAGGCCGGCTCCGAGCCACCAGTCGGTGTGCCACTCGTCGTCGTACGGCATCTTCATCCCATTGCGCGCGACCGGCTCCCACGGCGGGGCGAGGCCGCGCAGGCTCGTGCGCCGCAGCGCCCAGTTCTCGAAGGGTGCGCGCGGCACCTTCAAGGTCTGCCCGTCGCCCAGATCGAGCGTCATCCAGTCGTCGCCCGCACGCTCGCGCACGACCTGCCGGATCCGCGCGATCTCCTCTTCCCAGGTACGCCCGTCAAACGGACGCTCGCGCATCTGCGCGATCCGGGCCATCGCGTCGGCGGCCTCGGCCCGCGCCTGCCTGTCCTCTTCGAGCGTCTCGCCATCCCCCACGCCATCCCCCACGTCAGTATCCTCCCCCTCGTCACCCTCCGGGTCCATACCCGGACGTGGGCATCGCTCGAGCCGCAGACGCAGCCCCGCCGCCTCGAAGTGGCGCAGCGCCACCTCGGGGCTGCCCTGCTCCTTCCACCAGAACGGAGGCTCGCCGGTCGGCTCGAAGATGACGAGGCCGGGCTTGCCGTCCGGCCCGGGCACCTCGATCACCCGCTCGCCGGCCATCGCGAAGTACCCCACGCGGTTGCGCCCGAAGGCCTTGAGACGCTCGAGGCCTTCGGCGATGGATTGCACCTCGGATCCGTCGTCCTTGCTCAGGGCGTGCTGCCCGTCGGCAGGACCGAACTCGATGACGCGCGCCTTCGGCCGCCACCAGCGGCCCTCGATCCGCACGGTGCCCGCGTACAGGCGGCGCAGCGCCTTCTGGTAGGCGCGGCTGCGGCGATCCCAGACGAGGCGCATGCCGCGGCGCGACGCCGTCGAGCCTTGCAGGGCGCATCGCCCGTCGAGGATGTCGATGGCGACGCCGCGCGCGTCGATCCGGCCTCCGTCCTTGCCCAGCAAGTGGTCGGCGAGCAGGCGATAGGCCCTGCCAGGATCGCCCGAGAGCGCGATGTTGCGGGCGATGTCCGTCAGGCCCCGCCCATCGACGGAGAAGTAGGCGACCTTCGCCTCACCCTGCTGCACGATCGTCATGCCCTCTTCCCCTTCCCCTTGCGCCCCTTGCTGCGCTTGAACTCTTTGATCGCCATCCAGGCCACGGCCCGGAAGCCGCGCTGCGTCTGCTCGTCCACGAGACGCGCCCACGCCGCGTACTGCGCGCGCTCCCCTGCCGGCTGCGCGCGGATGGAGGTCCGCCACATCGCCTCCGCGAGACGCTCGACGAGCGGCGGCTCGGTCTTCACGCGACGCCGGCGAAGCTCGCGCAGACCGAGCTCCGTGGCCTGGATCTTCTTGCTGTACCTGTACGGCCAGAACACGAGGCCCCTCTGGTAGAGGCGCTTCGCGAGCTGGTGCTCGGAGCTGCCGCGAAGCCACATGCCCTCGCGCGCCCGCGCGAGCATCCGCACCATCGGCTCGGTCAGATCCATCACCCTTGCCCCTCTCGCGCGCCCGGCTCGGGCAGCTGCGCCACGGTCCGCGACGCCCTCAGCTTCACGGCCTCGTGCAGGAGGCGCTGCAGCTCCTCGAGCTCGGCCGCGAAGTGCGGATCCTGCTGCAGCAGCTCGCTCACCTTCTCGATGGAGGCCAGCACCGTCGTGTGATCGCGCATGCCGAAGGCCATGCCCATCTCGGGCGAGGACATCTTCGGGTTCGCGTAGGTGTGCACGATCCAGACGGCCACGTGCCGCGCCCGCGCGATCGACGCGAAGCGACTGCGGCCGATGATCTCCGCGACGGTCGTGCCGTACCAGCTCGCCACGGCGTGCTGCAGATCCCGGTAGTTGAGCGGCTGTCCGAGCCGCCCGATGTCCTCGGGCCGGATCTTGCCTCGCTCCGCGACCACGAGCGCAGGCTCGGCCGGATCGGAGAGGGCGACGAGCGCGAGGCTGCGTCCGGGCTTGTTTCTCATGCTCGACAGGCGCGCGAGCTGGCCGTCGATCTCGGTGACACGCAGGGCGAGGCGCTGCCGCTCCTCGATGAGGCGATGGCGCAGCTCCTCGGCCTCGCGCATCAGCCGATCGAACGGATCCTCCTCGCTCACCGGCGCGCTTCCTTGATGACGCGCCTCATCAGCTTGACGATGTTCTGCCGCCCATCCCGCGTCATGACGGGCGTGCGCATCATCTCCTCCGCCATCTGCTCCGCGAGCGCCTCGGCGATCAGGCGATCGCACTCCTCGCGCAGGATCTTCAGCGCTCCGAGCCTCTTTCGACCCTCGAGATCCTCGAGCTGCACGAGCGCCCGAGCGACCGCCTCTTCCGGATCCACGATCCTCTCACCCATCGTCCACCTCCCTCACGCGCCTAGCAGGCGCCTGCCGCAGCTACGCAGGCGAAAGCGGGCACCGCGAGACGTCCTGGCCGGCGTCGTGTCGACGATGTCGCTCAGCTCTTGCGGTGTCTTCCACCGGGCGCAGCGCCCGCACATCTGCTGGCGGATGCCGGCCTTCCGTTGCACTTCGGCCCACTCGTGCCATTCGAGGTAGCCCTCCGGCGGTTGGTCTCCGGGCTTGTAGGTGGATTGAACGAGCAGACACGGTTTCATCTTCGCTTTTCCTGACGCGCGCATTTCACGGTGTCTGTTGCTCGATCGGCCGCGTCTCGTCTGACCACAAGAACCTTCCGCGGCGGCTCGCAGGTGGGGCGGGGGTCCAGTGGGCAAAAGGGGCACTCATGGTACTGGAGCCACACATCGTCGTGCTGTCGCTGCCACCACCTGCTGCGTGCATTGACTCCGCGCATCATGCGCTCGGACCATGACGGCTTTCGACCATGGCGCCCACCATCGGATCTTTGGCTTGGCATCTTCGGCCGACTTCCTCTTGCGCGACGGCCGAGACCACTCGCCCCCGTCCGTCGTCTTGTCGCAAACCCACCCGGCCGCCAGGAGCGACACGCCGGTCTCGTCGTCGTGGATGTACGTGCACATCCCTTCCAGCCCCATCGCCTTCCCAGCTCGCGAGCAGGCGCCGTAAAGTATCGAGCAACCGTTGCGCGTGCCCTCGACGACCGCGACGCGCAGTACCTCTTGGATTCGGATGCGCGTCCGCTTTGGGACGTCCAGCTTGCGAGCTGACGGCCGACCCACCACGGCGAGCCCCCGCATCTCGTCGCCCGTCCAGAGTCCAATGCAGTACATCGCCCCGACCATCCGAGGCAGGCGACGGTGCGTCCCGGCGTTCCACTCGTGCGCGTACTTCGTCGGGTAGGGACCCAGCGTGAGCGGTTCGTAGTGAGACGTTTTCGGGGTGGGATTCATCGCTTACTCACACGCGCGCATTTCACGGTGTGTCCTGCGCGGATCGCCGCGTCTCAATTCGGTCGGTGTGCGCCTGTCGTGCGATGTGCAGCAACAGGTCCCGAAAGGGGATCGGGGTGGCAGCTCGCTCGGGTGTTGGCAGCCGTCGAATGAGGCGGCGTTCAGCCGGAGCTGCCGCTCGCTCGTCGCGTGAGTGGAAGCCGGGGTCGAGCCTCATGCGTGGCGTCGGGATCGACCAGTCGAGCTCCGGCAGGCTGGCAACCCGCGCGAAGAGACTGTTCGCCGCTTCTTCGATCGCCTTGTCTTTCGCGTCCATGATTCAACTCACTTTCGCACGATACTCACTATCGGTCCACGTCCCAGCATGACGTCCACCCTGCGGATGAGCGCCCGTATCTCCTGCTGCTCGACCTCGAGCTTCGCAACACGGGCGTCGTCCGAGTCGTTGTCGTTGGCGGGCTCGAGCAGCGGCAGCGACTTGAGCATCCCTACTCTGAATTTCACGCTCTCACCCTCCTCCTGAGCAGCAGCGCCCCCAGGCTGTCGTAATCCTCGAACCTCGGTAGTTCACTCGGCTCCGCCAGGATGCGCAAGATCCTGTCGTCGGGCCACAGGCACGCGGTGCACACGGCGAGCTCGACACCCTCGCGCGCCACCAGGTACGCCGCGGGGCCGGCGTGGTGGCGGCAGCGGCAGTGTTCGCGGCAGTCGCAGCGGGTCATCTTGTTCTCTGCAGCCGAATGGCGTGCTCTTCGCTGCCGTCCCACTGCTCCAAGATCGAAATGGCATCTCTGGCAACAGCTTGACTGCATGCCTCTCGGATGATTCGTCCGGGAAGTCGCACGCAATCGACCGCCCGATCGCCCTCGTATCTCGTGATGATGGCCGGGCCGCTCCAGTCGCCGTTGTGGGTGATGATCCATTCCCGACCGTCGTCGTCCTTGACGCGCGTCGTGTGACTCACCGCCGCACCTCCGTCCCGAGCGCCACCCGACGCTCGTCGTCCCGCACCTGGAACACGCTCGCCTTGACGCCCCTCGCCTTGAGCGCGTCCCGCACGTCTTGCATTGCCAGCGCGAAGGCGCCGATGGTCTCGTCTTTCGTCTCGAGCTTGAGGGTGACGTACAGGATCATGTGGACCTCTTGGTGGCGTAGAGCCGCTGGGCGATGTTGCACATCCGGTTCTGGGCCACGTTGGCCGCAACGCACGAGGGCTTGACTTCGGCGATCCACGACGGCAGCTCGGTGTGGTCGACGGGCAGGTGCGTCTCGTCGGGATGCGCGTCGCGCCAGGCGTCGTAAGCCCCGCTGTACGCCGCCTACGCTGCGCCGTAGGCGAGGGCGGCGACGGACAGATCGTCCGGCGACATCAACGTGTGGCACGCGTCGCACACGAGCGGCGCGTCGCATATGGGGCACTTCTTCACGTCGTCCATTGCGGCCTCCTTTGGCCGAAGTCCGCACCCCTCGGGGCTCTTTCCGGGGTAGACGGTGCTCTACCCGAGAGGTGCAGGCTTCGGCCGGCTCCCGAGGGGGAGCCAGCGGAAGGGTTACTTGTTCGTCGCCTCTCGGATCTCTCGCTCGCACGCGTTGAGCGCCTCGATAGCTACCTTGCTCCTCGCCGCCGCTCGCTTCGCGTTGCGAAACGCCCGATCGATAGCCGCCATGCGCTTGTCGGCCGCCTCGACCTTGGCGACCATGAGCGCCGTGTACTTGCTGAGCAAGGCGTCCGGCTCCTCTTGCGCGGCCTCTTCCAGCTCGTCGAGCTGACGCTGCAAGTCGTCGCGCTCCTCTTCGGCGTCGCGCGCCTCGCGGTCGGCCTCTTCCGATGACTCGTTCGCGTCGTCGCGATCCTTCTCCGCGGAGGCGTACAGCTCGCCCGAGACCATGCCGTCGCAGTCGTGCAACAGGTCCGCGATCTGGTCTGTGAGCGTGTCGGCCTGGTCCCGGAGCTGGTCGCGCACGATCCGCAGGTCGCCGTCGTAGGCCAGTAGTCGGCGCAGCTCCGCGACCATCACCCTCGCGTCGAGCGTGGCGACCGTGTGCGGGACCTGGAGCTCGCCCGTGGGGGCGGCGTAGCGGTAGGCGAGGGCGTTCATGCGTCCTCCGCGGGCATGTCTGCGATGCACTGAGCTCCCATCGCATCATCGCCGATGATGCCAGCGACGCAGCGGATCGCGCGGATGGTCTCGTCATCGTCCGGTGCCCCGTCGTGAGCCGGCACGAGGAAGCCGCCCGCGGCACCGCGGAAGCCGACCGGTACCCCGCCGGCGCCGCTGCTGTAGGTGCCGTAGACGAGGCGCCGCCCGTCCGCGTGCTCGCGCACGCGGATCCGGCGCACGTAGTTCGCCTGGCACTTGTGCTCTCCGTTCCACCAGTCGGCCTGGGCAATTACCGGCCATGCCTCCTTGCTGATGCTCAGGGGGCGACGCTCGCTCATGGCGATCTTGATCGTGTCGGTGGTGGTGGTCATGTGGTCTCCTTTCGCGGCCCAGCCGCAAGCGCACCCCGTAGCGTGGGTTCCAGCCTCGGATCGTGCTAGCCGCCAAACGGCGGCGTACCCAAGGAGCTCGGCGCCACGTGGTGCGCTTGCGACGGGCGACCCCTGGGGAGGGGTCGCCGCGCCTTGCCTGGTCTAGGCTGCCCCCTTCGCGCGCTCTGCCGCGCGCTTGCGCATGCTCGCGACCGTCGCCCGCAGGCGCGACGCGCGCCCCTGCGCCCACGACGCCGCGACCCTGCACGACTTGAGGCACCCGGCCACGATCCACCGGTTGCGCTTGCTGTCGACGTCCTTGCCAGCCATGCCGGGAAGGTCCGCGAAGTGAACCGGGGGAAGGTGACCCAGGAGCATGAACGCTTCGCATTTTATCTCCCAGCTCAGATCCATCCCGCCGCCCGTGAGAGCCAAGCCCGTCTCCCCGTTGACCCGCACGACACAAAGGCACGTGTCGGCCAGCGTGCGCGCGGCCTCGGCCTCGTCGCCGATCGTGCACGGGTAGTAGTAGTTCATCATCGGCCCCTCGCCGGACAGCGTCCCGCGGCATTCGCTTTCGTTGTCCACGTCGCAGTGACGATCGCCCTCGCGACCGACAAGCGCCGCGTTGCACTCGCTGCAACGCGAGCCCTCCCAGCATTCCCACGTTTCGCCGTAGCCTTCCGACCAGTCGAAGTCGATCGGCTTGGCATCGATCGCGGTGCAGTCCAGATCCTTGATCGCTACACTTGTCATGTTCCTACCCTCGTGCGTGTTGGACGGCCGGGCCGTCCGGTTATTCACTCTTTCAGGCGAGCGGACCGTGGCCGGGCTGGCACTTGTCCAGGTAGCCGCACATCACGACTTCGCACCGAAGCTCGAAACCGTAGCGGTTTGCCTTTGCCGGGAGCATGAACACGCGAAACTCCCGGAACACGTCGTTAGCCTCTAGACCGTGGTCGAAACCCAGCTCGTTTGCGAGCGCTTGCGCGCGTTCGCGTGCGGCGCGGTACTTCTCGCGGCCCTCGGGTGTCGAGCGCCACGCGGTCGGATCCTTGCGGGGGCGGGTCACGACTGCTCTCCTTTCAGCTCGGCGATGGCCTGATCGAGCATCATGCCGAAGTGAGCCTTGCCAAACTCGAGGCCGGGCCACGGTTTCGACCATTCGGCGATGTGCCGCGCACGGATCCGCTCTAGCGAGACGATGATCGGAGCGTTGACCGCGGCACGCCGTGCCCTCGCTTGCGCGATGTAGTCGCACTCGGCGCACGAATGGCCGAGGATCGGCACCGTGTGCCGCGCATCCGCGGTGCAGCGGTAGAGCGGATGCTCGGCGATCGGTGTCGTGCAGTGAGGGCACGTGTTGCACTGAGGGCAAAGCTTGCCCTCGCAGGGGGCATCGCACCAAAGGCAGGCGTTCACGGCTGCACCCCCAGTGCCGCCGCTACGACTTTCTTCGCTCGGACCAGGTGCCCGTGCTCGTCCAGCACGATCGCCTCACCCGCGAACAAGGGGCGACCGACCCACACAACGCGCCCCTCGACCTCGACCCGTCGAATCTCTTTCACGCGATCGTGGCCGATGCGCGCGACCACGGCGCGCGGGGGAACCTCGCCCGGTGCGGCGACGCGCAAGCGTCCGCTCGTGAGGTAGTCGGCCACGAGAGACGCGGATCCCGCGTTGTCGTCCCCCTCTCCCATGACGTTCGCGTGGTCCGCTTCATCGGGCCATCCGCGAACGATGCGAACGGAATAGTAGACGTGCGGATCCCGCCCGGGAAGCCAACCGTAGATCCCGCGCTTGCCGGGTTTGCCCGCGTCTATCAGCGTCGCGCCTTCGGGAATCGCGGCGAGACAGCGCGCCCATTCGTCCGCGCGTGCCTTGTCCGCCGCGCACGCCGCGCGCCGCTTCTTTTCAGCGCGAACGTCGTCGTAGCGCACGCCGCGGGCCTCGAACGTATCGAAGTCTTCTAGCTCGTCTTCCGTGGCGGTTTGCAGCCACACGAGGCCCGCGGCTCGCTTGGCTTCCCGCGCCTCGCGATCGATGCGTTCGGCCGCGACGCGCGCTTGGATGCGTGCTTCTTCCACGCGCGGATCCTCGTCCCACACGGGATGAAGGCCCGAACCGTACCGGGACGTTTGGTAGACGTAGCCTTCCGGATCGATCGCTACCTTGCGTAGCGTCTTTCCGTGCCAGGTGTCTGCCGACGTCTCAAGCGGTTCCACGTCGTTCGTGTCGTAGTCCGCTGGCGCGGTCGTCCAGCATACTCGCCACGTCGCGGCACGGAGCTCGCGCCGTCCTTCGCAGAATGCGGCCTCGATAGCGTCCGTGTCGGGGTATACTTCGGCCGCGTTGATCGCGTCCTGTACGACGTCGCTGGACGTCCAGCGAGACCACCGATCGCCCGCGCGTCCGGCCTCGCGTGCCAGGATCACGAGTGTCTCTTGCGCGTTCACGACTGCACCGCGCTTCCCGCCGCGAACGTGGCGCGGCTCGCAAGCTCGTCTGCCATGGCGCACGCTTTCGCGTCGCGCGCCGCGTCCAGCTCGGCCAGCGCTTCCGCAAAGAGCTCCGCTTCTACGACGCGCACGTACGGATCGTGCATCGAATCGAGCCCGATCCCGCCGAGCGAAGCAAGAACGGCCGGTGTGCGGCCGACCGAGCCATCGCGACGATCGAAGTACGGGAAGCGAATCGCGACGTCCGACGTATCCGCGTCCGCGTGGTCCGGGTGAAGCACGATCGCACGCACGTGAACCTTCGGAGCGGGACAATCGCCGTCCCACGGAAGCTCCTCGTCATCCCACGTGACGGTCAAACCCTGCTCTTTCGCGCGCAGCTCCGCGCGTGCGAGCGCGAGCGCACCTACCGCGCGCCGGCCCACGACGTAACCGGCGTGCTCGTGAAAGAAGCGGAACGCCTCTACCAGTCTCGGATCCATGGCCTACCCTTTCGTTTTCGTACCCAGTCTCGCGCTCCCCTCACGCGAGGGAAGCGCCGGACCGGATGCGAAAGCTAGTACTGCGGTCGAACTACCTCTAGGTTTTGCTGGATCGCGCCAGCAATCGCCTCACGGTTGTCGCGCGCGGAAAGCTTGACCTTACCGCCGTCCGTTTCGGCGACGACACGTCCAAGCATCGTGACGCGCACGTGGTAGTCACGCGACGACGGAAGCGCGTCGCCTAGCGCAAGATCCAACCTTTGCACCGCGTCGATTACGTGTTCCTCGGGATGCGCGTGCCACGTGTCGCCACGGTCCGCGTCCGCGCGGCGCCACATGACGGGGCAGTCACGCACGATCTGAAAGCACTGCCAACCCTCGCCGTCGCGATCGTCGTTCACTACGCGCAAGAGGCTCCCCGGTCCGGTCAGCAAGACGAACGGGTTTCCGCCGTCGCGATCGAACGGGTTAGGGAAGCACGGGAACACGGCGAACATGGGAGACTCGCGTCCGTACTCGTCCGGGTTGCTGTAGCCAACCGTGACGCGCGAACGGGAGACGCTTTCGATCCAGTAGCGGTGGCACGTTCCCGAGACGTGCTCACACATGGCTTTGAGATTCTCGACCGCGACCACTCTTGACGATCCATCGAATTGCGTTTTCATGGCGCAACCCTTTCCGGTCCCTTCGGACCCCTTTCGTTTCGTTCACTACGTTGGGCGGGAGCCCGATCTATTCAATCCGTGAACGCGATCGCGACGCTGCTACCCGTCCGCTTGGCGCGTAGATTCCACCCAAACACAATGTTTCGCATGGTCGCGAGATCCATGCCGCTACCTGCACCCCATGCCCCGATGTAGCTGTAGGTGACGCGTCCGTCGCTTGCGGTGGTCCGGGTGACGGTCGCGCCGGGCTTTCCCGAACGCGTGAGGTACTCCGCCACTACTTCGCGTTTCAGTCCCATGAAGGTTAGACGGCCCACACCCCGGTTTATTCAATCCTTCCGTCGCCCAAACGGGCGACACGGCAAGCTCATCCGTAGGCTAGCGGGCTCATCTATAACAGGGCCCGGAAGCGGGCTCAGCAAGGCCCCTGGGAAGGACGTCACCACGGGAATCCGGGCCCTGAGGCCAGGGGGCGAGGCGCGGAAAGGGAAACTGCGCGCGATGCACGTTTCTGACGGGAAAAACGCCTATAGTCGCGTCTAAGTATGCGTAAACACACAACTTTTTCGTTTCCCTATTCGGGTGCGAATAGGTAACAGCCAATCCCGCTTAGCAGGAAGGCTCGCGATCGTGCATGATGGCCCCGTGGCGGAGCTTGAAACGGCGCCTCCCGGGCCCTCGGGCGAGGATGCAGAGGCTTTCGCGGCAGTTCCCGAGGCAGGCGCGGAGGTCGTCGACGACGTTCCTGGGCGCCTGGTGGTGCGCGCGAACGGAGAGATCCTGCGCGCGAGCTCGCAGACGAACCCCGTGCTGGCCTACCTGGAGTCGTTGCCGTCGGAAAACAGCAAGCGGACCATGCGCGACGCCTTGCGGCGGGTCGTTCGGACGACCAGCTACCCTCCCGAAAACTACGAAAACGTCCCCTGGTGGCTCATGGGGCCCGAGCACGCAGGCGTCATCCGGGCCCGCTTGCTGGAGCAGCACTCGATTGCCACGGTGAAGGTGTCGCTCGCGGCCCTCAAGGGCGTTCTCGAGCAGTGCTTCATCGGCTCGAGGATGTCAGCCGAGACGCTCGAGCGGATCCGCCTGGTCCTCAAGAAGAAGATCCGGGGAGGGCGCCTCAAGGAACCGGCCGGGCGGATGCTTGAGGACGCGGAGATCGTCCAGGTGCGCAAGGCCTGCCTCGCGCGCGGCGCGTTTGCCGGGGCGATGTACGACGCCATTATCGCCGCGGGCCTGTCTGGCCTGCGCCGCGACGAGATCGCTCGAGCGCTCGTCGACGACGTGTCGGGTGACGCGAGCACCATCCAGCTCGTTGGCAAGGGGGCCAAGGAGGCGCGCATCCCTCTGGCGTCGTGGGCGTCGTGCGCGATCGACACCTGGCTCGCGCAGCGCGCCGAGCACCCGTTCAAGCACCCGCACCTCTTCGTGCGGATCAGCGACGGCAAGGTGAGCCTGGTGTCGGGGCCCACTAAGTGGGTGATCACGATGTACCTGCGCTCCATCGCGCAGTGGTCGGGCGTGAAGTTCACGGCGCACGACCTGCGGCGCACGTTCATCTCCACGTTGGCCGAGACGCAAGACATGTTCACCGCAACGAGCGGAGCTCGACACTCCGACCCGAAGACGACAGCGATCTACGACCGCCGGCCGTTCGCGAAGCTCGCGCGAGCAGTGGAGGAGTCGACGGCGAAGTGGGGGAAGCTTTGAATGATTTGCTACGCGCCGAAGCGCTCGCACGCGCTGCGTGGTGGTACCGCGCTGCACGTGAAAACTTGCGGCACGCTCGCCGCATTTTCGCGTTCGCCACGACAGAGATCGATCCGGCGTGGGCCGCGTCTTTGTGGACGCAGGGCCTGACATGGCTGCTCTTTGCCGAGCACGAACGCAACGTGGCGCGCATCGCGCGACGAGGCGTGCATCCGGCCGAGTGGCCGAAGGTGCCAACCAGCCTCAGTCCGCCGTCGCCAGCACCACGCGCCGCCCGAGCGCGTCGGCCGAAGCGATGTTCCAGTCGAACTCGACGCCGCCGATGGTGATCGGCGGGTAGTGCTGCCGCATCGCGACGCCGCACTCGGTCGGTCCCCAGTTGCCAGCGGCACCCCAGTAGCAGTGGATCGAGTCCAGCAGCCAGAGCTCCTCGGGCGTCAGTCCAGGCGCGTACCCCGTGTAGAGCAGCGGCGGCCGCGCGATCTGCTCGACCCACGCGGTGATCTCTCCCTTGACGTCGCCCGTGCAGTCCTCGTTGTCGTACGCGAGCATCGAGTCGCTCGGGTAGTCGACCAGGTCCGCGTGGCGCTTGGCTGTCTGCCCCTTGAGCGTGCCGAGCGACGCGACGGCCGTCCACGTCTTGGACGGCGGCACCGCAGCGAGGCAGTGCTGCACCAGCCCCAGCGCCGGCACGTGCGCCAGGATGCGCCGCGACTCGGCGGGCGAGATGTCGGTCGTGAGGTTGATCTTGTACAGGCTCACGTAGCGCGCGATCCCGAAGACCGGGCGCCCTTCAGGATCGCGATAGGCGGCGACCGCCTTGAGCACGGCATCGGACAGGGGCGAGTTGGTATCCAGGATGAGCGAGCCGTCGGGGATCTCGATCGACTTCATGCCCTGCAGTCTACCGCACAGAGCCAAGATGAGCGAAACGGCGAGAGGCGTCGCGATGTCGTAATCCCAGAACGATCGCGAACTCGGACGTGTGCCGACGGTCGTGCAGTCGCGATCCTCGATCGATTGCGCCGCAACCACAGGCGACGGGCGGTCGTGATCTTCGATCGATCACGCCCCTGTCACGACCTCGTGCGCCGGCTCCACAAGGTCCTCGGCGAGCGCGTCGTGATCCTCGATCGATCGCGATGGGTTCATGCTCAACGAATCCGCGCCCAGTCGCAGTCCTAGATCGACTGCGATGGTCGTCGCGACAGTTTTCGCTCCGAGCGGGCGGAGACGTCAACGTCGACCGCGTCAGTCGGCGTGTCGCAGTCCTCCGATCGACTGCGATGCCGTCGCGACGTGGCGCCCTCCTTCCCATCGGGGGGCAGTTCGTCGGGTCGCAGTCCTCGATCGACTGCGATGCCGTCGCGACGTTCGACATGCCAGAAGTCTAACTGGAGGCCAGCACGTCGCAGTCCTCGATCGACCGCGATGCCGTCGCGACAACTCTCCACCGCGCGTGAGTTCGGGCTCGTAGAGCGGTCGCAGTCCTCGATCGACCGCGATGCCGTCGCGACGTCGCGCTGACAGAATGGGGTTTGTGACCGACACCACGCGTCGCAGTCCTCGATCGACCACGATGCCGTCGCGACGAAGCGGCGCTCAGCTCGCGGTCAGTGACTCGCTGGCTGTCGCAGTCCTCGATCGACCGCGATGCCGTC
>DATJYG010000771.1:0-2506 GCA_035499695.1 Polyangiaceae bacterium
GGTCGACGTTCGTGATCGGAGCGGACGGTCGTGTGGTGAACGTGCTGCACGGCGTCAAGCCGGCCACACACGCCGACCAGGTGCTCGCCGTGCTCGCGTCGATCGACGCCTGAGGTTGTCTCGTCGCTCGACACGTGGTAGGAGACGCCGATGCGTTTCCTGCGACGCCTGCTCCCGTTCCGCACGAATCGCGGCCAGACGGCGCCGATTCGCGAGGACGAGGCGTATGCCCGCCTGCACGGCGAGCGGAGCGGAGACATCGTGAGCGTGGTCGCCGTCGAGCGGAAGCCGATCCCACGCAGAACGGGCGACCTGACCGGAGAGCTCCTCCGCCGCGCATTCGAGGCCCGGCTGGACGCCCGCGGCGCAGCGCACTAACTCTCCACGAGCCGGCAACGTCCGCGACCCGGTCCATCCAGGCAGGCGTCCCGACGTCTTACCTAGCGAGATGGCGATGCGGATGAGAGGACTTGAACCTCCACGGGGTTGCCCCCACACGGACCTGAACCGTGCGCGTCTACCAATTCCGCCACATCCGCGCGGAGCGACAGTGTAGCCGCGCCGGTCCGCCGACGTCCCTCCCCCCCGCGCGTACGATGCGTCCTCTGCGTCCCCTCTCCCCCGCCCTCTCGATCGGACTCGTCTCGGTGCTGGCCCTTCTCGGTGCCGGCAGCGTGGCCGCGCGCAAGCTCGAGTCGAATGCGCCCACGGAGCAGCTGGTGGAGGTCGTCGTGACCCTCCCGCAGGCGCCACTCGCGCGAGCGGTCACGGACGATCGGCTGCTTGCGGCCGCCCGGAAGCCCCACGCGCTCGACGTCCGCGTACCCGCGGCGGTCTCGTATCTGCGCACGCTCGCATCGGCCCAGCGGCGGCTGCAGGCGCGGCTGGCACGGACGATCCCGACGGCTCGAGTCCGCTGGCACTACGGTGTCGTGCTCGACGGCGTGTCGGTTGTCCTCCCACGGGCTCAGCTTTCGCGATTGCGGGCTCTTCGCGGCGTGACGGTGTGGCCGAACGTCACGTATCACGCACTCGCCGCCTCCGGCCATCGCGGCAACGCCGGTGCGTTGCTCAACCGCACCCCGTCGCTCATCGGCGCCACCACCATCTGGGGGCCGCAGCTGGCCACGGCGGGGCAGGGGATGAAGATCGCCATCCTCGACGACGGAATCGACCAGACGCACCCGTTCTTCAATCCGTCCGGCTTCGCGTATCCACCGGGCTTCCCGAAGGGGAACACCGCGTTCACCACACCCAAGGTGATCGTCGCGCGCTCGTTCCCCTCACCGTCGACGTCGTGGAAGTACGCTGCCCGTCCCTTCGACCCGGACTACTCCGACCACGGCACGCACGTCGCCGGCATCGCCGCCGGCGACAACGGCACGATCGCCAACGGCCCGCGCGGTCGCGTGCGCGTGTCGGGCATCGCTCCGCGTGCCTATCTCGGCAACTACAAGGTCCTGACCGTCCCGACGAGCGACGTCGGTCTCGACGGCAACGCGCCGGAGATCGCGAAGGGCATCGACCAGGCGGTCGCGGACGGGATGAACGTCATCAACCTCTCGCTCGGCGAGGTGGAGATCGAGCCGTCGCGCGACATCGTCGTCCAGGCGCTCGACAACGCTGCCGCAGCGGGAGTCGTCTCGGCCGTCGCCGCCGGCAACGACTACGACGTCGCCGGCCACGGCACGATCGGCTCTCCCGCGAACGCGCCCGACACGATCGCCGTCGCGGCCTCGAGCGAGGGCGGCAACGGCGAGCCGGCCGACGAGATCGCGTACTTCTCGTCGGCAGGACCGACGCCGATCTCACTCCTGCTCAAGCCGGATGTGACCGCTCCCGGCGAAAGCGTCCTCTCCTCCATCCCGAACGGAGGCTGGGACGTGTGGGACGGGACGAGCATGGCGGCGCCACACGTCGCGGGCGCCGCGGCGCTTCTCATGCAGCGCCATCCGACCTGGACGCCGGAGCAGGTCAAGTCCGCGCTCGAGTCGACGGGTGACCCCGTCCACGTCGTCGGCACACACACCGAGGTGACGGCGTCACGGGAGGGCGGCGGCCGCATCGACCTCGTCCAGGCCGATGACCCGCTCCTCTTCACGGATCCCACGAGCCTCACCTGGGGGCTCGTCCGCCGCGGCTTCGCCGGGACGAAGCACCTGCTCGTCAGCGACGCGGGCGGCGGCCCCGACCCGTGGAGCGTGTCGATCGCCGAGCAGTCGGCGCCGACCGGCGTCAGGCTCACTCCGAGCTCGGCGACGGTGACACCGGGCACGTCGCTCGGCATCTCGCTCAGGGTGGCGCGATCGGCGGTGCAGGGTGACGCGAACGGCTTCGTCCTCCTCAGCCGGGACGGCGAGACGCGCCGCGTGCCGTTCTGGTTCCACGTCGAGGTGCCGAGGCTCGGCCGCGACGCCTACACGACGCTCACGCACCCCGGTGTGTACCGGGGGGACACGGCGCACGGCCCCTCGCGCGTGACGACCTATCGCTACCCCGACCGCGG
>DATJYG010000772.1:0-8492 GCA_035499695.1 Polyangiaceae bacterium
CCCTCGTCGACCCGGACGCTCCCCTCGATCACGCGCCCGCAGCACTGCCCGCACGAGGCCATTCGGCAGCCGAAGGGCAGTCCGAGACCGCTCGCCAGCGCCGCATCCAGGATGAACTGGTCCTCGGCGCACTCGAACGACACCGACTCGCCCGTCGTCGGCAGCTTCACGGTTACCTGGTGGGTGGGCGCGTCGCTCGGCGCGAGCCGCTCCGGGACGATGCGATCGTCGCCGTAAAGCGTCAGGTGCAACGGGCCCTTCCGCCTGCCGGTCGCGTGGCGCACGACGTTCGACTCGCCGACCAGGTTGCGCCCCTCGTACGCGCCGATGCGGCTCATGCCGTAGAGCTTGATCTCGGCGCCGGAGTCCTCGGTGCGCCGGAGCAGCTCGTTCACGTGTGGCATGAACTCGTCCTCGTTGATGGCGAGGCGT
This sequence comes from Polyangiaceae bacterium, assembly GCA_035499695.1. Lineage (GTDB taxonomy): Bacteria > Myxococcota_A > Polyangia > Polyangiales > Polyangiaceae > Palsa-1150. The sequence continues at coordinate 433 of DATJYG010000772.1, forward strand.
TCCGCCAGCGCGCCGCCCAGCCCCGAGGTCTTCACCGGCTGCAGGATGTAGCTGCGCACACCGAGCCGGTGCGTGAGGTCGAACACTTCGTGCAACGCGTCCACGTTGAGGCGCGTGATCACGATCTTGTGCGTCACGCCCACCTGGCGCCCCGTCCTGCGCGCGAGCTCCATGATGTTGCGCAGCCCGTGCAGGGCCTCCTTCAGCGATTCGCCGCCGTCGCCGATGGGATTCACCTCCGCCTGCGCCTCGCGGGTCGATGCGTGCAGCGAGATGTCGAAGAACGTGAACCCCGCATCGAGGACCTTCAGCGCCAGCCGCGGGTCGGCGAAGGCGCGGAAGTGCGAGGACATCCCAAAGTAGCGGTACCCGTTGGCCTTCGCGAGGGCGACGTGCTCGAAGAGCTTCGGGTGCAGGCTCGGCTCGCCCGCCATGAAGAAGAGCATGTTGTACTTGCCGCGCCCCGCGAGGATGAGCCGGCGCACCTCGTCGACCTTCGGTGACGCCGGGTGGTCGACGCGCTCGATGCAGAAGACACACGCGCTGTCGCAGTAGCTCTTGCCCCGGATGCTCAGCACACGATGCTGCTCGTGGTGCGCGTCGCCCGCCATCGGAGCCGTGCGTCAGCGTACCCCGGCGCGCTTCCTGGGGCGAGGACGGCTGGCTGCCGGTGCGCTCTTCTTCTTGCCGATGGCGCGAAAGAGGAGCTCGGCGCTCTCGTGGGCGAGCTTCTCCGGGCCGGGGAGCACCGAGAACGGCGCCCGGTCTCCGGCGGCACGCCGCACCATCTGCGGCAGCGCCCCGAGCCCGATGCACGAGAGCAGCAGCAGGGGCGGCGGGATGCTCCCGTCGATCTCGCCGCCCGCGATCCCTTCGGCGAGCGTCGAGAGGATCATGGCGACGTGCCCTCGCTGCATCCGGGCGAAGACGCGGCCGAATCGCTCGTGCGACAGGAGCACCTCGCGCACGACGAGCCGCACGACGGTGAGCTCGTCCTCGCTCGCCCGTCCGAGGCGGGCGAAGACGCGCTCGAGCCGCTCGCGCACCGGCGCATCACCGGCGAGGGCGGCCGCGACGTCGTCGAGGAGCTTGACGTAGACGTCCTCGATGACCGCGAGGAACAGATCGTCCTTCGTCGGGAAGTAATAGAAGACCATGCCGACGTTGGTCCCCGCGTCGCTCGCGATGGCGCGCAGCGACGCGCCGTCCACTCCGGACTCGAGGAAGCGCGCGCGGGCCGCGTGCACGATGCGGGGCTGGATGTCGCTTCGGGGTCGGGGCATCGGGCGTGGCCTCAGACGAGCTTCTTGCGGAAGCGCAGGGAGGAGAACGCGACGAGAGCCGCGAGGATCCCCGTCAGCCACACGAGCTCGACGTGCAGGTCGTCGAAGCTGCTGCCCTTGAGGACGATGCCGCGCACGATGCGCAGGAAATGCGTGATGGGTAGCGCTTGCGACAGCCACTGCGCCGGCCGCGGCATCGCTTCGAACGGGAACATGAATCCGCTGAGCAAGATGTTCGGCAGGAAGAAGAAGAACGACATCTGCATCGCCTGCTGCTGCGTCTTGGCGAGCGTCGAGAAGAAGAGGCCGATGGCCAGGTTCGCCGCGATGAAGAGGAACGCGAGCGCGTAGAGCAGCCCGAGCGACCCGCGGATGGGCACGTCGAAGATGTAGCGCCCGAACGCCAGGATCAGCGTCATCTGCACGTAACCGATCGCGACGTACGGGAGGATCTTGCCGACGATGAGCTCCACGGGCTTCACCGGCGAGACGATGAGCTGCTCGAGCGTCCCGCGCTCGCGTTCACGCGCGAGAGCCATCGACGTGAGCATCACCATCGTCATCGTGAGCAGGATCGCGATGAGCCCCGGCACGATGTACACGGCGGTGCGCTGGTCCTGGTTGTAGAGGATGTCGGGTGCCAGCTCGATGGGCACGGGCGCCAGCCGCTCTCCGACGCGCGACAGCTCCTCGATGCGGATCTGCTCCGCCCGCACGCCGACGAGGGACGCCGCCGTGTTCTCGGCGCTGCCGACGATCTGCGGGTCCGACCCATCGACCACGAGCTGCACCTGCGCCGTGCGGCCAGCCTGCACGTCGGCCCCGAAGCGCGCGGGCACGACGAGCGCGGCGCGCGCCTCGCCCGACCGCAGCGCATGCTCGATGTCGTCGTAGCCGTGGACCTCGCCGACCAGGTCGTAGAACCCCGTCGCCTCCATGCGTCTCGCGAGGTCTCGCGACTCGGCGCTGCGATCGTGGTCGTCCACCAGCGTCGGGATGTGCCGGACGTCCGTGTTGATCGCGTATCCGAAGAGCAGGAGCTGCATCACGGGCAGCACCGCCATCATCGCGAGCGTCAGGCGGTCCCGCCGCAGCTGCAGGAGCTCCTTCCAGGCGACGACGAGCATCCGGAGCTTCATGAGTCGCCCTTCACCATCGCGACGAACGCGTCCTCGACGGTCGCGCGCGTCTCGCGCGCCGTCAGCACCGCGATACCCCACTCGCCGAGCACCTCGCGCGCGAGCTTCAACGGGTCGGCGCGGCGCCTCGTCGCGAGGCGGAGCAAGTGCCCGTAGTGGGCCACCTCCTCGGCGTCCGGGTGCTTCGCGAGCAACTCGGCCGCCTCGCGCGCCCGATCCACCTCGAGCTCGGCGACGCGCAGCTCGCGCCGCTGGACGACCTCGTCCGGCGTGCCGACGTCGAGGAGCGATCCACCGAAGATGAAGGCGAGCCGGTGGCAGCGCTCCGCCTCGTCCATGTAGTGCGTCGTCAGGACGGCGGTCGTGCCCTCGGCCGCGATGTCGTGGATCCTCTCCCAGAACTCGCGACGGCTGACCGGGTCGACGCCGGCCGTCGGCTCGTCGAGGAAGAGCAACGGTGGCTGGTGGATCGTCGCGCAGGCGAGGGCCACGCGCTGCTTCCACCCGCCGGAGAGCGTCCCGGCGAGCTGACGCCGACGCTGACCGAGCCCCGTGCGCTCGAGCACTTCGTCGACGCGTGCACGCCGCCGCGCGAGCGGCACGCCGTAGATGCCGGCGTAGAACTGCAGGTTCTCGACGACCGAGAGGTCCTCGTAGAGGCTGAACCGCTGGGTCATGTAGCCGATGCGCTCCTTGATGCGCTCGGCCTCGCGCATGATGTCGAAGCCGACGACGCGCCCCGTGCCTCCACTAGGGTCGAGGATGCCGCAGAGCATCCGGATCGTCGTCGACTTGCCGGCGCCGTTCGGCCCGAGGATCCCGAAGATCTCGCCGCGCCGTACGTCGAGCGACACGTCGCGCACCGCGACCAGCGAGCCGAAGCTCCGCGAGAGGTGCTCGGTATGGATGATCGGCGCCTCGGCATCGAACGGCGCGATGGCTGCGGCGCTCATGGCGTCACCGTCGCGAAGGCGGGGAGCCCCGACTGGAGCCGGCGATCCGGATCCTCGAGGCGCACGCGCACACGCACGACCAGGTGTGGTCGCTCGCGATCGCTGAAGAGGAACTTGGGTGTGAACTCGGTCTCGGGCGAGACGTACTCCACCTTCGCGGGGAAGGGCGCGCTCGTCGTGTCGACGCGCACCGTCGCCGGCGCACCGAGCTTCACGCCGTCCATGCTCCCCTCGGGGACGAACACGTCGACGTACGGGTGCGTCGTATCGGCGAGCGTCACCGCCGGCGAGCCCACGACGGCGAACTCGCCGCCCTTCACCTCGACGTCGACGACCTCGGCGTCCGCGTTCGCTCCGAGCGTGTAACGCGCCAGCCGCTCCTGCTCGAGAGCCAGTAGCGATCGCGCCTGGTCGACGCGCGCCCGTGAGCGCGCGATCTCCTCGGGCCGCGATCCCTTGCGGAGCTCGAGGAGCTTCTGCTCCAGCGCCTTGCGCTGCTCGGTCGACCGCTGCAGCTCCGCATCCGACTTGTCCAGCTCCGACTGCGGCAACGCCCCGTCGGCCACGAGCCGGCGCACACGGTCGTCCTCCTTGCGCGCCTGGTCTTCCGTCGCCATCGACGCCTGCAGGTCCGCCGCGCCAGACGCGATGTCCTCACGACGCGACCCCGCGAGCAGCAGCGCGAGGTCCGCCTCCGCGGCCGCCTGGTCCTTCTGCCGCGATTCGACGGTCAGCCGCTGCAGCGTGTCGTCGAGCTTCGCGAGGAGCTGCCCGCTCTTCACCATGTCACCGCGCTGCACCGCGACCTTCTCGATGCGCCCCGGTACCTCGAACCCGATGACGCGCTGGTCGTACTCGACGATCCCCTGGAATCCCGGCGGGACCTCCGGACTTCGGTGACACCCCCCCAGCGCCAGGGCGAGGAGCACCCCTCCCGCGGCGAGCGCCGCCGGCGCATTCTTTATCATGCGTCTGATAATAGGGTCAGCTCGGCAGCCGCGCCAGCTCCTGCTCGAAGATCCGCCGCACGATTGCGATGGCGCACGCGTACGTGCTGTCGACGCCGAAGTAGCTCAGGCTCTTGGAGAGCAGCGACTGCCGCCTCGAGTACGGCGTGTCCGACGCGTAGTGCAGGAATCCCAGGTCGAACGGCGTCTTGTCCGACAGGTGCACGATCTCGTCGCGCGGCAGCGCGTGCGGGTAGATGAGCTCGTAGACCGCGCCGAGGAACGGCCCCGCCTCCATCTCGAGCACCGTGTACCCGTCGCGGTAGAAGGCGCCCATGTAGCGGCGGTTCTGCAGGAACGCGCTCCGCACGGTGAGCGCCCCCTGGTTGTCGAAGACGCTCCCGTGCTGCAACCAGGGCTGCACGTCGTCGGCGCCGAAGGCGTTCCGGAAGAGGAACGTGTTGCGCGAGTGCTCGTCGTAACACATGCCCGAGAGCGACACGTCGCCGACGCGCCCGTTGAGCGTCGCCGCCTTACCCATGACGTACACGCCTCGCACCTCGCCCACGCCCTGCCCGAGGCGCGAGAGCAGGTAGTACGCCGCCATCCCCAGCGGGTAATCGATGTTCAGGATGATGGCCTCGCTGCGCTGCAGCCGCTCGAGCCCCGGGACCCGCAGGCGCGGATCGAGACACGCGGGGTCGAGGCGCGAGAGCTCGATGACCTGCGCGTCGACGTCCACGTGCCCAGGCGTCGAAAGATGCGAGAGGCCCGCCCGCTCCTCGAATGCGCGCACCTGCTGCATCCGCTGACCGCTCGGGTCGGCGTGAATCCAGCCGCGGAGCAGGTAGTAGAGAATGGGCGCGATCTTCGCGTCGTCGCCGGTGGACAGGGCGGCGTCGATGTCCTCGCGCAGCCCCTCCGGGTTCTCGGCCCGCGCCCACCCCACGATGTCGTCGCGGTGCACGGTCCCGTACCCGCCGACGAGGTTGGCGATGGCGTGCGTGTTCGACGACACGAAGTACACCGGCGGCCGCCGCGGGTGGGCTCCGCGCACGTAGGCCGTCTCGATGCCGCTCCACCACCGCTGAGCGGCCCGCTGGTATTGCGAGTGCGACGCCGCGAGCATCCGGATCTTCAGGTCGAGCGGCGCCGCTGCGACGCGCGCCACGGCGCGGTCGAAACCCTCGCCGCCGAAGGCCTCGGCGAGCTTACCCATGGCCGACGGATCGAGCCGGAGGGCCGCCGCGATCTCGTCGCGCGAAGCACCCGGGCGCACCGAGCGAAGACGCGCGTGCATCTTGTTCCACTCGATCTGGTACGCCGTCACCATCGGCACGAGATCGTCGATGTCGCTCGCGCTCGCGATGAACACCGCGAGCGTCCCCTGCCCGTCCCAGCGCAACGGTCGACGCCGCCCGCGCGTCTTCACGATGCGCCACCCGCGCACGTCGAAGCCCGCCGCCTCGAAGAGCTCGTGCGACTGCCCCAGCACGATGCGCCTCGTCTCGGGCATCTCGAGCGGCAGCCGTCCAGCGGCGTACGCGAAGGCCGAGACGTCGGGCTCGGGCGAGAGCGCCCCCTCGTGCAGGGACGACGCGCTGAACGCGTGCGCTTCCTCGAACGCGCGCACGTCCACGTCCCCCGTCGAGCGCAACAGCGACGTGTACGTCCGGATGTAGAGGTCGATCTCGTCGGCCGGCGCTACGGGCGGCTGTCGTTCCATCGCGTGTGAACGCGAGGGATACCACTAGCGCTCGATGACCCGCGCCGCCTTCTTCGCGAACCGCGCGATCGCGTCCGCCCCGCGCGCTACCCCGCGCGAGGCCTCTCGCTTCGCGACGCCGAGCGACTCCTGCACGGCGCCGGTCACGACCTCGGCGTTCCCTTCCGCCTCGACGCGCTCGTCACCGGTGAACACACCCCAGGCGCGCTTGGCGCGCCCCTTCCACTGCAGCCATCGGCCTTCATGGATGTCGCTCATGAGGTCCTCCGTTGGCGTGATACATTTCGTCGCCATGTATCACGCGTCAAGTCCGCGTGTGATACATTTGCGGAGCCACACGTACAAGTCCTGGATTCTCCGTGAGGATCCTTCGCGTCTCGATCGCAACTCGACCCTTGACGCGACGCGCCAGTAGCTCCAGCTTCCTCGCCGCGGGAAGGACGAGATGCCCTGGTACGTCGCGACGTGCATCGCCGGTGCTCTGCTCACGGCCAACGCCTGGCGACCGCTCCGGTGGCCGTCGCTGCTGGCGCTCGCGAGCGGCATGCTCGGGTGGCTCACGACCGAGCTAGCCCTGCACCACCTCGCGTTGCAGGCGCTGCTCGCGGCGTGGGCGATCCACGCGGGGGCGCTCGCCTCGCTGCCCGGCGCGGTCGCCGTGATCGGCGCCGGTGCATCATGCACCGGCCTGCTGATCCTGCATCTTCGCGGCGAGCGTGCGCGCGCCTCGATCGACGCTGGCCTCCGCGAGGGGCTCGGTCCCGAGTTCGAGTCACGCGTCCCGGCTGACGTCCGCTCGTGGATCGGTTCCGCCTTCTCGTGGCGCCGGATCCTCCTTCCCTTTGCTCTCGGCCACCGCGACGTGGAGACCACGCGCTTCGTCCCCTTCGCCTACGTCGGCGGCGTGCAGCTCCGGCTCGATGTTCATCGCCAGAAGTCGCGTCCCACCGGCCGCCCCGTGCTCGTGTACGTCCACGGCGGTGGATGGGTCCTCGGCATGCGGGTCTTCCAGGGCCTCCCTCTCATGCGCCACCTCGCGGCGCGCGGCTGGGTGTGCTTCTCGATCGACTACCGCGTCAGCCCTCGCGCCACCTTCCCGGATCACCTCATCGACGTGAAGCGCGCGCTCGCCTGGGTCCGCGAGCACGCGGAGGAGTACGGAGGCGATCCCGACTTCGTGGTCTTGTGCGGCAACTCCGCGGGTGCGCACCTCGCGGCGCTCGCAGCGCTCACCCAGAACAATCCGCGCTACCAGCCGGGGTTCGAACAGGTCAGCACGGCGGTGCGCGGGTGCATCGGCCTGTACGGCGTGTACGACTTCGCCGATCGCCACGGGCACTGGCCCTACCAGCGCGAGTTCGGGCTCCTGCTGCGGCTCGCCATCATGAAGGTGTCGCGCGCGAAGTGCCCAGAGCGCTACCAGGAGGCCTCGCCGATCGAGCGAGTGCACACCGGCGCGCCGCCGTTTCTCGTCGTGCACGGCGATCGCGACTCGATCGCGCCGCCGGCAGAGTCGCGGCGGTTCGCCGAGGCGCTCAGGGCCCACGGGGTGACCGTAGTGCACGCGGAGATCCCTGATGCGCAGCACGCGTTCGAGGTGTTCTCGTCGCCGCGGACCGCACACGTCGTCAGCGGCGCCACCGCGTTTCTGGCCCACGTGTACGGGCGCCACCTCGACGAGCGGGCGCAGACGGCGGAGCGGGGGATGGGTGCGGCCGAGGGACGAGTCCAGTCGGGAGTGGTGCCGCGGGGCCGAGAGGTCGATGTGGATGCGGAGGTGGCGTAGGGCAACCGCCGCCTCGCGGACGGGGCGCATGTAGGTGCAGTTGTTGCGATTCTGTTAACCGTACCCAAGTCCATTCCGCTCGCTGCTCGTCCCCTGGTAACCATGATGTGTTGAGCCCGGTAGGGGACGGGGAGACTCGGGCGGTGGGGGAACGCACTCTGCTCATCGGGGTCGACGGGGCGCTCACCACGCACCCGTTGCCCGATGCAGGGAGCTTCTCGATCGG
>DATJYG010000773.1:0-2525 GCA_035499695.1 Polyangiaceae bacterium
CTCCTCGTGGGTCACCGCCTTGATGACCTCGGGCCCGGTGATGAACATGTAGCTCGTGCCCTCGACCATCAGGATGAAGTCCGTGATGGCCGGCGAGTAGACGGCGCCGCCTGCGCACGGGCCCATGACGCAGCTGATCTGCGGCACGACGCCGCTCGCCAGCGTGTTCCTGAGGAAGATGTCCGCGTACCCCGCGAGCGACTCGACGCCCTCCTGGATGCGCGCGCCGCCCGAGTCGTTGAGGCCGACGACCGGCGCGCCCACCTTCATCGCCAGGTCCATCACCTTGCAGATCTTCTGCGCGTAGGCCCCGCTCAGGCTCCCGCCGAACACGGTGAAATCCTGTGCGAAGACGAACACCTTGCGCCCGTCGATGAGCCCGTGCCCCGTGACGACTCCGTCACCGAGGTACTTCTGGCTCTCCATCCCGAAGTCGTGCGACCGGTGGACGACGAAGCGTCCTATCTCGACGAAGCTCCCGGGGTCGAGGAGCAGATCGATGCGCTCCCGCGCGGTGAGCTTGCCGCCCTCGTGCTGTTTCTTGATGCGCTCCGCTCCGCCGCCCTCGAGGGCACGTGCGTTCATGTCGTCAAGGCGCGAGATCGGCGGGGGCGGCGGCTTTGAGGGGGGTGAGCCCGAGGCGGGGGTAGCCATAGCGGCGGCGTAGACTACTCGATACACTGCCTTTCTGGAGGAGCAGGGGGCTCGGATGACGCAGCCGCCCCAGTTTCAGCAGGGGACGCCATACCCGCAGCCGGGCGAAGTGCTCGACGGCAAGTACCGTATCGAGCGGCTTCTCGGCGAAGGCGGGATGGGCGCCGTCGCCAAGGCGACCCACCTGCTCCGCCGCGCGCCCGTCGCCCTCAAGTTCATGAGCCCCGCGGTGCTCGCGCTCCAGGGGGCGGTCGAGCGCTTCGTCAACGAGGGCGTCGCCGCCTCGCAGATCGACAGCGACCACGTCGTGAAGGTGTTCGACGTCGGCCGCATGCCGACCGGGGCGCCGTACCTCGTGATGGAGTTCCTCGACGGGCGGGATCTGCAGCAGATCCTCGCCGTCGAGGGCGGCCGCATCCACGATCCGGCGCGCGCCGTGCACTTCGCCCTGCAGATCCTCCGCGCGCTGCAGACGGCGCATGCCGCGGGGATCATCCACCGCGACATGAAGCCGTCGAACTGCTTCGTGATCGACAAGGACGGCGAGCCCGACTTCGTGAAGCTCGTGGACTTCGGCATCAGCAAGGTGCGCACCGACGAGTCCGAGAAGGCCTCGAACCTCACCCGCACCAACAGCGCCCTCGGCACGCCTCTCTACATGTCGCCCGAGCAGGCCCGCTCGCCGCGCGACGTCGACTACCGGACGGACCTCTACTCGGTGGGCGCCATCCTCTACGAGCTGCTCACCGGGCGCACGCCGTACACGGCGGAGTCCGGGGAGTACACGGAGATCCTCTTCAAGATCTTCACGACCGACCCGGAGCCGCTGCGCAACCTGCGCCCCGACGTGCCCGAGGGGCTCGCTGCGGTGATCCACCGCGCGCTCATCCGCGACCTGAACATCCGGTACAAGTCGGCCGGCGAGATGGCCGAGGCCCTCGCGCCGTGGTCCGACGCGCGCAGCTCGCAGATCCTCACGCGCCTGCGAGGCGGGCGCGGGCGCAGCATCGTGCCGCAGGCGCCCGGGCAAGGGCCCTTCACGCCCTCCGGCGCGCCGGTCGCGCCCAACCACGCCGAGATCGCGACGGCGAACACGTTCCCCGGCGCGCAGCCGGACTCGCTCAGGTCCCCGCGCGTGCCGACCGACGTGGGGGTCACCCGCGACGCCAAGCAGGCCTCCGGGGCTCCCTCGGCGGCCAAGAAGAGCAAGGCTCCCGTGGCCATCGCGATCGTCGCGGCGGGAGTCCTCATCGTCGGCGCGGCCGGCGTGATCGTCGCCAAACGCGTCGTCGCTCCTGCGCACGTGACCCAGGATCCGAGCGGCTCCGGAACCCTCGCGGCGACGACCTCGGCTCCTCCTCCCCCCGCGACCACGAGCGCCGCGCCGCTGCCCCCGACCCCCTCGGCCTCCCTCGAACCGCTCCCCGCGCCCAGTGCCGTGGCCAGTGCGTCCTCGGCCCCCGGCTCGCAGACGGGCCCTCGTCCCCAGACGCCTCAGGCACCCACGACGCCGACCGGCAAGCCGCGTACACTCGGCGATCTGAACCAGCTTCACTGACGCCACTCTCGCGAGATCCCGATGAGACATCTCTCCCGATCCGTCGCAGTGCTCTTCGCCCTTCTCGTCACGGCTGAGCCCGTGGTGGCGCACGCCCAGCAGCCTGCGCCCACCGCCGACGTGCGCGCCCAGCTGCCAGACCCGGCACGCAAGGCGTGGGACGCCGCCAAGCAGCTCGCCGGCGCCAACGACTACAAGGGCGCCCTCGTCGAGTTCCAGCGCGCCTACGAGCTCTCGCAGAACCCGCGCGTCCTCTACAACGTCGGCATCGTCGAGAAGCTGCTGACGCACTACGCGCGCGCCGTCGGCGCGT
>DATJYG010000774.1:0-9744 GCA_035499695.1 Polyangiaceae bacterium
CCGAGAGCGTCTCCGCACGCGGCGACCACCTCGTCGACCGGCGCGCCGAGGTGCGCGCGCCCGTCATCGCGCCAGGCCAGGGTGGATCCAGCGAGGGCGTAGGCATCGACCAGCGCCGCCTCGTGGCCGTTCGCCCGCAGCACCGCCGCCGTCTGCACCGCCCCCAGGTCCGAGAACCACGGGTAGTCGATGAAGTCTCGCGCGATGGACGTCGGGGGATGAACGACGAGCACGCGAGCCATACCCAAAGGGTACCCCGCCCCGAGCTATGCTTCACGCGTGTGGACGGAGGAGACGCACTCGGCCGGCGTGGCGGCGCGTGACAAGACGCGTACCCACGAGGAGGCCGCGCACGACCGTCGCAACTGGGTCCGGCTCACCTTCGACTGCAACGACCACTGCATCTTCTGCCTCGACGCCGACGCGCACGACGGGACGATCCGCTCGAACGAGGACGTGAAGCGCCAGATCCTCGACGGCCGGCGGGTGGGGGCCACGCGCCTCATCCTCTCCGGCGGCGAGCCGACGATTCACCCCAAGTACGTGGACTTCATCCGCCTCGGCGCGCTCGCGGGTTACCCGAAGATCCAGACCGTCACCAACGGCCGGATGTTCGCGTACGACGACTTTCTCCGGAGCTGCCTCGACGCGGGGCTATCCGAGATCACCTTCTCGCTCCACGGCCCCAACGCGCGCGTGCACGACGCGCTCGTGGGCACCAAGGGCGCGTTCGACGAGGAGATGCGCGGACTGAAGAACGCGCTCGCGCACCGCGAGGCGTCCGGCCGGCCCATCGTCAACGTCGACGTCGTGGTCAACCGCGCCAACGTCAAGCACCTGGCCGAGATGCTCTCGATGCTGCTGGCCCTCGGCGTCGGCGAGTTCGACCTGCTCCAGGTGGTGCCCTTCGGGCGCGCCTTCCGCGACGGGCGCGACACCCTCTTCTACGACCTCGAGGAGGCGCGTCCGCACATCCAGGCCGCGCTCGAGTACTCGAAGCGACCCGACGTCCACTTGTGGATGAACCGATTTCCGCCGCAGCACCTCGAGGGCTTCGAGCACCTGATCCAGGACCCCTACAAGCTGAACGACGAGGTCCGCGGCAGGAAGGAGGAGTTCGCGCGCTGGATCGACACCGGCGAGCCGCTCGATTGCCGAGACCCCGCGCGATGCCGCTACTGCTACCTGGAGAAGCTGTGCGACTCGCTCGTGCAGTCGATGGACCGCGTGGCGAGCGGCGCCTTCGAGATCGTGCGCGTCGACACCGAGGCGGAGGCGCACGCGCCGAGCAGCTTCGGCGGCGATCCCGCCACGGCGCGCAAGCGCCTTCCGCTCGCGGGAAACGGGGCCCCGACCGCGCGCCGGCCGCTGAGCGAGATCCTCGCCTCGTCGGGCGCTCGCAAGCTCCACGTGGTCGCGCCGAACGTGGCGCGCGCGATGGAGGCCGCGTCGCGGTTCCCGTCCCTGACGGACCTCGAGCTGCGGCTCGACGACTGGTCGGGCATGGATGCCATCGATCGGCGCGTGGTGCGCGTCGAGGCCCGCACGGCAGAAGCGGCTCGGGCGTTCCTCGCCGCCGCCGGCTCGTTCGAGGTCGTCGTCGACCTCACGAAGGACACCGCGCCGTGGCTGCTCTCCCTCGACGAGGCGCCTGCTCGCCTGGCGCTACGCCAGCCGACCTACGAGCGCGCCAGCGACGCGCGCGAGCACGACGTCGATCTGCGCGTCTTCTTCGCGAGCTTCCGGCACGCTGCCGTGCCGGTGGAGGGCGTGCCCGCGTGCATTCTCGGCAGGGAGCCGCGGCGTCGCCCGCCGACGATGGACCTCGCCGCCGCGGACCCCGGTGGGCGCCTCGAGATCTTCCGCTGGACCCGCCGCTACGTCGAGGAGCGGTACATGACCCGGTCGCTTCGGTGTTCGTCGTGCGCCCACGCCTCACGGTGCGAGGGCGTGCACGTCAACTTCGTCCGGGCTCACGGTTTCGCGCAGCTGCAGCCGGTGACGGATCCTCCCCCTCCGCCACCACGATAGAGAGGCTCGACAGCCCCTCGATGACCTCGCGGGTGCGCTGTCGCTCGCGCTCCATCGCCACGTCGTGCTCCGGACCGAAGGCCACGTCCACGACGAGGCTCGACTGCTCCTCCTCGACGGTGATGGGGACGTCTATGGAGCTCGGCGCCGAGACGGCCTGCACGGTCGACGACGAGCGCGCCCGCTTCGCTTCGTCGTACGCCTCGCGCAGCGCCTCGAACATGTCGGCGGCGGTCTGCCAGCGAGCCTCGCGCTCGAATGCGAGCGCCTTGTCGACGGCGCTCGCGAGCTTGGGCCGCGCCTCGGGCATCACCGACCCGAGCGGGGGCGCGCGGTCGGTCATGCCCGCCATGGTCGTGTCGAACGGCGTCGCCTTCTCGTGGATGCGCCGTCCCGTCAGGGCGCGGAACATGACCGCGCCGAGGGAGAAGAGGTCTGCCCGGGCATCCACGAGGTCCGTCTTGCCGCGCGCCTGCTCGGGCGACATGTACCCCGCCGTTCCCATCACGATGCCCTGGGCGGTGGGGATGAGCGAGATGCTCCCGTCGCGCACGCGCGCCAGGCCGAAGTCGAGCAGCTTGGCGTACCCGCCGCGCGTGACGAAGATGTTCGCAGGCTTGATGTCCCGGTGCACGATGCTCGCGTCGTGGGCCACGCGCAGCACTTCGAGCACCTGCCCCGCGATCGCGAGCACCTCGGAGACCGGCAGGCGTCCGCCGACCCGGTGGATCCAGGCCGAGAGCGACTCCCCGTCGAGCAGCTCCATGACGAGGTACGGCGACCCGTCCTCGGAGATGTCGTCGTCGAGGATCGCCACGGCGCCCGGGTGGCCCAGCTTGTTGGCGACGTAGCCCTCGCGCAGGAAGCGCTTGCGCACCTCCGGGTCGCGGCCGAACCGCCCGTGGAGGACCTTGATGGCCGCACGCCGGCCGTTGCGGTGAGTCGCGACGTAGACCGCCCCCATGCCGCCGACGTCGAGCAGGCGGTCGACCTGCCACTTGCCGTTCAGCAGCTGTCCGACGCGCGCCTCGGGGTTCGGGTTGTCACGAGGCTCTGCGGGCATCTTCTTGCAGCATCGGGCGCCCGGCCAGCCGCCGTCAAGCGCGCCGGTAGTGGAGGAGCCATTCGCTGCTCGTTCCGGCAGCGACATCGCGGCGTTGTATGAGCGCCAAAGGGTGGGCCGAGAGCAGCCGGTGGGCTCGCCCGGCCTCGTCGTTACGGTAGTGCTCGAAGCTCCCGCCGGGCGCGACCGGTCGGCGACGCAACAGGCCAAAGGCGACGCCGTCGACGACGAGGAGCGTGCCTCCGGGGCGAAGTGCGCGGACGATCGCCTCGATCGCGCGATCGGGGTCGCGGAGGTGGTTCCAGCTCCGCAGGACCACCACATGGTCGAAGCGGGCGACGTCGTCGATGGCCTCGGCCTCACCGACGCGCACTTCGGCCCAGGGCGAACGCGCGCGCATGGCGTCGGCGCGAGCGGCGTCCGGCTCGAGCCCCGTCCAGTGCACCATGCCGTCTCGGGCGAGCGGCGCGATCACGTCGTGGTAGCGCCCCTCGCCGCACCCCACGTCGAGGACGTCGCCACGCAGCTCGCTCACGACGTGCTGCACCAGGGCGTCGTCCCGCGCGAAGGCGTCTCGCTCGGGCGCCGGCTCCCACAGCCCGCCGCATCTCTCGCGGGCGTCGCACGGGTCGCACGTCGCGCTGCGCCGCAGGGAGACGAGGTCGCGCGCGAAGTCGTCGGGCGCTTGCTTGGTCTCGCTGGCGTCGTCGTACACCTGGCCGAGGGCCAGCTTCGTGTGCGCGATCTCGACGTCCGTGAAGTCGCGCGACTCCGTGCGGTAGCGCTCGACCCTGTCCCCGTCGCGCATGAAGAGGATGCGGCCACGGTCCCATGGTGTGACGCCGTCGGTGCGAACCGGGCAAGCGCCGCCCGGTCCCATCCGGCCATGCGTCCCCTCGTGCACGTAGGTGAACGAGTTGGAGCGCGTCTGCCTCGCGACGGCGTGGACCTCGCCGTCGCCGTGCACCTCGCGATAGCCGGCGTAGAGCCCGGGGCACGGGCCGCGAAGGGCACACGCGCCGCACTCGTCCTCGGGCTGCACCTTGGCGAGATCATCGACCGGGAAGAAGTCCGGCTCGCCCACCTCGATCATCGTGGCGAAGCGGTGCGTCTTGAGGTCGTCGTAGCGGTCCTCGTGCCCGGGCAGGAGGCAGAAGGGGATGCCGTCGTGCGCGTAGCGCTGCTTGCCGCCGCTGCGCTCCAGGCCGTACTCGATGGCAGCCTTCACGCGCGCGGCGACGTCGGACACGCGCGGGATGACGTGGTCGAAGAGGCGGTCGGCGCCGCCCTTGGGCTGCACCATCGAGAACTTCACGATGACGTCGGGCCAGGGCAGCAGCGCGTCGACGACGCCCCGCAGGTGCTCGAGGTTCGCGCGCGTGATGACGGTGTTCACCGTGAAGTCGAGCCCGCGGCCTGCCAGGTTGCCGACGGCGGCGTAGGTCTGCTCGAAGGCGTCGGCGCGCACGAGGGCGTTGTGCACCTTGGCCGTGCCGCCGTGAAGCGAGAGGTACACGTAGCGCAAACGCTGCTTCAGCAGCTTCTCGACCAGCTCCGGGTACGCCAGCATCCGGCCGTTCGTGACGAGGCCGAAGTCCATCCCGCGCGCCGCCGTGCGCGCCGCCCAGCGGAGCAGCTCGCGTCGCATCGTGGCCTCGCCGCCGGAGAGCACCACCATCGTGTGCCCGAGGCGGGCGGCGCGATCGATCTTGCGGTCGACCTCGTCGGCCTCGGCGTCGATGTGGCGCACGTCGTAGGTGTGGCAGAAGGTGCAGTGGTTGTTGCACCCATAGCCCACCTTAACGAGCGCCTTCATGGCCCTTCCTCAGCGGAGGATAGCGCCCGGAACTCGCCGGCGCCGTGCAGGCGCAGGTAGTCCGCGCGAGGACCGCCGCAGCGATCACGAAAAGCGCATCCCGCGCACCCCTCGACGTGCCCGGCGCCCTCGAAGGGAGAAGCGTGGAGCGCGAAGCGGTGCCCCCCGGGGTCGACCACTTCGATGCCCAGGTCTCGCGCTGGTTGCCACGTCGTACGGAGCGCCGGCGGCAAGGTGCACGGCGGCGTGTGGAAGCTGACGAGCTCCAGCCCGCGCGACCGGGCGATCGCGTGGGCGCGCTCGAACGCCGGAACGACGTCTGCGATGCGCGGGACCTCGCTCTCGCCCTCGCGGCCGTCGTGGACGTCGCTGCTGTAGAGGAGCCACAAGGCGAAGCGGCGCACACCGCGATCCGCGAAGAACGCGAGCGTCTCGTCCAGATGCGGGGCGGTCGATCGGGCCAGCAGCACGTCCGCCGTGACCCGCACGCCGAGCGGCCCGAGGTTCTCGAGGGCGCGCAAGAGCAGCGCGTGGGCGCCGGTCTCGCCGCTCAGGCGGTCGTGCACCTCGGCTCGGGCGCTCTTGGCGTTGACGCGCACCTCGGTCACGCCTGCGCTGACCAGGGCGCCCGCGTAGGCCGGGTAGGCGAGACGCATCGCGTTGGTCTGCACGACGACCTCGTCGAAACCGAGGGCCCGGGCGCGCCGCACCAGCGCCGGCAGGTCCTCGCGCAGCGTGGGCTCGCCGCCGCCGAGCCACGCGCACGTCGCTCCGGCCTCGCGTGCCTCGCGCAGCAGCGCCGCTGCACGCTCGGGAGCGATGCGCTCCCCTCGGTCCTCGCACGCGCGGCAGCCGATGCAGCGCAGGTTGCACCGGTAGTCGAGCGCCAGCTCGAGCGTGCGGGCCGTGGGCATCGCCGGAGGAGTATCGTACGAACGTGCCCGTCGCGCTCGCTCCGCCCAGCGATCTGACCGTCCCCGAGCCCGGGTCGACGACCGCGCGCGACGTGCTCTCGACGGCCCTCGGCCGGGCGATGCGCGAGGCACGTGCCGCCGTCCGGGGGCACCCGGTGCTGGGGCGCATCGAGCCCGGCGCGCTCGCGAGCCTCGTCCGACGCGCGCGCGTGGGAGTCCTGGTGCGAGCGCTCCGCTCCGCCGCGGACGTGGAGGCGATCCGTTCGGAGCTCGTCGCCACCATGCTCGCGGAGCTCTCGGGATCCGGATCGCACCAGACCGTCGCCATCGAGGAGCCCATCGTCCTCGCCTTGGCCGACAACAACCCGCTCGCGATGCACGAGGCTCACCCGGACAAGCAGGGCAACGCCCTCGACCTGGGCGGGCGGCCCACAGGCGAGTGGGTCGTCGCTCTCCGCGAGGCGCTGCACATCGTTCGGTCGCACCTGCCCGACGTCCGCGCCGAGATGGACCTTCATGTCCAGCAGATCGTCCCGGTCGGCTTCTACGCCGACAAGCACCTGTCGGCCTCTTACCGCGAGGCGATCGGCACGCTCTACCTGTCGCTGCACCCCAGCGCGATGACGATGGTGGAGGCGCTGGTCCACGAGTTTCAGCACAACAAGCTCAACGCGCTCCTCGAGACCGACGACGTCCTCGAGAACGCCCACGAGCCGCTCTACCGGTCTCCCGTGCGGCCCGACGCGCGTCCCCTTCACGGCGTGCTCCTCGCCGTGCACGCGTTCGTCCCGGTGGCCCTCCTCTACGAGCGCATGATCGCCGCCGGTGACGCGCGCGCCTCTGTCGCCCCCCATCGCCGGCTCCGCGAGATCGCCCGAATCAACCGTGAGGGCACCGAGGTGCTCCGGGCCCACGCCCGGCCCACCCCCGTGGGAAAGGCCCTTCTCGACGAGCTTTTCCGCTGGGACCAGCACTTCGCCCCGCTCCTCTGAGCAGGTACACTTCGCTGCGATGTCCAGCCTGTCCGAAATCGCGTCCGTCGACGCGGCGCAGCGCTCGGTCGCCCTGACCGTCGATGCGTCTCTCTACCCGCTCGGGGCGGTCTACGGCGCGGCGTACGTCTTCCTCGATCGCTGCTACGTGCTCCTCGACAAGCCCGACGCGGCGCACGTGCGGGTCACGCTCTCCTGGAAGAAGGGCGAGCCGCCCGAGGGCGCCCTCGTCGCGATGGCGGGCGAGTTCGCCAACGAGCTCCTCTCGTGCGCGTGGCGCGCGAAGATCGCCGAGGAGAGCCGCGCGGTCATCGAATCCACGACGGCGCGCGCCCTCTCGGGCGCCATGGGAGCGCCGTCTCTCGACGACCTCGAGAAGTTCGAGTTCGGCGACGAGGCCTTCGAGGATCCGCTCGGCATCGCGATGAGCTGGGAGGAGAAGTACGGCAAGAACAAGAAGGCCGCGGAGGAGAAGAAGGAGGAGGCGGGCAAGTGATCGAGCTGCGCTTCCACCGCGACCTATACCGAGGGGAGTCGGTCGACGCCGCCGCGAAGGCGCTCGCTCCCTACGCGACCACCATCGATCGCGCCGAGGAGCCCGCGCACTGGGTCCTGCGCGTCACGGCGAGCAACCCGGAGCGCGAGCGCCGCGTCGCCGGCGAGATCGCCAACCGCGCGCTCGGCATCACCGTGCGAGGAGCCGGCTGATGACGCAGCTCGTCCAGCTCCGCAAGCAGCTCTCGTCGAGCTTCGCGATGCCCTTCAAGCACCGCGACGTCGGCGGCAAGGTGCTCGTCACGAACACCGAGGGCGAGTTCCTCCTGCTCACCCCCGACGAGTTCGCGTCCTTCGCACGCGGAGACGTCGCCAAGGGCACGCCTCTCTACACGCGGCTCGCCGAGCGCAACTTCGTGCGCGCCGAGGCCAGCAGCGATCGGATGCTCCAGCGCCTGCGCGCGCGCAAGCGGTTCCTCTCCTGGGGGCCCAACCTGCACATCGTGGTCGTGACGCTCCGCTGCAACGAGACATGCGTCTACTGCCACGCCTCGCGCGCCGACATGGGCGCGACCCACACCGACATGACGCCCGAGGTCGCCGACGCGACCGTCGACCAGATCTTCGCCACCACCAGCCCCGACGTCACCATCGAGTTCCAGGGCGGCGAGCCGCTCGTCGCCTTCGACACCGTCAAGCGCATCGTCGAGCGCGCCCGCCAGAAGAACGAGACGGCCGGCAAGCGCCTCGAGTTCACCATGGTGTCGAACCTCTCGCTCATGGACGAGGAGAAGCTCGCCTGGCTCGTCGAGAACAAGGTGCAGCTCTGCACGAGCGTCGACGGCCCCGAGCACCTGCACGACAAGCAGCGCAAGCTCGTCGGCGGAAGCGCGCACGCGGCCGCCACCAAGTGGATCCGCCGCATCAACGAGGCGTACGTCGCGATGGGGCTCGACCCGACGCTGTATCACGTGGAGGCGCTGCTCACGACGACGCGCGACGCCCTCCCGCGCTGGAAGGAGATCGTCGACACGTACGTCGACCTCGGCTGCCGCGCGCTCTTCCTGCGCCCCGTCGATCCCTTCGGCTTCGCCGACAGGACGGCCCCACGCGTCGAGTACCCGCGCGCCGAGTACCTCGACTTCTACCGCAGCGCCGTCGACTACATGATCGACCTCAACAAGCGCGGCGTGGAGATCCTCGAGCGCTTCGCCGCGATCTTCCTCTCCAAGATCCTCGCCGGCGAGGACCCGAACTTCCTCGACGTGCGCTCCCCCTGCGGCGCCGGCATCGGACAGATCGCCTACAACTACGACGGCAAGATCTTCACCTGCGACGAGGGACGCATGCTCCACGAGATGGGGGACGACGCGTTCCTCCTCGGGCAGGTGGGAGAGACGCGCTACCGCGACGTCATGTCCCACGAGACGGTGCGGGCGCTGGCCATCGCCAGCAACCTCGACGCTCAGCCCGACTGCGTCAACTGCACCTACCAGCCGTACTGCGGCGTCTGCCCGGTGCACAACCACAAGACCCAGGGGTCGATCTTCGGCCGGATGCGCGAGAGCTCCTTGTGCGCGGTGCACAAAGGGATCCAAGATTACTTGTTCGAACGCATCGGGGCCGACGACCCCGAGATCCTGCGCGTCTTCTCACAGTGGACGACCGTGCGCGACCGAGTGCACTTCCTTCAGACCTGCAACGTCTAACTGGAGGCCACCCCCCATGGGAGCCGACGCCGACAACGAGGACATTCCCGAGTTCAAGAAAGACTGCGCGGGTCAGCTGACCCCGGAGCAGCGCAAGATCTCGGACACGGCGAAGGACATCGCGGAGAAGGGGCCCGGCGACCTGCCGCCCATCGATCCCGAGACGCCCGCGTCACCCGCGCAGCACTGCTCGCACGGGAGCCACGGCTCTCACGGCAGCCACGGGTCGCACGGTAGCCATGGGAGCCACGGCAGCCACGGCAGCCACGGAAGTCACGGTAGCTGGTAGCTCGCTCACGGAAGGACCATGAAGGAAGCTCGCGTTCGTCTTCTCTCGTCGCTTGCATTGCCCCTCTTTCTCGGCGCCTGCGTCGTCGAGGCCACGTCCGGGGGCTCCGCTCCGCCGCCGCCGCCACCTCCTCGGGCGCCGGGACCGGTCGCGAACGCCGCTCCTGCGCCGCGGCCCGCCACCCTGACGCCGGCGCATGCGCCGCTCCCGCCGCCTCCGCCTCCCCCTGTCGTGCACCAGGCGCCGCTGCCTCCGCCCGCGCCGGTCTCGATTCGCTTCCCGCTGCGCCTCGTCCACCCGCTGCCGCTGCCGAACCAGAACTCGGGGCAGCTCGACGTCAAGCTGCTCGAGATCAAGATGAAGCAGCGGGCGCCGCGCCAGTGCGGTCCGCGCGAGACGTCGCCGGGCCCCTTCTCCGCGATGTCCTTCGCCGTG
>DATJYG010000775.1:0-29795 GCA_035499695.1 Polyangiaceae bacterium
CGTCGCGGCCCTCGGGATCATTGCGACGATCGTCCTCTCGCTCGGCATCGCGATCATCTTCTGGGGCCCCGCGGTCATCGTCCTTTGCATCGCCATGTGGGGCGTCTGGAGCGCGCGCCGTCGCCGTCAGATCTACGAGCACCGCGGCCCCGACGAGACGAAGGACCCGACCCACGCCGAGCGTCCCTGGCCGACCGAGGGTGTCATCGACGACCGACTCCCGCAGAACTGACGTTCACAGCGGGTGCGTTCACATCGGTGGGCGGTCCGGGCACCGCCCCGAGTGATTTCGCTCGGTTCCGTGTGCTCGAGCCCTGGCGCGGCTCTTGTTCTCCGTCCTGCCCGCTCCGTCAAGGACGAGACAGGAGGACCAGCCATGACGACCACCAAGAAGACCCTCGCAGCGATGCTCGGAACCATCGCGATGGCGAGCGTGACCGGGGGATGCGTGCTGCAGCAGAGCGACCCCTCGGAGTACCGCGAAGCCATCCCGCAGCAGGGCGACGCGCAGCTCGCGTTCGCCGGCACGCAGGCGAGTGGCGGCACCACCGGGCAGTCGACGTCGACGAAGCTCCACATCCAGGGCCTGGGTGGCGGCGGCGGGACCGACTACGCGAGCTTCTACGAGTTCACGCGCACCGTGAGCGACGGTGTCGATACGGGGACGCTGCTCATCCTGGCCGAGGTGGAAGTCGTCACGAGCTTCCCGCCGACGTCGCACAGCGGCAACGAGGCCGTCTGGGGCCCGGGCGGCGACGCGCTCGACCCCGTGCAGTGGAAGCTCACGGTCACCAAGACCGCCGACCACGAGTTCGACTACGAGGTGGACGGCCGCCCGCACGGCTCCACGGACAACTCCGCGTGGCAATCGATCCTCACGGGTCACGGCTACAGCCACGCGCACGCGCTCTATCGCAGCGGCTCCTTCACCCTGGACGGCGACAAGCTGCAGGCGCTCGATCCGACGCGGAGCAACGGCGGCAAGGTCGCCGTGAAGTACGACGCGCGGGCGTGGCCCAAGACGATCACGGCGGACGTGACCACGTCCGACGGCACCGGCCAGTGGTACGACATCACGGTCGGGCACGCCGAGGACGGCGGGGGCACCGTCGTCGTGACCGCGATGGCGGACATCAGCTCACCGCCGGACGGCAAGAACGAGAGCGTGGACGAGAACAGCCGCTGGAACTCGACCGGCGCCGGACGCGCCGACGTCAAGATGTCGGGCGGCGATCTCTCCTCGACGGTCCTCGCCAGCCAGTGCTGGTCGTCGCAGTTCGCGCAGACGTTCTACACGGACAGCGTGAACTACCAGCCGACGGCGGGCGACGCGTCGACGTGCGTCTTCGCGCAGGCGCAGTTCAACCAGTGACCTGACCGACTACCAGCGGTGGAAGGCGGGGTGGCCTTCCTTCACCGCGACGAAGAGGCCGCGGCAGGTGGCCGTCACCTTGCCGCCGGCCTCGATCGTCGCCTCGACGGTCGCGCGGTCGGCGTCGGACTCGACGACGTGGGCCTTGATGGTCAGCTCGGCGTCGAGCGGCGTGGGCCTCTTGAGCTTCACGTCGAACTCCGCGGTGACGGTGCACGGGGGTGACGCCGCGCCCGTCTTCTTCATCAGGTGCCACGAGGCGGTCCAGTTCGAGTGGCAATCGAGCAGCGCGCCGCAGATGCCGCCGTTGAGCACTCCCGGGAACGCGAGGTGGTGCGGCTGCGGCTTCCACCGGCAGACGCACGCGTCGTCGCTCTCGGCGAAGCTCCGGATGCGGAGCCCCTGCGCGTTCTTCGGCCCGCAGCCGAAGCACATGTTCTCGGGCGCGTAGGTCTCCTGGAGGCTCTTTGCGTCCGCCACGGTGGACCTCAGGCCTTCTTCGACTCGCCCTTCGCTTCCTTCTTCGCGGCGTTCTTCTCGCGCCACTGCGCGAGCTGCTTGGTGCGACGCGCCTTCTGCTTACGACGACGGGGCGGATCCTGGGGGGTGCTCATGGGGCGCGCACTCTAGCGGAAGCTCTTGCCTCACGCACGCCGGAGCGCCGGGTACTCCGACGAGGGTGCCCGTCCACCGGCGGCCTCGATCTGCTGCACCCAGGACTCGATGGTGGCGAGCGCCGCTCCACCCCACTCGAGCTGCGCGAGGCGCCTCAGCAGGTGCGGCGTGTGGTCGCCCGTGCGGGCCCTCGCCTCGGCGGCACGCACGCCGCCCCCTTCGGGGGACGACACGACGAACACCGCGCGCGCCGCCTCGACCTCGGTGGCCGCGTCCGCCCAGCGGTGCTGCCTGTTCGCGAGCCAGGCGCGCGTCAGGTGGCGGTGCTGGCGGGGCTCGGCCTCGTCGAGCACCACGCGATCGCAGGCGGCGACCAGAGACTCGGCGCGTCCGTCGTCGCGGGCGAGCGCCACCTGCGCCAGCAGCAGGCGCGACTCCAGCTCGCCCCACGGGTCCTGCAGCTTCTCGTAGATCTTGAGCGCCACGCGCGCGTGCGCGTCGGCGGCGTCGTAGTCGTCCGTGTCGAGGGCCACCATCGCGAGCAGTCGCTCGCACGCGGCTTCACCTCGGGGGTTGTGCAGCTCGCGGAAGCTCGCGCGCGACGCGAGGGCACGGGCGCGGGCCCCCGCGAAGTCGAAGGCACGGTGGTCGGCGTGTCCGAGGGCCACGTCGCACTGCGCGATGCCGAGGCGGTAGCCGATGCGGTCGAACTCGGTGCGCGCGTCGGTGAGCAGGTCGCGCCCGCGCTGGAAGGCGCCCACCGTCTCCTCGATGAGGGCGAGCAGGATGAGACACTGCGCGCCGGCGAGCGTGTCGCCCAGCTGCGTGCAGCGCTCGACGGCCTTGCGCAGCGTCGTGCGCGCTCGCGCGTGGTCGCCGAGCAGATAGTCGATCTCGCCGAGGACGACCTCGTCGTTCGCGCAGCCGCCCGCGTCGCCGACCTGCTGGTGACGTTCGAGCGCCTTCGCGACCAGCGCGCGGCCCTGCTCCGGCTGCCCCACGTCGCTCGCGAGGTGCCCGAGGAGCCGCATCGCGTTGGCCGACGCGGCCAGGTCGCCGCTCTGCTCGAAGGCGCCGCGCGCGGCATCGGCCTCGTGCCGAGCCTCCTCGAGCTGGCCCGAGTAACGCAGCGCCTCGGCGCGCCAGAGGGACCGCTCGGCCGCGTGCGCGCCCGTGAGCCTGCCGTCGAGCATGTCGAGATCGCGCAGCGTGGCCTGCGCGTCGCGTCCGCGCCTCCAGCTGCCGCGTATGAAGTCGAACATGAGCTTCGCCGCCGTGTCGTCGTCGCCCGCCTTGAGCAGGTTCTGCACGCGGTGCTTCATGATGCGGCGCGAGCCGACGGCCGGGTGACGCGCGAGCGCGTTCGACGCGAGCCTGTAGATGGCCGGCGCGTCCTTGCGCTCCTGCAGGCGCTCGAGCAGGTGCTCCTGCAGCAGGGCGTGGGGCCAGCGGAACTGGTCGTTGCCGGCGGCGAGCAGGATCTGCGCGCGCGTCAGGGCGACGAGCGCGTCGCGCGGGTCCATCCCGAGCGACATGCACAGCGTCTTGAGCACCTCGCCGCGCACGTCGTCCCCCAGCGCCGCCGCCGCGTAGGCGCTGAGGCGCAGCTCCGTGGGAATGGCGCGGACGCGCTCGTCCCACAGCTCGGCGGTCGTGATGGCGCGCCCGTGGAGGGCGCGGTCGGGCACGCGGTACTTGCCGTCCTCCAGCGTCAGGTACCCGCCGCCGGCCCACGCGTAGAGCAGCTGCAGCGCGAAGAGCGGGTTGCCGCGGCTCTGCTCGACGGCGCGCGCCACCGCGTCGTCGTCCAGGGGCAGCGCCGTCCGCAGGAGCGCCTGCGTGTCGTCGGTCCCGAGCGGCTTGAGCTCGAACACCTTGCCACTCCACTCGGCGCGCATCGACTCCATGCGCAGGGCGGCGTCGAGGTCGGTGGTGAGCGTCTCGCTGCGGGCGGTGCCGACCACGAGCAGGCGCAGGTCGTGCGCGTCGCGGTGCAAGCGGGCGAGCGTCTCGAAGGTGTTCGGCGAAGCGAAGTGCAGGTCGTCGGCCCAGAGCAGCACGGGACGGTCTCTCGTCAGCCGCTCGAGCACCTTCTTCATGACCACGAAGCGGAGCTCGGGACGGTCGAGCACGAAGCGCTTGCCGCTCGGCCCGAGCGGCGCCAGCACACCGGGCGGCGTGGGCCGGAGCCACTCGGCAGTGGCCGCCACCCAGGTGAGCGCGTCGTCGTCGTCCTTGCCCACTTCCCATCGCGTGATGAGCGCCTGCTCGACGGCAGCCCGGTCCGCTCCCTCGAGGCCGTAGTGCGCGTTGATCGCGCCGGTGATGCCGTCGAGCGGCGTGGGGATGCGACCGTAGCGCGCGCGCAGCGGCATCATCGTCCCGCGCTCGTGCACCTCGGCGCAGAGCCACTCGACAAGGCGGCTCTTGCCCACGCCTGCGTCGCCGATGACGGCGATGAGCTGCTGGCGCACCCGCCCGGACGCCACGTCCTCGACGGCGGACCAGAGGTTCGCGCGCTCGTCCTGCCGCGCGACGAGCATCGGCGCCCTCAGGCTGAGCAGCCCCGGCGCGAGCGATCGCGCGTACCCCGCGGGTGCGGCCCTCGAGCTCGGCCCCGTCTGCACCACGTCTTCGAGCGGCGCGGCGGTCGGGGGACGCAGGCGCATCCACGCCCGCCGTGCGTCGGCGGCGAGCTCGAAGCGGTTCCACGGCTTCTTCTCGAGCAGGCGCAGGATGAACTTCCCCGCCTCGTCGGGCACGTCCTGCGGCAGGTTCGGCGTGGGAACGGGGGTGCGCTTGTGGGCGCGGAGCACGTCCTGCGCGTTGCCCTCGAACACCTCGCGCCCGCTGAGCACGCGGTACATCACGCACCCGAGGGCGTAGAGATCCGTCGCCGGTCCCACGAGGGCCGCCTGCCGCCGGATCTGCTCCGGAGCCACCCAGCCGACGGTGCCCGCGCCCGAGTGGACGGCGACCTCCGGCTGTCGCGCCCCGTCGAGCCGGGAGTCGTGACGGTACTCGCGCAGCCACGCGAGGCCCAGGTCGAGCAGGTACGCACGCGGTCCCCGCCCCGCCGACGCGAGGTCGAGCATGATGTTCGACGGCTTCAGGTCGCCGTGGATGACCCCGCGCGCGTGCGCGTGCGCGAGGCCGGCGATCACCTGGTCGACCATCGACCAGATGACGCTCCAGGGCAGATGGGTCGTGTGCATCCATTCGTGCACGCTCCGGCCCGGCAGCACGTCCATGACGAAGAAGGGCGTGCCGTCGGCGAGCTGCCCGAAGTCGCGCGCGCGGACGATCGCGGGGTGATCCAGCAGCGAGACGGCGCGGGCCTCCTGGTGGAACCACCAGTTCTCCTCGGGCCTCGCCTCCCCCTTCTCCGGCGCGCGCAGGCGCTTGAGGGCGACGCGGTCGTTGGTCACGACGTCGCGGCACAGGTAGACGACGCCCATTCCCCCGCGCCCGAGCTCCCGGACGACCTCGTAGCGCGTCGCGAGGACGGTCCCGATCTCGCTCGGTTGGGCGGCTGAGGTGCTCCCCTTCTGCCCTGTCGTCATGGCCCGGACCGGACCCTGAGCTTACCCCGCCCGGCGCCCGGATGCGGGCAATCAGTTCGTCTGCTTGGCCGCTTGCGACTGCCGCAGCCGCTCGCCCAGGATTCGCCGGACCGCCGCCAGGTCGTAACGCGCCGGACGGTCGCCCTCGGGCATCTCGGCCACCTCGCGGGCGACGGCCTCGGCCGCCCCGCGCGGGCGCTCGGGGATGCCGAGCTTCTCGCCGAGCTGCGCGAGGACCTCGCTTTCCTCGGGCTTCACCTCGCCGTCCATCCGCGCGATCCAGCACGCGACGGCGTAGACGAAGAGGCGGTCCTCCTTGCTCAGACCGGCGCGGTCGACGACGCCGAGGTCGACCTTGTTCTTCGTCGCATGCTCGATCTCGGCGATCTCTTCGAGCGAGAGGCCCTCGTCCACCGCGGCACGCACGATGGCGTCGGCCTCGTCGGCGTCGAGCGTCCCGTCGGCCCAGGCGACCGCCGCGAGCGCGACGAACACGTCTCTCCCCAGTCTGGCGAGCTTCGGCTCCCCCATGATTCTCCTCCTTAGCTCTGCGCGGCCGGCTTCTTCTTCGCCGGCAGGGTGCGGAACACGTAGTCCCAGAGCGGCGACGACACGCCGAAGCCGCCATCGTGATCCGCGAAGTGATGCGTCATGTGATGGCGGCGGAGGAACTTGCCCCAGCGAGTCGTCGGCACGAAGTGGTGCACGTAATAGTGCGTGCCGTCGTAGAAGAGGTATCCGATGGCGAACCCCGAGAAGAACGGCTCGCCGATGCTGCGTCCGAGCGTGAGCGTGAAGAGCGCGTAGAAGATGATCGCCAGAGGGACGCTCGTCGGCAGCGGCATGACGAGACGGTCCTTGTCGTTCGGGAAATCGTGATGCACGCCGTGGAGCAGGAAGTGGACGCGCTTGCCCCACGCGGTCTCGTTCGTCCAGTGGAACACCCAGCGGTGCAGCACGTACTCGGCGATGGACCAGGCCAGGATGCCGAGGAGGAACAAGCCGACCGCGCTGGGAATCGCGAGGTCGTGCCTCAGGATGCTGCGGCCGAAGAAGAACGCGGCCACGGGGATCCACACGACGAACGGCGTCGACGGATGGATCCGCGAGAAGCGCTCCAGGAAGTCGTTCTCGAACATCCGGCACGTCGTCGGCCGGTCCGCCAAGGGGCGACCAACAACTCGCTCGACTCGCTCGACATGCGTCGTCATCGGCTGGGCCAAACCTAGAGCGCGCGCCGCGGGCACGCAACAAGCTAGAGCCTGCGTGCACCCGGCCGCGAAAGCCCTTACGCGGCGAGGGCTTCGCGCGCGTGCAAGTCGTCGCTTGACGCCGGGCCCGAGCTTGGCGATTCGTCTCCGCCCCGTGCCCGACCTCAAGACCGCTCGCGCACTTCAAGTCGTGGCCCGATCATTGGGCCGACTCGGACGCGAGCGAGCGCGCGGTGCAGGCGACGTGACGCCGCAGCAGGCGGAAGCGCTGGCCCTCATCGCCGAGCGCGGGGCGATGTCGACCACCTCTCTGGCCATCATGCTGGGCATCGACCCGTCGACGGCTAGCCGGAACCTCGCTGGGCTGGAGCGGGCTGGCTACGTCGTCCGCAAGCGCGGAACCGAGGACGGGCGGCAGACCGACGTTCGGCTCACGCCGCGCGGAAAGCGCACCGCCGAAGCGGTGATCTCCGAGTGGACGTTCGCCTACTCGACGATGCTCGAGCGTCTCCCGCGACCCGAACGGCAGCGCGTCGCGGACGCGCTCGAGCTTCTCGCGCGCGTCCTCGACGGCCACGGGGCCTGAGGAGAATCATTCACCGGTCTTGCCCGTTTGCTCCTCGATGGCCTTGCGGCGCTTCGCGTGAGTGGCCCTGCCGCCCTTGCGGCCGGCGATCCGGGCCTCCTCGCTGGTGAACTCGTGGGCCGTGCCCGCCGAGTGCGCCGCCTTCCCGCCCTTGCGAGCAATCTCGCTGACGAGCTTCCGGTCCATCGCCGCGAAGCCGCGCGGACGCTTGGGCTTCTCGCCTTCGACCACCTGCTGCGGTGGACGATCGGGCGTGAGCTCCTCACGCTCTCGCTGCTCCGGGTCAGGGTCAACCTGAGGGTTCTGTTGGTTTGTCGCTTGGGGCTCGGGCCCCGTAATTGCCGCGCTCATGACGCTCTCACCTCTCCAGGCATCTCGGTTGAGTGGAGGCCCGACAAGCTCGTTTGATTCCAACGGCCCCTTCCGTCTCATGCCGTTCGAATCTCGACTGGTCGCGCCCCACGCTCCGGATGCTCTGCACACACCGTGCGAGGTGTCAGCGGCTCAGTTCAGGAGCTTGCGCGAGATGAACTTCGCAGCCTCTTCCGATGCCTTCTCGATGGTCTCTCGCTGCTGCGACTCGGCCGCGTCCCTGTCGACCAGGATGCCGAAGCCATCCTTCCCTTCCGTGAAGAAACCGGCCTCGAACGGCGTCCCGGCGAGCGGAGCTTCCTGCACGGGGACCTCGTACACACGCGAGGCGACCTTCAATTGCACGTGGCCGACAAAGCGACCTTCCGGGTGACCTGTGACTCGCATGACCTTCCTCTGTGTCACCCAAACTAAACATCGCGTCAGCATGCGCAAGACCCGCGCCAGTACCTGATCCCTCCGATCCCGCGCGTCTTTCGCGAACAGCTATGCTCCGCCGTCGCCATGGCTCAGCCGATGAACCCACTGCGTAGAGGGCTCGTGGAAGACAAGACGAGCGAAGCGTGCGCTGTCGTCATCTTCGGGGCATCTGGCGACCTCACGCGCCGCAAGCTGATGCCTGCGCTCTACAACTTGGCCGCAGGGCGGCTCTTGCCTGGCGGGTTCGCCGTCGTCGGAGTAGCTCGACGGGAGAAGACGGACGAGACATTCCGCGCCGAGATGCGCGAGGCGGTCGCATCATTCTCGCGACGCAAGCCCGTGGATGCCTCGCTCTGGGCCGACTTCGAGCGTGGGCTGTCCTACGTGCGCGGCTCTGCCGACGTTCGCGCCACGTACGAGTCGCTCCGCGCGCAACTCGAGCGCATGGACGCCGAGCGCGGGACGCGGGGCAATCGCCTCTTCTACCTCGCCGTGCCCCCAGCGGAGTTCGGGCCCATCGTGGAGGGGCTGCGCGCTCTGAACCTGGTCGCGCCGCCTGGCGGCGAGAAGACCGGCGGGCCGTGGACGCGTGTAGTCTTCGAGAAGCCGTTCGGCCACGATCTCGCGAGCGCGCGTGCGCTCAACGACGAGGTAGCGGCAGCGTTCGACGAGTCGCAGGTCTTCCGCATCGACCACTACCTCGGCAAGGAGACGGTGCAGAACCTGCTCGTCTTCCGCTTCGCCAACTCGCTCTTCGAGCCGGTGTGGGGGCGCGGCCACGTCGACCACGTGCAGATCACGGTGGCCGAGGACATCGGCGTCGAGCGGCGCGGGCGCTTCTACGAGCAGACGGGCGTGACGCGCGACATCGTCGAGAACCATCTGATGCAGCTCCTGTGTCTGACGGCGATGGAGCCTCCGATCTCCCTCGCGGCGGACGCCGTGCGCGACGAGAAGGTCAAGGTGCTGCGGAGCTTGCGCAAGATGGAGCGCGCCGAGGTCGGGCGTCACGTCGTGCGGGGGCAGTACGGTCGAGGCGTCGTGCGCGGCGAGGAAGTGCCGGCGTACCGCGAGGAGCCGGACGTAGCAGCCGATTCGCCCGTCGAGACGTACGTGGCGATGCGCTGCTTCGTGGACAACTGGCGATGGAGCGGCGTGCCCTTCTACGTCCGCGCCGGGAAGCGCCTCGCCCGGCGCGTGACCGAGATCGCCGTCGTCTTCCGCGAGGTGCCGCACGCGCTGTTCCACGCGCAGGACGGAGGCATCACGCCGGACGTACTCTCGGTGCGCATCCAGCCGGACGAGGGCATCGCCCTGCGCTTCATCTCGAAGGAGCCCGGCCAGCAGACCATCCTGCGCGACGTCGCGATGGACTTCCGCTACGGCACGGCGTTCGGGTCGAACACGCCCGAGGCGTACGAGCGGCTGCTGCTCGACGCGATGCGCGGCGAGGCGACGCTCTTCACCAGACGCGACGAGGTGGAGGAGCAGTGGGCGTACATGGACCGGGTCCTCGAAGCGTGGAAGGCCGATGGCAACCCGACGCCGCCGACGTACCCCTCGGGCACGTGGGGCCCGGAGCAGGCGGATGATCTGCTCTCGCGCGACGGGCGACGGTGGAGGAAGCCGTGAGCCCCGGCCCCGCGGCCGTCATCGGGCGCATCGAGGGAGACCTCAGGGCGTTGTGGGCGGCGCCCCCTGCACCTGGGGAGGTGCCGAAGTCGCGCGCGTGCACGATGAACCTGGTGCTCGTCGCGGCGAGCGTGGACGTGGCGCGCGAGTGGGTGGCCGTCGTGGACGAGATCCTGCAGGGCACGCCTGCGCGCGCCCTCGTGGTCGGGCTCGATCCGGACGGGCCGGATGCTCTCGAGGCGGACGTGTCGGGTGTGTGCACGCCGGGTGATGCGGGCGCGCTGCTCTGCTCCGAGAGGGTCTCCCTCGTCGCGCGCGGCGCCGTGTCGGTGCGCCTGCCGAGCGTGGTCGCAGCGCTCACGGTGACCGACGTGCCGACGACGCTCGTGTGGCTCGGGCGGGTGCACGCCCACGACCCGGTGTTCGCGGCGCTCGCGTCGGACGCCACGCGCATCTTGCTCGACGCGTCGGCGGGCTCGCTCGCGGGGCTCGCGGACGTGGTCTACTGGCTGCGCACCAGGGCGCCGGCCGAACGGCCCGGCGTGACGGACCTCACCTGGGTACGGCTTTCCACGTGGCAGGAGCTGTGCGCCCGGATCTTCGACGAGCCGCGGCTCCGCCCGCTGGCCGAGCACGTGACGGGGGTCACCATCGTGCAGGATGGCAGCCCCGGCGCCGTGCTGGGTCCACAGGGCACGCTGCTGCTCGGGTGGCTCGCGACGCGACTCGGATGGAACGCGGCGTCGCTGGCCGGCAAGCTGAGACTCGTGCGACGCGACGGCGGCACGATTGCCGTCTCGCTCCGGTCCGAGGGAGGAGGCGCCCCGGGAGGGCCGTCCGTCCGGGCCGTGCGCCTCGATGCGGGGGGCACCGACCTGTCCGTCCACGGCGAGATGGAGCGCGAGGGCAACGCGGCGAACTGGCGCATGGAGGTCCGGGGCGGCTCGGGCGAGCCGCAGCGCATCGAGCAGCGCGTGCGCCTGCGCGACCAGTCGAACGCGGCCATCCTGGACCGCGCGCTCCACCGGCCGACGCACGATCCGGCGCTCGAGGAAGCGGCCGCCTGGGTGGACGAGCTGCGCGGTGAGGAGTTGGCGTGCGGGTGAACCGCCGCTAACGTCTTGGATCCCATGACGACCAAGGTGGTGCCTGGCCAGCTCGTCGCGTCGCGCGACGCAGCGCAGGTGGCGAAGGACGCGGCGTCGCGCATGGCCAAGGGCCTGCGCAACGCCATCGCTCGCAACGGACGGGCGACGCTGGCGCTCTCAGGTGGCAACACGCCGCGCGACGCGTATGCGCACCTGGCGCGCGAATCCGGGCTCGACTGGACCCGGGTGGACGTGTTCTGGGTCGACGAGCGCGCCGTGCCGCCGACGGACGACCGCAGCAACTACCGCTGGGCGAAGGCGACGCTCCTCGACGCGACGGGCATCGCGCCGTCGCGCGTGCACCGCATGCCGGCCGACTCACCCGATCTCGACGCCGCCGCGCGCGCGTACGAGAAGGAGATCCGCGCGCTCGTGGAGCTCGGCCCGGACGGCCTGCCCGCGTTCGACGTGATGGTCCTCGGGGTCGGCGAGGACGGGCACACGGCGTCCCTCTTCCCGGGCGAGCCGACCGTCGACATCGTCGATCGCTACGCCGCCTCGGTTCCGGCCAAGGACTCCCGCGAGGCGCGCCTGACGGTGACGGTGCCCATCATCGAGCACGCCCGCCACGTCTTGATCCTCGCCACGGGCGCCGCCAAGCGTCCGGCCCTCGAGCGCATCTGGGCCCTCCACGGCAACGTGCACGAGACGCCGGCGCGCGTCGTGCGCGGCTGCCGCGGCGTCGTCACCTGGATCATCGACAAGGCCGCCGGCGGCCTCACCGACTGAGGGAATCGTCAGAGGGACCTGGCGGTCTCGACGACCTTCTCGGGAGTCATCCCGAGCTGCTTCATCACCTCGGCGCCTGGGGCCGACATGCCGAAGCGGTCGATGCCGACGCTCGCGCCGTCGAGCCCGACGTACTTGGCCCACGTGGAGGTCACCGTCGCCTCGATCGACACGCGGCGCCGGCATGACGCCGGAAGGACCTCGTCACGGTAGGCCTTCGGCTGGCGATCGAAGCGCGCGAAGCACGGGATGCTCACGACGCGCGTGCCGGGACCGAGGGTCTCGGCGGCCTTCATCGCGTGCTGCAGCTCGCTGCCCGCCGAGAGCAGGATCAGATCGAGCGGCGCGCTCTCCTTCTTCGCGATGTACCCGCCCTTGAGCACGCCCTCGCGGCGCGTCTTGGCCGGGATCGACTCGAGCAGCGGAACTGCCTGCCGCGTCAACGCGAGCAGCGTCGGCCCGCTCTGGTGCTCGAGCGCGGCGACGTATGCGCCCGCGGTCTCCTCGGGGTCGCCGGGTCGGATCACGTCGAGGTTCGGGATGACGCGCAGCCCCGGCACCGTCTCCACGGGCTCGTGCGTCGGCCCGTCCTCGCCGACCCCCACGCTGTCGTGCGTGAAGATGTAGATGACCGGCAGGTGGCTCAGCGCCGCGAGGCGGATCGCCGCGCGGCAGTAGTCGGCGAAGACCAGGAACGTCGCGCCGCTCGGCCGGAAGATGCCGTGGGCTTCGATGCCGTTCATGATCGAGCACATGCCGTGCTCGCGGATGCCGAAGCGGATGTTGCGCCCGCTGCGGTGGCCGGGCTTGAAGTCGTCCTCACCGGGCTTGCCGATGTAGTTGAGCGTCGAGCCGTAGAGGTCCGCGCTGCCGCCGACGAGCAGGGTCTCCTTTGCGGCGAGCGGCTGCAGCACGTCCTGCCCCGCCTTGCGCGTCGCGATCTTGGTGCCCGCCGGGAACTCGGGCACCGCCGCGAGCAGCGCCGCCGTGTCCAGGGCGCGGGCCCCCTTCTCGTTCCCGAACAGGTTCGTGAACGCCGCCGCCCGCGAGCCTGCGAGCTCCTCGGCGAGCTTCGGGTTCTTCGCCTTCCACGCCTCGAACGTCTTGCACCAGGACGCGTACGCCGCGTCGAGCTGCTTCTCGTGCGCGGCGAAGAACGAGCGGACCTCGTCCGACACGAAGTACGGCTCGTGCGGCAGGCCGAGCGCCTTCCGGGCCGCCTCGACGAACTTCGCGCCGGCCTCGCCGTGCGCCTTCTGCGTGCCGGCGACCTCGGGGATGCTCTTGCCGATGAGGGTCTTGGCGATGATGAGCTGCGGCTTGCCGCTGCCCGCCTTCTTCGCGCGCTCGAAGGCCGCCGCGAAGGCTTCCATCTCGTGGCCGTCCACCGTCTCCACGTCGAAGCCGATGGCCTCGAACCGCTTGGCGGTGTCCTCGCTCTGCGTCTCCTTGGCCATCGCGTCGAGCGTGACGGCGTTCGAGTCGTAGATGAGGATCAAGTTGTCGAGCTGCTGGTGGCCGGCGAACTCGACGGCCTCCATCGCGACGCCCTCTTGCATGCAGCCGTCGCCAGCCAGGCACACGATGTGGTGGTCGAAGATCTTGTGCTCGGCGGTGTTGAAGCGCGCCTCGGCCATCTTGGCGCCGACGGCCATGCCCACGGCGTTCGCGACCCCCTGCCCGAGCGGGCCCGTCGTCGTCTCGACGCCGGTGGGCGGGTGCTCGAACTCGAGCTCAGGGTGCCCCGGCGTCTTCGACCCGAGCTGCCGGAAGCGCTTGATCTCGTCGAGCGTGATCTCGCGATAGCCGCTCAGGTGCAGCCACGCGTAGAGGAACATCGAGCCGTGCCCCGCCGAGAGCACGAAGCGGTCCCGGTTCATCCACTCCGGGTGCGCCGGGCAGTGGCTGAGCGCCGAGCCGAAGAGCACCGCGCCGATCTCGGCGCACCCCAGCGGCAGCCCCAGGTGCCCGCTCTGGCTCGCGTGCACGGCGTCCATGGCGAGACCGCGCGCGATGGTGGCGGCCTTGGCGAGGCTGTCTACGGGGAGATTGCTCATCGTCTTGCCCTCCGGGGGCGCCCACCGTAGCAGACCGCAAGCGCAGCAGTCAGGGTCAGACGTCGCCCATGGCGACGCGCGTGGCGCCCTTCAGGCCCACGTCGTCGTCGAGGACGACGGCGATCGGGATCTTCTCGACCAGCGGGCGGAAGCGACCCTTGTCGACGAAGGCCAGGTGGAACCCGCCGCGCTCGAGGACCGGCAGCATCTTGCCGGCGATGGCGCCGCACACGAGCACCCCGCCGACGGCGAGGGTCTTGAGCGCGAGGTTGCCGGCCTCGGCGCCGTAGATGCTGGCGAAGAGGCCGACGGCCTGACGGGCCGCCTCGCTGCGGTTCGCCATGCCGAGCTGCGCGATGGCCGCGTTGCGATCGGAGGCCGACTGGATGGCCTCGAGCGCGTCGACCGTCTCCGGCACGCCGCGCGCCTCGCGGAAGAAGTCGTAGAGGTTGCCCAGGCCCATGCCCGAGACGAGCCTCTCGTAGCTCACGCGCCCACCGAGTCGCGCCTTGAGGAAGCGCCACAGCTCCACCTCCGTCTCGTCGCGCGGAGCGAAGTCGACGTGGCCGCCCTCGGTGGCGCTCGCGACGTGCCGCTTGCCGTCCCACACGAGCATGGCCTCGCCTAGGCCGGTCCCGGCCGCGATGACCGCGACCGTCGCCCCGCGCGTGCGCGGGAGACCCCCGCCGGCGAGTCGCCGGAGCTTCGACGCCGGCTCCGCGATCGCCCCGAGCGCGAGGGCCACGAGGTCGTTGAGCAGCGTGACCTGCCGGATGCGGAGCTTGCGCGAGAGCACCCGCGCGTCGATGACCCACGGCAGGTTCGTGGCGACGCAGCGGCCGTTGACGACCGGCCCGGCGACGCCGAACGCCGCCGCCGTGATGCGCGGGGGCTTCTTGCCGAGGAACTGGCGCGCCACGGCGTCGAGCGACTTGAAGGTGCGGCTGTCGAACACCTCGTGGCGTACGCGCTTGCCCGCGGGCGACAGGAGCACGAGACGCGCGTGCGTCCCTCCGATGTCGCCCACGAGCAGCACGCGAGCGAAGCTATCACACGCGGCGCCGACGCCGGACGGACAGCACAGCGCCGAGCCCGGCGACGGCGAGGAGCACGAGGTCACGGCTCCGCAGCGGCGCGGCATCGGTCATGGCGCACGCGCCGACCGAAGGCTGCTGCGAGTTCGACGACGACCCGTTGTTCTGGTTCTGCCCGGAGCACGGGTTGTAGTTGGGGATGGTGTACTTCGTCGTCTGGTGGAAGCTCGGGACGACGTCCTGCGACGGGCTCGCCTCGAGCACGATGTCCGTGTTCAGGGCGGCGACCGGCAGGTCGGCGCGCATGCGCGTGATCCAGAGGCTGCCTGACGAGATCCCCGTCATCGCCAGGTCCAGGTCGTCGCAGGCGATGATTGTCGGCTGACACGCGGACGCGTCGGTACCCGCGTCGTTCGCCGGGCTCCCGCCCTCGGTCGCGCCGTCGCCGCCGCCGCCGTCGGTCGTGGGGCTCGCGCCGGCGTCGCCGCAGTTGGGAGGCGGTGCCAGCGTCTGCGGCACGCAGGCCTGCTGGTACGCCGCGTCGAGCGACGGGTTGCCGCCCTGGCTGAAGCCGCCGCCCAGGTTGGCGGGGCCGCTCGACTCGATGAGCCAGCCCTTCCCGCCGTTGGCCGCGAGAGCGTTGGCGGCGAGCGTCGTGTAGTTCGAGACGACGTTGGTCGGGTCCCACACCAGCTGCGAGAAGTCGATCGTAGCCAGGGGAAAGTTCTGAGGCTGGTAGGCGCCCTCGCTGAGCACGAACAGCTCGAGCCCCACGTGCGCGCCGACACCGGCGGCCACCATGCGCAGGGGCAGGCTCACGTCGGCGCCGGGCGAGACGATGCGCACCGGCTGCATCGCCTGCACGCCCTCGTTGGGCGCGAGCTTGAGGGCGATGAAGTCGAAGCCCTCGGTCGTGAAGGCGTCGATGACCGGCTGAATCGACGGGGGGACGTCGTAGCCGTTGGCCTGCAGCCATGCGTTGAGCGCCTCGCCCTGCGACGCACGCACGGTGACGCTGTCGTAAGGACCGACGACCTCCTGCGTGATGACCTGCACCGGGGAGCCCGCGTCCCCCGAGGCGCCGGCGTCGTCGGCCCCGAAGTCCGCGCCTGCGGCCTCGGCGCTCGCACTCGAGCCCATGCACCCGCCGCTCGACGGACCGCCGACGTCCTGCGTCTGCTGCACGCCGCAGTTGTTCACCGGCGCCTGGATGACCGTCTGCGTCGACGCCTCGAGCGACGCCACCCACGAGTCCTGCGAGAGCTCGATGCGCGCCCCCGGCTTCACGGGCAGCACCCAGGCGAACTCGCTGGCCTGACCGGTGTACTCGATCTGGTCCCAGAGCACCGTCTGCGTCTGCGAGATCGAGAACACCATGCGGTGGTCGTTGATCAGCGTGACTGTCTGCTGCGGCGCCGGCGGGCCGTGGAAGCAGCCGCCGCAGGCGCGCGCGTCGGGCTCTCCCGCCGCGACCGAGAGCAACGCCAGCGCCGCCAAGCCGCCAAGCCGCCAAGAAAGAGTGATGGTGTGCATCGAAGCCTCCTGAAGTGAATCCCCGGTCACGTTCCCCACGACAGCCGTGTCCGACCCCCGTCGGGGCTCGGGGACCCGCAAGTGCGCGGATCCCCGAGTCGGCAGGGCGATTCAGCAACGCACGTGCCGCTTGTCAGCGCGCCGGCCCGCGCGGTGTCATGGACGCATGGCGGTCATTCACGTCGCGCCCACCGACACGTACGCGAAGATCGAGATGGCACAGCCGGGCGACGAGGTGATCCTCGCTCCGGGGACGTACACCTTCCGCGTCTACCTGCAGCAGCAGGCGTCGGCGAGCTCTCCCATCTACATCCACGCGCAGGACCCCTCGAACCCGCCGGTGGTCGACTTCGGCAGCACGCTCGTCGAGGACGCTCCCGGCAGCTACGGCGGCGGCGACAAGGGGCGCGGCTGCTGGCAGGTGTCGGGCGGGACGAACATCACCATCGAGGGCATCGTCTTCAAGCACTGCAGCACCGCCAGCGCCGACAGCGCGGGCATCCGTTACTACGAGGGCGCGAGCATCACGGTCCGCAACTGCGTCTTCCAGGACAACGACAACGGCATCACGGGCGGCACGCAGTCGAGCACGGCGCTCGTCGAGTACTGCGAGTTCAACCACAACGGGAACCTCGCCGCGTCGAGCAGTGCGCCGACGCACAACATGTACATCTACGGGGGCACCTTCACGCTCCGTTACTCGTGGGCCCACGACGCGCTGCAAGGGCAGAACTTCCACATCCGCGCCCAGAACGCGACGCTCGAGTACAACTGGTTCGCGCGCGCCGCGAGCTACGAGGGCGACCTCATGACGGACGACGACTACTCCGGTGGGTCGACGTTCACGCAGACGATGGTCTTCCGCGGCAACGTGATCCTCGAGGGCACGACGCAGTCGAACAACAGCCAGATCATCGCGATGTACAACGACACGGGCGCGAGCGGGCTGACGCTGCAGACGCACGTCCTCTACAACACGTTCGTCGGGAGCGACTCGCACGCGGCGCTCGTGCACGTGTCGAACGCCGACGGCACGCAGATGGTCACGGCCATCGAGGACAACGTGATCGCCGGCGCGGCGCAGGCGGTGCACGTGGAGGACACGACGCACGCGACGGTGAGCGGGACGAACAACTGGATGACGACCGGGAGCGACGCGACTCCCCTCACCGGCACAGTGATGGGGGCCGACCCCACGTTCGTCGACGCCGGCGCCGAGGACTTCCACCTGGGCGCGGGCAGCACGGCGATTGGCGCCGCGACGTCCAGCGGGCTCATGGACCTGCCGGACGCCGAGTACTGGGAGAACGAGGTCGTCGCGCGCATGTGGCGCGCGCGGCTCACGGTGAAGGACATCGGCGCGTTCGAGAGCACGACCAACGGCACGCCGATGGGCCCCTACGGTCCGAGCGACGGCGGCGGCATCACCGGCGGCGGGAGCGACGCCTCCCGAGGCGGCGGCTCGGATGCATCCGGCGGCTCACCCCGCGACGTCATCGACGAGACGACCCCGGCCGACGCGCAGGACGACGGCGCGACGGGCGATGGCGGCGCCAACGGAGCGACGAGCGGCTCGAGCTCCGGCTGCGGCTGCCGCATGTCCGACGGCGCCGGTACGGCGAGTGGCCTCGGAGCGATCGCTGCGATTGCACTCGCCTTCACGCTTCGGAGGCGGCGCATCTGATCCAAGGACTGGCAGCAGGCAGAAGCCAGAGGCCGACGAGAGGAGAGGAGAAGAAGATCAAGAAGATCAGAAGATCAAAAGGGGTGCTGAAAGACCTTCTTCTGATCTTTTGATCTTCTGATCTTCTTTCCCTCTCCTCTCGTCGACCTGTGGCTACGGAGAACACATCCATGGCGTCCACCGGCGTTCACGGTCGCTCGCGCGCGCGCCGAATGTCGCGCACTTAGGCGTGGCACGTCGGGTGCTCATGCGTAGGGCGGGCGCTGATTCGTTCTCCTCCCCTACCCAGACCCTGCCCCCCACCCTCTTCCTTTTCTTGCGCCCCTAACGATGCCCCGCCGCGCGAACTGCCGCGGCGTGGGCGTCGTATGTCTCGCTGAACACGGACCGGCCGTCGCCCTTGGCGACGAAGTAGAGGTACTTCGTGTTCGCCGGCGACATGACCGCCTCGATGGCCTTCGCCCCCGGGTTGGCGATCGGGCCGGGCGGCAGACCCTCGTGCGTGTACGTCGAGTACGGGTTGTCCGGATCGTGCTCGATGGGCGCCGTCGCCTTGCCGGTGAAGTTCGCGCACGACGTCGCGCGCTCGGGCGCGACGATGCAGCCGTAGACCGCGGTCGGATCGCACTCGAGGCGCTTCGGCGTGAAGGCCGGATCGCGCAGGCGATTGAGGAAGACGCTCGCCACGAGCGGGCGCTCGTCGTCGACGGCCGCCTCCTTCTCGACCATCGAGGCGAGGATCAGCACGTCGCGGACGCCGAGGGAGGCCGAGGTCATCACGTCGTTGAGGCTCCCCTGGTGCCCGCGCGAGAGCACGTCCCAGCGCCGGTCGAACTCGTGCTTCATGCGCCGCACGATGTCGGCGGCGTCGCTGTCGAACGGCAGGTCGTACGTCGCGGGGAAGAGGAAGCCCTCGGCGCTGTCGGCCTGGATCCCGAGCTCCTGCAGCAGCGCCGCGTCCGTGGTCGCCTCGAGGAAGTCGCGCAGCGGGCACACCTCCTTGTCCTGCAGGCGCCTGGCCATGTCGAAGCGCGTCCAGCCCTCGGGGAACGTGACGCGCACGCTGCCTCCGCCGGGGCGGCGCTCGAGGCGAGCCAGGAGCTGGCGCGGGCTCGCGTCGTCGGTGAGCAGGTGCTTGCCGGCGGCGACGCCGCGCGTGCCTCCGGAGGCGCGCACCCAGAGCGAGAAGAGCCGGGGGCTCGCGACGAGCCCCTGCGCCGCGAGGAGCGTCGCGAGCGTCGCGGGGCTGACGTCCGGCGGCACCTCGATCTCGACGGCCCTGCCGGACCCGGGCCCGTGCTGCGACGGGTAGACGACGAAGAGCCACGTGGACACGCCCATCGCGACGACGCCGAGGGCGATCGCGATCCATCCGCCGATACGCCTGCGCTGGGGCCTGCCCGGCGAGGGCCGAGACAGTGCCGCGGCGCTCCCCCTGGGCTTCCTCCGTCGCCGGCGCGCCACGCGTCAACGCCCCTTCGCGTCCATCCACGCCTGCAGGATCGCGCACGCGGCGATGGCGTCGACGCGCTGCTTGCGGTCCTTCGCGCGCACGCCGCTCGCGGAGAGCTCACTGTGCGCCTGCTTGCTCGTGAGGCGCTCGTCCCAGAGGACCACCTCGCGCCCGGTGGCGTCGGCGATCGCCTGGGCCACGCTCCGCGCCTCCCGCGCCTCCGGCCCCTCTTGTCCGCTCATGCGCAGCGGCAGCCCCACGACGAAGCGCACCACGTTCTCCTCGTCGGCGAACCGCTTCACCTCCGCGAGGAGGGCCTTCCGGTCCCGGCCGCTGATGAACCCGCGCGGGTGCGCGAGCATCCCCAATTCATCGTCGATGGCGACTCCCACCCGCGCGCGGCCGAGGTCGAGCGCGCAAGTACGTCCTCTCGCCACGGGCTCGGCTTACCATGCGAGCGCTTGACCCGGCCACCAGGGGCGGGCATTAGTCTCCGCCTCATCCTTATGACCACCCTTCGCGCCGTCAAAGGCATGAACGACGTGCTGCCCGACGAGATCGGGCGCTGGCACCGCGTCGAGCATGCCTATGCGCGCACCATGAGCCTGCACGGCTTCCGCGAGGTGCGGACGCCCTACGTCGAGCCGACGGGGCTCTTCGTGCGCGCCATCGGTGAGACGACGGACGTGGTCGAGAAGGAGATGTACACGTTCACGCACCACGAGGAGTCGCTCACCCTGCGGCCGGAGGGGACGGCCGGCGCGGCGCGCGCGTTCATCGAGCACGCGGTGCACGGCAAGGAGCCGGTGACGCGCTGGTGGTACCAGGGGCCCATGTTCCGCGCCGAGCGGCCGCAGCGCGGGCGGTACCGGCAGTTCTCGCAGCTCGGCGCCGAGATCTTCGGCGACCCGGGGCCCGGGTGCGACGCCGAGATGATCGACATGCTCGTGGGCTTCCTCGGGGAGCTGCGCGTGCCGGGGGTCGAGGTGCTCGTGAACTCGCTGGGCGGGCCCGACACGCGCGGCCGCTATCGCGACGCGCTCGTGGCGCACCTGCGCCCGCGCGCGGCGAGTCTCACGGCGGATTCGCAGCGGCGCCTCGAGACGAACCCGCTGCGCATCCTCGACTCGAAGGACGAGCGCGATCGCGAGGCGGTGAAGGACGCGCCGTCGCTGCACCAGTTCCTGAGCGAGGAGGACCGCGCCCACTTCGACGGGCTGCGGCGGCACCTCGACGCGCTGGGGACGCCGTACCAGGTCGACGAGCGCCTCGTGCGCGGCCTCGACTACTACTCGCGCACCCTCTTCGAGATAAAGGGCGCGCACGAGAAGCTCGGCGCCGGGAGCACGCTGGTCGGCGGCGGGCGCTACGACCGCATGGTGCGCGATCTCGGGGGGCCCGAAGTGCCGGCCATCGGGTTCGCCGCGGGGCTCGAGCGCCTGCTCATCGCGAGCGAGCTCGAGGTGCCTTCGACCATTGCCGACGCGGTGGTGGCTCCGCTCGGGGCCGATGCCGTGGGCAAGGCGCTCGAGATGGGCCGCGCCCTGCGGCGCAACGGGATCCGCGTCGAGGTGGACACGCGCGGGTCGTCGCTCAAGAGCCAGCTCCGGCGCGCCAATGCACTCGGTGCGCGCATGGTGCTCATCCTCGGCGAGAGCGAGATGCGCGACGGCACCGTGCAGGTGAAGGACCTGGACGCCCACACGCAGGAGACGATGCCGATCGATCAGGCCCTGCGCGTCGTGGTCGATCGCCTCGTGGCCGCCCACCGGAGCGTCGACTCGCGTCCGCCCGCGGCGTCTGCCCCGGAGAAGGACAAGGCGTGAAGCGCGTCGCTCTCTCCGTCTCGACGGCGCTCGTGCTCGTCGCCGGCGCTTCGACTGCGCTGGCGCAGGTGCCGCCGTCGCCGCCTCCGCCTCAGATCGGCCGCAAGGTGCAGCAGTCCAACGAGCCGCACCAGCCGACGCCGGAAGAAGAAGAGGAGCTGCACAACGCGTATCAGCGCGCCTCCGAGCCCGAGATTGCCCCGCCGTCCGACCCGCTGGCGATGGACCCGGAGCAGCGCAAGGAGATCGGCTCGAGCTACCAGGAGGGCCCCGCGTCGCCCGAGGGCCCGCTGCACAGCGGCTTCCACTTCCCCTACTGGGAGGAGCGACGCGGCGACTACCGGCTGCGCGTCGCGCCCCCGCTGATGCTCGAGCACACGCGCGGGCTGCAAGATCCGACGCAGCAGCTCTACGGCATCCCGAAGCACGAGGACACCGAGGGGCTCTACGGCCTCCTCTACTACCGGCGGCGGTCGCTCCAGCTCGACATGGACGTGCTCTTCCCGGCGTACTGGCACGTGCGCGACCGGGACAACCATGTCTGGGTCGCCGGCCCGTTTGCCCACCGCGAGGCGCCGCAGGAGAACGATAACTGGCTCGCGCCGCTCTTCTTCCAGGGCTCGCGCAAGGAAGGCGGCGGCTACTTCCACTCGCTGCCGCTGCTGACGACGTCGCACTGGAGCAAGGAGGGCGCCTTCACGCTGGTCGGGCCCTTCTTCTACGACCGCACGCAGGCGGACGTGGACATGGGCGTCGCCCCGCTCTGGTTCCACGGCGACAACGGGAGCGTCGACGGCAACCGCCGCACGTACACGCTGCTGCCGGAGTTCCTCTTCTACCACTCGTGGCACGAGCTCGACTCGGCGAGCACCACGATCGTGGGCCCGGTCATCGTGCAGTCGAACGAGAAGCGGTCGATCGTCGACTTCGCGCCGCTCTTCTTCCAGATCACGGGAAAGCCGGAGACGGGCGGCGTCCCCGAGAGCCACACGACGCTCCTTCCGCTCTTCCACTGGGGGACGTCGCCGGACCAGAAGCTCCGCATCTTCCCGGGGTTCCTCTACCGGGAGACGAAGGACGCCTTCACGCTGATC
The DNA here is from genome assembly GCA_035499695.1 of Polyangiaceae bacterium. Classification (GTDB taxonomy): domain Bacteria; phylum Myxococcota_A; class Polyangia; order Polyangiales; family Polyangiaceae; genus Palsa-1150. The sequence goes on from DATJYG010000775.1 coordinate 22,330, forward strand.
ACGCCGCTGTACTCGAACGCGCAGACGCGGAGCGGGTCGACGTCGCTCACGGCGGTCGGGCCGATCCTGCCGCTCTACTGGAACTACACGGACCGCGATCTCGGCGTGCACGCGCAGGCCTACGCGCCCTTCTTCTACTACTCGGACAGCCCGGCGGGGCACGACTGGCTGACGCCGCTCGTGGGGCACTTCGAGTCGTACGGCCTCTCGAGCACGTGGTGGCTCGCGCCGACCTTCACGTTCAACACGAACACGCACGGCTGGGAAGACGACCTGCACCCGCTCATCTACGTCGGGCGCAACGACGACTCCTCGCACACGGTGATCGCGCCCGTGTTCTGGGACTTCGCGAACCCCAAGGGGCGCACGACCATCGGCTTCCCGATCTACTGGCGCTTCGCCGAGGGGAACAACGAGTCGGTGGCGCAGGTCGCGGTCAACACGCTGTACATGCAGAAGCGCGTCGCCGGCGGCAACGACTGGAGCTTCCACTTGCTCCCCCTCTTCTCGTACGGCGAGGACCCCACCGGGTACTTCTGGAACGTCCTCTTCGGCCTCGCGGGCTACTCGCGGCACGGCACGTCGAACCAGACGCGCGTCTTCTGGATCCCCTTCAACGGTGGAACGCAGCAGCAGCAAACGGCTCTAGAGAAGTGAAGAGCCCGGGAGCTAGAGGCTGACGAGAGGGGTTGAAGAAGATCAAGAAGATCAAAAGATCAAGAAGGGGGTTTTGTTGGTTCAGCCAACAAACCTTTTGATCTTCTGATCTTCTTGAACTTCTTCTTTCTCACTTACGTGTCAGCACCGTGCGACAGGCAGTGAGGGCAGCGTCGATTTCCGCGGGGGTCGTGTCTTCCCCGAGCGAGAAACGAATCGAGCTGGTGGCCGCCTCTTCGTCGCCCATGGCGAGGAGGACGCCGGAGGGTTCGGCGGTGCCGGCGCTGCAGGCGCTGCCTCCGGAGGCGGCGACGCCCTCGAGGTCGAGCGCGGCGACGAGCTCGGGGGACGACCAGCCGGGGAAAGCGATGCTCGTGACGTGGGGGACGCGCGGGCCGGAGGCGCCGTTGACGCGGGCGCGCGGGTAGAGGGAGCGAAGGCCCTGCTCGAGGGTGTCGCGGAGCGCGGACAGGGCGGTCCACTTCGCGGGGGACGAGAGGGCGTGGCGGGCGGCGGCGCCGAGGCCCGCGGCCGTCACGGGATCGACGGTGCCGGGGCGGATGCCGCGTTCCTGGCTGCCGCCGAGGAGCACGGGGGTGACGGGGTGGCCGGGGCGCGTGACGAGGGCGCCGACGCCCTTGGGGCCACGCATCTTGTGGGCGGCGAGGCTGCGCGTGTCGGCGGACTCGAGGACGTCGGCGGCGCGCCCGAAGGTCTGCACCGTGTCGATGTGGACGAGGGCTCCCGCGCGGTGGGCCATCTCGATGGCCTCGCGCACCGGCTGCACCACGCCCGTCTCGGCGTTGACCGCCATGAGCGCCACGAGGCGCACGCCTCCCTCGGCGAGGGCGCGCTCGAGATCCTCGAGATCGATCGTGCCCTGCGGCAGCACGCGCAGCCAGCGCACGCGGGCGCGTCCCTCGCGCTCGAGAGCCTCGGCCACCTTGGCGACCGAGGGGTGCTCGAGGCGGCTCGTCACGAGCACGCCCGTGCTCCCGGAGAAGGCGCTGCGGAGCGCCAGGTTGTTCGCCTCGGTGCCGCCCGAGGTGAGCACGACGTCTCGCGGATCGCTCTTCGCGAGCTTCGCCACCGCCTCGCGCGCGTCCTCCACGCGGGCGCGAGCCGCTCGCCCGAAGGCGTGCACGCTGGAGGGATTGCCCCACGCTTCCTTCGCCGCGGCCGTCATCGCTTCGACCACCGCCGGCAGCGGAGGCGTCGTGGCGTTCCAGTCGAGATAAACGCGGACGGGGTCGGGGCCCCGTCCGGCAGACGAATCAGTTGGTCGCATCGACGACGACCGTGGGTGCGCGCTTCGCGACGAGCAGGGAGAAGGCGGCGCCCGTCAGGTACATGCCCTCCACCGTCGCTCCGCTCGCGAGCTTGATGTCGCCCCCGAGGCCGCGTGCCACGCGGCGGGCGATCGCGAGGCCCACGCCCACGCCGCCCTGGGCGCGCGTCGGCGAGCCGTCGACCTGGAAGAACGGATCGAACACGCGCTCCGCCCGCTCCGGCGGGATGCCCGACCCGCTGTCGGCCACCATGACCTCGTAGTGGCCCTCGTGCACCGTGACGCGCAGGCCCACGATGCCTCCCTGCGGCGTGAACTTCCACGCGTTGTCGATGAGCTGACTGAGCGCGCGCGCCAGGCGGTCCGAGTCCCCGTACGCCGGCAACGGCCCGCGCGGCATCTCCTCGAGCAGCGTGATCTGCCGCTCGGCGAACGCGTCGCCGTACGCCGCGATGCCGCGCCTCACCATGTCGAGGAAGTCGTACTCGCGGTGGAAGAAGCGCATCTTGCCCGTCTCGAGGCCCGTCACGTCGATCAGGTTGTCGAGCGTCGAGCGCAGGCGCCGCACGCAGTCGTCCATGGCGCGCATCGCCTTGGCCTGCGGCTTGTTGAGCGAGCCCAGCTCCTCGTCCATGAGCATGCGCAGGTAACCCACGATGGGCGTCATGGGCGTCGCCAGCTCGTGGCTGATGTTGCGATAGAACTCGGTGCGCAGTCGCTCCATCTCGCGCAGGCGCTCGTTGGCGGCCGACAGCTCCGCCACCTTCTGCTCGAGGTGCGCGACGATGCGGTGGCTCTGCAGGCGCAGGCGCTCGCCCGTCGCGTCGGCGCTCGACGTGTACGGCTCGCGGTGGCCCGACAGGTACCGCCGCACGAGCGACGCGAAGCTCCGCGCGTCGATCGGCTTCTGGATGAACCCGTCGCACCCGACGGCGAAGCTCGTGTCGCGGTCGCCCTCGGCGGTGATCGCGACGATGGGCACCCCGCTGAGCGACGGCTCGCTCCTCAGGCGGAGCGTCACCTCGTAGCCGTCGAGCCCCGGGATGTTGAGGTCCACCAGCACCAGGTCCGGCCGGAGCGTGAGCGCGCTGCGCACGCCCTCCAGGCCGTCGGTGGCGTCGATGACCTCGTGCCCTTCTGCGGCGAGGAGCTTGCGCACGAGCAGGCGGTTGCGAGGGTCGTCCTCGATGTGTAATACCCGGCTCATTCCCTCGATGACCCCGATCCGCGCAGCGTTTTACCACGCCGTCCCCCTGCTCGCCCTGCTCGGCTCTGCCGCGGCGTGCACTTCGCTGACCGAGCCGCCCCCGCCCGAGCCCGTGTCCACCGCGCCGGCGGCGGCCCCCGCCAGCGCCGCGGCGGTGCCCTCGGCGGCCCCCCAGCCCTCGGCCCCCGCCGCGCCCGAGCCGCCCTACAGCCAGACCACCCTCACCCCGGGCAAGGGCCCGGCGGCCAAGGACGGCGACAAGGTGCGCGTGCACTACACGGGCACGCTGCTCAACGGGACGAAGTTCGACAGCTCGCGCGACCGCAACCAGCCCTTCGACTTCACCCTCGGCAAGCACATGGTCATCCAGGGCTGGGACCAGGGCGTCGCCGGCATGAAGGCCGGCGAGAAGCGAAAGCTCGTCATCCCCTCCCCCCTGGCCTACGGGCCGCAGGGCCGTCCGGGCATCCCGCCCAACTCGACGCTGGTCTTCGAGGTCGAGCTGCTCGCCATCAATCCCAAGTAAGACGGGCGCGGCGAGGCTAGACTCCCGCACCGCCCATGGCCCAGCAGCCGCCGACGAAGAAGCGGATCCTCGTCGTCGACGACGACGAGGCCATCCGCACCATGGTGGGCAAGGCGCTGCAGGCCAAGGGCTACGACGTGATGCTGGCGAAGGACGGACTCGAGGCGAGTGAGATGCTCGGCAAGAAGCCGGACCTCTTGATCTGCGACGTCATGATGCCCAACTTCGACGGCTTCACCCTCGCGAAGCTCGTCAAGGCGCACGCCGAGCTGCGCGCGATGCCCATCATCTTCCTCACGGCCAAGGCGCAGCCCAAGGATGTCGCCACGGGCATCTCGCTCGGCGCGCGGCACTACCTGACCAAGCCGTTCAGCATCAAGGACCTGCTCGACAAGGTCGACAAGACGGTGCAGCCCGCATGAAGCCGGGGCTCGTGCTGCCCAGGATGGGGACGCTGCCGCTGCCCGGGCGCTACGCGTACGCGGGGGCCGTGCTCTCGGGGCTCCTCTACTGGCTCGCCTTCGCGGGCATGGACGTGTGGCCGCTCGCGTTCGTCGCGTGGGTGCCGCTGCTCGTGTCGATGCACCGGCAGACGGTGCGGCGCGCGACGGCGCTCGGCTGGGTGGCCGGGCTCACGATGAACGTCTTCGGGTTCTCGTGGCTGCAGAACATGCTCTCCACGTTCAGCGGCTTCCCGGGGCCCGTGTGCTTCCTCTTCGTGCTCGTCGTGTGCGGGTACCAGGGGGCGCGCATCGGGGCGTGCGGATGGCTCTACGGGCGGGCCACGGCGCGCGGGTGGCCGCCGGCGCCCGTCTTCGCGGCGGCGTTCGCGGCGAGCGAGATGCTCTTCCCGCTGCTCTTCCCCTGGTACTTCGCGGCGTGCGTGCACCAGGTGCCGCTGCTCACGCAGACGGCGGACGTCGGGGGCCCCATCCTCGTGGGCCTCGTCCTCGTCGCGGCGAACCTCGCCATCGCCGAGCCGCTCCTCGCGCGCCTCGAGCGCCGCAAGCCCTCGATCGCCGTGCTCGGCACCGGCGCGGTCACCGTCGCCTTCGCCCTCGCCTACGGGTACATGCGCGTGGGCGCCGTCGACGCCATGACGCAGGCGGCGCCCGAGGCGCGCGTCGGCGTCGTGCAGGCCGACATGGGGCTCATGGAGAAGCGCCAGAACCTCGACGAGGGTCTGATGCGCCACCTCGAGCTGTCGACGAAGCTCGAGACCGACGACAAGGTCGACTTCCTCGTCTGGAGCGAGACCTCCGCGATGCGCCCGGTGCGAGACGACCGCTACCGCGAGGAGCTGCGCGGCGGCGTGGCGCGCCTCATCGGCGTGCCGGCCATCTTCGGCGCCGTGACCATCAAGATGGTCCCGGGCGACCGCCAGTTCGTCGCGTACAACACGGCGGTGGCGAGCGACGCGCAGGGCGTCATCACGGGCCGCTACGACAAGCAGTTCCTGCTCATGTTCGGCGAGTACCTGCCGGGCGGCGAGCAGTTCCCGGTGCTCTACAAGTGGAGCCCCAACAGCGGCCGCTTCTCCTCGGGCACGTCGCTCGAGCCGCTGCCGCTGAACGTCGACGGCGTGACGCACCCTGTGTCGGTCCTCATTTGCTACGAGGACATCCTCCCCGAGTTCACGAACTCGGCGGTCCGCCACGCGGACCCCGAGCTGCTCGTGAACATGACGAACGACGCCTGGTTCGGCGACACGAGCGAGCCCTGGGAGCACCTCGCGCTCGCGCAGTTCCGCGCCATCGAGCACCGGCGGTACCTGGTTCGCGGGACGAACAGCGGCGTCAGCGCCGTCGTCGATCCCGTGGGGCGCGTGGTCGTGCACTCCGGGACATTCCGCAAAGATACGGTGTCGACCACGATCCACTGGATGAAGGGGCGGACCGTGTACGAGCGCATCGGTGACTGGCCGTGGGGCCTCGCCAGCATCGCCCTCGTCGCGGGCGTGTTCGTCAGGCGGAAGAAGGAGCGCGCCTAGTCCTTCTTCGCGGCCGCGAAGGCCAGGGCACGCAGCCGGCGCGTCAGCTCGTCGCGGAACGCCGCGATGTGCGCGGGATCCACTCCCCCGGGTAGCGCCGCTTCGGGACCGATGCTCACCTGTTCGAGCAGCCACGCGAGGGTCGCCGGGTCCACACCCGCGTCCTTCTTCGCCGCGTCGAGCAGCGCGCGCTCCAGGTCCTGCCCGTGCGCGAGGAGTTGCTCGAGGTCCACGAGGTCCTTGATCTCGGCCCGGCCGAGGAGCGTGCATATCTTGTTGGCCGCGATCTCTCGCAGCGTGTCGACTCGCACGGCGCCGAAGGCTTGCTTGGTCGTATCGATCATCGGCGCGCGGTCGACCACCAGGTCCACGATGCAGCTCTCGTCGCCTCGCTCCGCGAGCAGGCGCCTGAAGTCCGGATGCGTCTGCATCGGGGTCAGAGACGCGCCGCAAGCGCGTGCAGCCTCGTCCAGCGAACGGGCCGCGTCCGCCAAGTCGGTGCCGGGCGGTCCGAAGAAGTCGAGGTCCTCGGTGCTCCGATGGCCAAAGTAGAACCCCGCCAGCGCCCCGCCTCCGGTGAGAAAGAAGCGCTGCTCGCGCGCGAAGAATGCGGCGAGCACCTCGCTCTGCAGGCGGGTGAGTCGGTTAGGCGGCGGGGAGGAGGCCATCGTTGCGCCACCCGCGGAGCAGGTATTCCCAGAAGGCACGACGCCTGCCGAGGTGCAGCCTGATGTGCTCCCAATCTCGCACGATGCGGTTGACCGTCAGGTAGGACCACACGTCCTCGTAGCGCGCCTCCCGCATGACGCGCGCCTGCCACTGGGCCCGCGTGTCGGCATCGGCGGCCTCGAGTCGCGCGCGAAGCTCCGCGTCGCTCACGTCGAGATCCCAGAGGAAATAGGGGCGGTCGCGCTTCATGGTGTCGGGATGCCTAAGCGTAGGTCACGCGGTGCCGACTTGCATGCCGACTGCATGCCGACTGCATGCTGACTGCATGCTGACTGCATCAAGGGGGCGGCAAGGCCCCTGGTCATCTCAGCGTCCAGGCCGGCGAGAGCGTCACCGATTTGAATGCGGGCGCCGTGCGCTCCGTCCGTCCTCCGAGCTACTCGCCTCACGCCGGGTTCGGTGCGGGGTCGTGGCCCCCGGTGACCATGGCACCGGGATCACGGTCCCGCACTTCATTAACTCGCGCACGACACGAAGATCATGGGCTCAAAAAACGACATGACCGAGCGCATGACGCATTTGACCATGACTGGAGAGTTCCGTATCCTGGTGATTGCTCTGGGCGGCACCATCGCGTGCCATGAACACGGGTTGGAAGCTTGCGGCACCGAGTCGGTGACCGCCTAAACGGGGAGATTGGTGAGACATGAAGAAGCTGGCTTTTTGCGTGTGTCTGTTGGCGATCGGCGGCATCGGAACGATGGGCACGAACGCTTGCTCCTCTTCCTCGAACTCGGGGTCGGGTAGCAGCAGCGGTAGTGCAGAGGCGAGCGACGACTCGAGCAGCTCGAGCGGCTCGAGCTCCGGTGGTGGCGATGATTCGAGCTCCAGCTCGGGCAGCAGCTCGGGCAGCAGCAGCGGCTCGGGCTCCAGCTCGGGTGGCGAGGCCGGCAGCTGCGACGTGCCGCTCGACGGCGCGTTCTCCTGCGGCGGCGAAGCGGGTGCCCTGATTCCGCCGCCGGACACCGGCGCGATGGGCTGCGACCAGTGCATCGAGGGCTGCTGCGCCCCCGACTGGTGCGCGTGCGCGGGTGACTCGGGTGCAGACGACGCGGGCCAGCCGACGGGC
>DATJYG010000776.1:0-14358 GCA_035499695.1 Polyangiaceae bacterium
GCGCCGAGCGGCGCCTCGTAGTCGCAGTAGTGACAGCGCACGGCGGAGGCGCCCTTGTGGAACGTGAGCGCGACCGAGCACGAGTCGCACGTCGCGAGCCGCCCGCACGATGCGCACCGCACACTGGGCGCGAACCCGCGGCGATTGAGGAAGAGGATCGTCTGCTCGCGCGCGCGCAGCGTCTCCTCGATGGCGCGGTGGAGCGGGATGCTGAGGCGCCGGTCGCCGGTGGGGCCGGGGCCGACGCGGCGCAGGTCGACGAGCTCCACGCGCGGCATCGGCTGCGCGCGCGCGCGGTCGGGCAGGCGGAGCTTGGTCGCGCGCCCCGAGCGAGCGAGGTGCTCGCTCTCGAGCGACGGGGTGGCGCTCCCCAGCACGCACACACCGCCGACGCGGTGCGCGCGCAGGATGGCCATGTCGCGCGCGTGGTAGCGGACGCCCTCCTCCTGCTTGAAGCTCGAATCGTGCTCTTCGTCGACGACGACGAGCCCGAGCGAGCGAACCGGCGCGAAGAGGGCGCTCCGGGCGCCGATGGCCACGTCGACGGCGCCGCTGCGCAGCCGGCGCCACATCTCGAGGCGCTCGCGAGGCGTGAGCGCCGAGTGCAGGACCGCGACGTCGTCGCCGAAGCGGGCGCGGAAGCGGGCGACGAGCTGCGGCGTGAGCGCGATTTCGGGCACGAGCACGACCGAGCCGCGTCCGGCGGCGCGCGCCGCGGCGATGGCGCGCAGGTACACCTCGGTCTTGCCGCTGCCGGTGACGCCGTGGAGCAGGAAGGTCCCGCCGCGGCCGTCGCCGATGGCCCCGGCGATCGCCTCGATCGCGGCGGCCTGCGCCGCCGTGGGATCGCGCGGCTCGTCCCGCGCCGAGGGCTCGGCGAAGAACGGGTCGGCCGGCGCCTCTCGCTCCTCGACGAGCACGAGCCCCGTCTCGGCCAGGCGCTTCACCGCGGCGCGGGCGTTGCCCCAGCGCTCCTCGAGGCGCGCGAGCGGCGTCGCGCCCGACGCACGCAACGCGGCGAGGATGGCCGCGGCCTGTCCGCGCACCGCGCCCGCGTCCTCCACGCTCGGCGTTGGCGCGACCCATTGCACCCGTCGCGCGCCCACGCCCCCGGCCTCGCCGAAGAGCGACGGCGCCGCCACCTCGCGCGCCGCCTCGCGATCGATCGGCGGCAGCGCGAGCCGCACGACCTCGCCGATGGGCGCGAAGTAGTACGCCGCCAGATCGCGCAGGAACGCCAGCAGGTCCTCGGGCAGCGCAGGCTCCGTGTCGAGCACGCGGGCCAGCGACTTCACGCGTCCCGGCGGCTCCCCCTCGCGCGTCGCGAGCACGACGCCCACCATGCGTCTCGCGCCGAAGGGGCACACGACGCGCGCCCCCACGCGCACGCCCGCGGCGAGCTCCTGCGGCACCGCGTACGAGAACACGCGCGCGACGGGAACGGGAACCGCGACGTCGGCGAGGAGCACGGCTCAGTTCCTCGCGAGCATCAGGACGGCGGCCGCCACGAGGACGAGCAGCACGACCAGCGCTGCAGCCCAGACCACCTTCCCCGCCTTCCCCCCTTGCTGCTTCGCGAGCGGCGCCTTCGTCTGCGACGAAGGCGGCCCGAGGTCCACCGTGCCGAGTGCCAGCGGGCCCGAGGCCGATGGCGCCGCCGGCGCCGGCGCGGGGGTGGGCGCGGGCGCCGCGACGACCTCCGGAGCGATCGGCTGCACGACGACCGGCGCGCCGCGCTCCAGCGCCGCCGCCGCACGCTCTCGCGCGCGCCGCTTCTCGAGGATCTCCTCCCCGAACGTCCGCTCGAGCCAGTCCCCGAGCTGCAGGGGGCTCGTCATGAGGCGCGCGCTCGCCGCGTAGCCTTCGAGGTCGCGCAGCATGGCGCCGGCGGACTGGTAGCGCGCTTCCTTGTCCTTCGACAGCGCCTTGCTGACGATGGTCTGCAGCTGCGCCTCCTCCGGCAGCCCCCGCTTCGGCAGCTCGGGAATCGCCGCGGTGCGTGCCTGCTCGATCAGCGAGCCTCGTCCCTCGTCGATCTTGTACAGGCGGCGCCCCGCAGCGAGCTCCCACAGGATGATGCCCGCCGCGAAGACGTCGGCGCGCGCGTCGAGGCCCTCGCCGCGCGCGTGCTCGGGGCTCATGTACCCGGCCTTGCCGCGCAACGCCTCCTCCATCTCGTGCGCGCCCGAGGTGAAGAGCCTGTCGTTCGCGTGGGCGATGCCGAAGTCGCACACCTTCACTTCGCCCTCGAAGGAGAGCAGCAGGTTCGACGGCGACACGTCGCGGTGCACGATGCCGAAGTGCGCCCCCGCGTCGTCGGCGCGGCGGTGCGCGTAGTCGAGCCCCCGCAGCGCCTCGCGCAGCACGTGCACCGCGAGCTCGAAGGGCATCGGCACCTTCGCGCGCGAGCAGCGCTTGAGCAGGTCGTTCAGGTCGAACCCCTCGACGTACTCCATGGCGATGAAGAGCCGCTCGTCGGCGCGGCCGAGGTCGAACACTTGCACCACGTTCGCGTGGTTGAGCCGCGCGGCGAGCTTCGCCTCGTGCACGAGCATGTCGCTGAACTGCGAGTCGCCCGTGAGCGCCGGCAGGATCTGCTTCACGACGCAGAGCCGCGTCGCGCCGAGGTCCGTCTTCTGCCGCGCGAGGTAGATCTCGGCCATCCCTCCCTTGCCGACGAAGTCGAAGAGCAGATAACGCCCGAAGCTTCGCGGAAGGCGGGTCCCGGCGGCGGGTGCGACGGCCGTCATCGAGTGTGGAGCCTAGTGCGGCGGCGGCCAGTTGCTCGGAATGGAGCTCGGAATGTGCAGGTTGCTCGGGATGGGCGGCAGGTTCGACGGGATCGGGATGTTCGACGGAATGGGGAACGGCGGAGTCGGCGACGCGCCGCCGTCGCCGTGAGGCGGCGCCGGGTGCGGTCCGGGTGGGGTCGGCGTGGGCGACGCGTTCGTCGTCGTCGTCGCGGGCGGCGGAGCCGTCGGCGCGGCCGGTGCGCTCGAGGCGGCCGCCGACGCGCTGGGCGCGGCGTCGGCGCTCGATTTGTCGAGCAGGTTGCACGCGATGACCATCGGGCAGACGGCGAGGACCAGGGCCGGAGCCAGCGTTCGCGAGATCATGTAAGGCGAGGGTACCATGCACGGGCGGCATGGACGTGGAAGCCACGGTCGTCGTGCTCATCGGCCTCCTCGGGCCGGCCTCGGTGATCGGGTGGCCCCTGCTGAAGCAGCGCAGGATCCTCGTGCCCTGGCGCATCGGGAACGCTCTGCTCGCCGAAGGGCGGTTCGCCGAGGCGGAGGCGAAGTTCCGCGAGACGCTCGAGATGGCGCGGGGGCGCTTCGGCGCCGACCACTGGCGAACGTCGCTCCACATGAACGCGCTGGCCCTCTCGCTCGTCGGACAGAACCGGCTCGACGACGCGCAGCCGCTCGTCGAGCGAGCGTTCGCCATCGCGGATGCCCAGAAGCCGCTCCCGCATCCGGACCTCGCCCTCGTGTTCGTCGGAGCGTCGATTTACTGGGCGTCGCGCAAGGACGAGGCGCGGGCGCAGACGCTCCTCGACCGCGCCCGCCGCGAGGGGCGCAGCAGCCGGCACGTGCGCGCCGCCATCGAGAGGACAGTGGTCGTGCGCGCGGCGCAGAAGGGGGACGAGGCGCGGGCGGCCGACGCGTACTCCCGCGTCCCGAGCGAGCTCCTGAAGGAGCGCGACGTCGGCAAGCTCGCGCGCCTCGGGCTCAAGCTCTTGCACGCCGGCGATGCGCGGCGCGCCGGCCAGTGCTTGCGCGCGGCCCTGAGCGTCGTCACCCGCGTGTCGTCCGGCGAGTTCGCCGAGGCCTTCTACCGCGGGCTTCTCGGGGAGGCCCTGGTGCGCGACGGGCACGAGGAGGAGGCGCGCCGCGAGCTCGAGCAGGCCGCCATCGACTACGACGCGATCGTCGGCGGATCGCACCCGGCTGCCGCCCCGGTTCTCGTCGTGCTCGCGGAGCTCCGCGCGCGAATGGGCGACGACGACGGCGCGCGCAGCGCGTGCAAGCGGGTCCTCCGGCTGGCGGTTCCGGCGACCACGCCCGTCGAGCCGTACCGCGCCAGCGCCTCCGCGGCCGACCCGCTGGAGGCCGAGCGCGACCGCGCTCGCGCCCTCCTCGCGCGTCTGGGCCAGCCGACGTAGCCTCGGGCCGCAGCGATGGTCGCCGCCCCGGTCCCTCGAACCTTCACGCGCGACGCGTCGCGCTCCTGCGGCGAGGCGCGCGCGGGCAACGTCCTGGTGCACGGCGAGAACCTCGAGGCGATGGGGCGGCTGGCGCGCGCAGGGTTCGGCCGACGCTTCCGCTGCGTGTACCTCGACCCGCCGTTCAACTCGGGGCGACGTTTCGCCGAGTACGACGACGCGCTGTCGCCGGAGGCGTGGCGCGCGATGATGCGCGAGCGCATCGAGGCGGCGCGCGAGCTGCTCGCCGACGACGGCGCGATGTTCGTCGAGATTGACGACACCGAGCTGGGCGCGCTGCAGCTCCTGATGGACGAGGTCCTCGGCCGCGCGCAGCGCGTCTCGACGATCACCGTGGTGCGCAGCGCGGCCACCGGGCACAAGACGATCAACCGCGGGCCGGTCAACGTCGCCGACTATCTCCTTGTCTACGCACGGGACCGCGCGCGCTGGCGGTGCAACCAGCTCGTGCGCGAGCGGCGCGGCTACGACCGCGCCTACGGGACGTGGCTCGAGAACCCCGACGACCCGTGCGCCCGCTGGCGCTTCGAGCCGCTCGCCGCGCGCGCCCGGCGGGCGCTCGGCGACGCCGGCGCCACGCGCGCCGACGTGGAAGCGTGGGCGATCGAGCACGCAGCCAACGTCGTGCGCTTCGCCCAGCCGCGGTACGAGGCGGTGAGCACGAAGGCGCGGGCGCTCATCGATCGGTCGCGGCGCGAGCCGGAGCGTGTGCTGCGACTGCGCCGCCCGGGGCGAAAGGACCTCGTGCTGCGCGGCGGCAACCGAGTGCTCTTCCTCGCCGACAAGGTGGTCGTCGAGGACGGCCGCGCGCGCCTCGTCGAGCCGCTCACCAACGTGTGGGACGACGTGCCCTTCCAGGGCATCGCGCGCGAGGGCGGAGCACGCTTCATCCGCAACAAGAAGCCCGAGCGCTTGCTCGCGCGCGTCATCGCGATGTCGACCGACCCGGGTGACTGGGTGCTCGACCCGTTTCTCGGCAGCGGCACGACCGCCGCCGTCGCGCACAAGATGAAGCGGCGATGGGTGGGCATCGAGCGCGGGGCGCACGTCGACGCCCTGTGCATCCCGCGTCTCGCACGCGTCGTCGACGGCACGGATGCAACGGGGGTCACCCGCGCGTTCGACTGGAGAGGCGGCGGAGGGTTCGATGTTTGGACGTGACGCCTGCGCGCTCCTGCTCCTGGTGGCCGCGTGCCATCGGGCGCCGGCGGTCGCGACGGCGACGGCGGAGGCGATGGCTCCGGACGCGTCGCCCCCCGTTTCGGCCACGAGCGACACGGCCGACGCCGCGCCCGGCCCGTCGGCGCCGTGGCCGACGCTCGTGCGCGAGGAGCGATGGGACGCGGCGTGGCGCTCGCTCGAGGGGCTCGCCGAGCCCGATCGCGGCCGGCCCGAGATCCGGTACGTCCGCGCCCGCGTCGCCCTCGCGCGCGACGATGCGGCGGCCGCGGTGCCGCTGCTCGACGGGCTCGAAGCGTCGCTGCCCCTGCTCGCCGAGGACATCGGCCACCGGCGCGCCGAGGCGATGCTCTCGGTCGGCCCGTTCGCCGACGCGGGGGTATGGTTCGCGGCGCGCGTGACGCCGGGGGCGCAGCTGCAGGCTGCGCGCGCGTTCGAGCGCGCCAAGGATCCGAAGCGGGCGCGCGCGTGCGCCGACCGCGTTCTCTCGATGGAGCACCGGACGCGCGCGCAGGAGGCCGAGGCGCGCGCGATTCGTGTCCGCATCGCCGATCCGGTCGGCGACGGCGAGCGCTCCGACGCCCGCTGGCTCGCGGTGCAGGGCGCCGACCTCCCGGCAGCGGCCGATGCGCTCGCGACGCTCGCGCGCGTGGACCCGGCGCACCCGCTTTCCGCAAAGGAGCTGCTCCTGCGCGCCAAGCTGCTCTCGGACGCCGGACGCGCCGACGACGCGATTCACGCTGTGGATCTCTCGGCAGGCGCGCCGGACGCCTCCACCGTGTCGAACCGCGACCGCGCCCGTGCGCGCGGCATCGCGCTCTACAAGGCGCGCGGTCGCTGGAGCGAGGCCGCCAAGATCCTCACCGAGGCCGCTGGCGCAGGCGGACCCGACGCCGCCGAGAACGCGTTCCTCGCCGCACGCGCCCTCTCGCGAGCCGACCGCGACGAGGAGGCCATCCGCGGCTACGAGGACGTCGGCCGCACCTTCTCCGGCTCGAAGTGGGCCGTCAGCGCCGCCTATTTCGTCCCGTACCTGCGCATGCTCCACGGCGACTGGCGCGATTGCGCCCGGGGCTTCGCCGCTTACCTGCACGACCACCCCAAGGGCGAAGAGGCCCCCGAAGCCCGCCGCGACGGCGCGCTCTGTGCCCTGCTCGACGGCGACGGTCACGACACGCGCCAGGCTCGCGTGACGCTCGAGCGGCTCTCGGACGACGAGGGCGAATCGCTCGCCGCCGGGACTGCGGCGGAGCTGGCGGCGCTCGCCTCGCTGCGCGACGGCGACCGCACGCATGCGCTCGCGCGCTGGACCGATCTCGCGCGCACACGCCCGCTCACCTGGCCGGGGCTCCTCGCGCGCGCGCGTCTCGCCGAGGCGGGCGCGCCGCTGCCGCCGGCGATCGAGCCGGCCATGTCGCCTTCGGCCGCCGGCGCCGACTCGCCGCCGCTCGCGCCGCCCCTTCCTGCCCCTGCCGACACGCTGCACGCGCTCGGCCTCGACTCGGACGCCGAGGACGCCTTGCGCGACCGGGAGTCCGCAGTCACCGCTGGCTCCGGCGCGCGCGCGCCCGAGGCGCTCTGCGCGGCGTACGGCCAGCTCGGCGTCGCGCACCGCGAGTTCCAGATCGGCCAGTCGCTCCCCTCGGCGCTGCTCGCGACCGCCCCTGGTCCGCGCACGCGCTGGGCATGGCAGTGCGCCTTCCCGCGGCCGTACGCCGACGTGGTCGCCGCCGCCGAGCGCGACGAGAAGCTCCCGCCCGGGCTGCTCTGGGCCGTGATGCGCCAGGAGAGCGGCTTCGACCCCGACGCGATCTCCCCGGCGCGCGCGGTGGGCCTCATGCAGCTCCTCCCCGAGACGGCGCGCCCCATCGCCGAGGAGCTCTCGCTCGCGCACGACGACGCGCGCCTCACGAGCGCACCCTACGCCATCGCCGTCGCCGCACGCTACCTGCACCAGCTGCTCGACCGCTTCCACGGCAGCGTGCCGCTCGCGGTCGCCGCGTACAACGCCGGCGCCGATCCGGTGCAGCGCTGGCTCTCGCGCGCGCCGGGAATGCAGCTCGACACGTTCGTCGCGCGCATCCCCTTTGGCGAGACGCGCGGTTACGTCGCCCGAGTCATGGGCAACCTCGCGCGCTACGAGGAGCTCACGGGCGGCGACGCCGCCGTGACGCGGCTCGACCTCGGGCTATGACGAGCGCCGACGGCGCACGCGCTTGCCCACGATCGAGCCGCCGACGACGACGCCCACGAGCGCCAGGTCGAGCCACGTGCTGCGGCCCTCTTCGCGCGCCTCGGGCGCTGCGGCGCATCCGGAGTTGTTGGTGCTGCCGCCGGTGCCCGTGGGTGCACCGAAGAGCCAGCCGCCGCCACCAGCGACGGGACCCGGCTCGGGGTTGCAACCGCAGTACGTCGCCTGGCAAGAGGGCGCGTTGACCGACTTGGTCACCTGGTAGACGTTCGACATCTGGGTCTGGTCGGACGACGCCTGCACGAACAGGTCGGTCGCGAGCGCCGCGTGCGAGAGATCGGAGCGCATGCGGGTCACCCACACGTCCGTCGACTCCCCGTCGGGGAACATGGTCGTGAGGTCCGCTTGCTGCGCTTGCTGAGAGCCGCCCGCGCCCGCGTCGCCGTCGACCGGGTAGTTGTCCTCGGCCGATTGCGACATCACAGGCCCCTCGACCTGGTACGGCGAGATCTGGATCGAGCTCTCGATCTGCCACGCCGCGAAGTTCAGCTGCTGCTCCTTCTGCTGGCGGATCTGCGCGTAGTTGCTCGTGCTGGTCGAGAAGTCCCAGGTGATCTCGGACGGGTCGATGGTGAAGCTCTTCATGTTGGCCGGCTCGTACCGGCCGTCGGCCATCACCCAGACCGTCACGCCCACCGTAGCGCCCGTGCCTGCGGCGACCATGCGCAGCGGGAGCGAGAGCCCCGCGCCCGGCGTCGTGACGCGCACGGGGCGCATCGCGGCGACGCCCTGACCGGGGGCGAGCTTGAGGGCGAGGAAGTCGAAGCCCTCCTTGACGTACGCCGCGATGACCGGCTGGAACCCGCTCGGCACGACGTAGCCGTTGGCGGCGAGCCAGTTGTTGAGCGCGTTCGGATCGGTCGACTGCAGCTGCACCGTGTCGTACGGCCCCACGGTCTGCTGGCTGATCACGTTGACGCCGCCGCCGCTCGAGCTGCCGCCGCCGGCGGCGCCGTTTGCCGTCGGGGCGCCGTAGGTCTGCCCGCCGCACCCGCACGAGCAGGGCGGGATGTAGGGCGCCTGGATGGTGGTCGCCGTGGCCGCTTCGAGCGACTGGAACAGCAGGTCGGAGCTGAGGCCCACGGTCACCTGCCCATGGATCGGCAGCACCCAGCCGAACGAGGCGGGGTTCCCGCTGTACTCGATCTCATCGTAGAGCGTCGTCGACTGCGGCGAGACGCGGAAGATCATCTTCTCGTCGGTGATGACGTCCCCGCTCTGCGAGGGCGGCTGGAAGCACCCTCCGCACGCCTGCGCCGGCTTGGCGAGCGCAGCGATCGACAGGACGCCGAGCCCGAGAGCACCCAGGAGTACATGGAGCCGCATGGGAAGAACCCTCCGGAGCAGTGCTGGGAGCATGCCCCGGGCCACGCGTAAGCCTTCGGAATCACTTGGCGCGCGGACGCCTGCCCATACCCTCCGAGTCAGCGGTCGGCACGAGGCGGCACACTAGGACCGACGTCGACCTCGCTTCACGAGGATCGATGCCGCGACGATCCCGGCGAGGACGAGCTCGATGTTCGTACCGCCGCCCTTGCCGCCCTGCTCGGGCGCGGCGGCGCAGCCAGAGCCGCCCGAGTTTGAGTTGCTCCCGCCCGTGCCGCCGAAGAGGAACGGAGGCGAGGCGCCGCTCGACGAGCCGATGGCCCCGGAGCTGCCGCTGCTGCTGCCGCCGCACTGTTCGCAATTGGGCGGCGTGGGCGGGCACGAGGGCGCGTTGATCGACATCTGCACCTGGTAGGTGTTCGACAGCTGCGTCTGATCCGCCGACGCCTGCACGACGAGGTCGTTCGCCAGCGCGGCGTGCGCGAGGTCCGAGCGCATGCGCGTCACCCACACCTCCGACTGCCCGTCGGGGAACATGGTCATCAGGTCCTGCTGCTGGACCTCGTCGGCCGTCTGGCCGCCGGCGTCGCCGCCCGCGTCGGCGTCGCCGGTGGGGAGGTAGTTCGTGTCGGCCGACTGCGAGAGGATCGGCCCCTCGACCTGGTACGGCGAGATCTGGATGGAGCTCTCGATCTGCCACGCGGAGAAGTTGAGCGCCTGCTCCTGGGCCTGCCGCAGCGTCGTGTAGTTGCTCTCGTTGGTGTTCCAGTCCCACACGAGCGTCGCCGGGTCGATGGTGAAGCTCTTCATGTTCGCAGGCTCGTAGCGCCCGTCGGCGACGATCCAGAGCGTCACGCCCACCGTGGCGCCCGTGCCGGCGGCGACCATGCGCAGCGGCAGTGAGAGCCCGGCGCCCGGCGTCGTCACGCGCACGGGGCGCATGGCCGAGACGCCCTGACCGGGGGCGAGCTTGAGCGCGAGGAAGTCGAAGCCCTCGGACACGTACTGGCCGATGACCGACTGGAACCCGGTGGGGACGACGTACCCGTTGGCGGCGAGCCAGTTGTTGAGCGCGTTCGGGTCGGTCGACTGCAGCTGCACCGTGTCGTACGGCCCGACGGTCTGCTGGCTGATCACGGTCACGCCGCCCGCGTCCGCCTCGCCGCCGCCGCTGCCGCTGCCGCTGCTGCCACCGAAGGCGCCGCCCGCGCACCCGCACGACGGACACGGCGCGAGATACGGCGCCACGATCGTCGTTGCCGTCGCCTGCTCGAAGGCCTGGAACATCGCGTCCGAGCTGAGGCCGACCGTGACTTGCCCGCGGATCGGCAGCACCCACCCGAAGGACTGCGGGCTGCCGCTGTACTCGATCTCGTCATAGAGCGTCGTCGCCTGCGGGGTGACGCGGAAGATCATCTTCTCGTCGGTGATGACGTCCCCGCTCTGCGAGGGCGGCTGGAAGCAGCCGCCGCAGGCTTGCGCCGGCTTCGCGAGCGCCGCGATCGAGAGGACGCCGAGACCGAGAGCGCCGAGAAGGACGTGAAGCCGCATGAGAGAAACCCTCCGAGCGGTGCTCTCAGCATCCCCTGGGCCACTCGTAAGCGCGCGGAATCACTCGGTGCGCGGACGGGTGGCAGCACATCCTGCGTCGCCCGCGGCACGTACCGGCACACTCGCCGGCCGATCCGGTCCGTTCGCCGCCCCATCCGCCCGGGTCAGTCGATGCTCCGTGCGGATCGAGCCATGACCCGCACGGTTCGCGCGCGTCACTCCGCCTGGCGCTCCAGCGCTTCCTGGGCAGCGCGCGTCATCGTGGCGAGGTCGCCGCGCGTGCAGTCGGGGGCGACGAAGAGCTCGGCGTACATGTAGCCGGCCATGAGCAGGCCAGGCACGCGGCCGTCGCGCGTAGCGAAGAAGAAGGCGCCGCCGTCGTTGCCGTGGGCCTGCGCATCGGGATCCACGTCGGCGCAGTTTCCCGTCACCTTCGGCATCGCGTACCGGACGACACCGAGAGCGCCCGCTGCAGGGAGCGGAGAGGCGAACGGCGCGCCCGCGTCGGTCGTCATCGGCACGAGCGCGTCGACGAAGCACGGGGCGGCGCGGGGTGAGTCGGGTAGCTCCACGCGGACGAGGCCGCGCGGGAGCACGACGAGGACGTCGTTCGTCTTCGCGGCATCGATCGGACCGGTCGCCGCGAGCTTGCTCTGGTCGATGCGAGTGAAGCGCTGGCCCTCGATGAGATGCTCCCGGACGCGCGCTTCGAGCTCGCCGACGTGCAGCTCGAAGCCGATGGAGGCGCCGTCGAACACGAGGCGCCACGGCGCGCCCGCCTGCGCGGGCGGGGCGAGGGTCAGCGCGTGCGTCCCGCCGTCGTCGGTGATCGTCGTGCGCAGCCCCGCGGGGCCCGGGACGCCCGACGCCGTCACGACGAAGGGGCCGAACGCGAGCGACACGCCCGTCGTGAGGGTGCGCACCCACGCCGTCGACCGGCCGCCCGCGTCGGTGTCGGTGATGACGTAGAGGCCGTCCCACGAGGCGAACGTGGGTGCCGGCGCTGCCGGTGGCGGCGCCCTGGACGACGGAGCCGCCGTCGCCATGGCGGACCGAGTCGCCGGCGCCTGCGGCGTGCACGCCGCGAAGACCAACGTCGCCGTGACGAGCGCGTGCCGTGCCGTCACCGTGGTCACGGTCGGAACGTCACCTGTCCGCCGTTCAGGTTCTTCATCGTGGCGGGAGCGACCGTCGCGCCCGAGTCCTGCGCGCCCGCCGCCGACGACAGCGCGTACTCGGTGAAGATCGTCCCCTCGGCGCTCGACGTCGACTGGCCCCCGATGGTCATCGGAACACCGTTGGTCGTGCCTGCGGTGAAGACGACGCTGTCCGAGGTCCCCGCCCACGCGTAGACGAGCTCCCCGACCGGAATGGGCGACGTCATCCCCGCGCTCCACGTCGTGCCCGTGCTCGATCCGGTCGACTGTGCGTGGAGAGCCGAGGCGGTGGCGACGCCCGAGAACTCGTCGGCGTCTAGCCGCAGCGAGCCCTGGGTGCTCGCCGCCACCGTGATGGCGATGTGTCCCGGCGCGGTGTTCTCCGCGTAGAAGAGGTAGTCGGTGCCCTGGCTGGCCACCTGGGTCCAGGCGCCGTTCCGGTTGTCCGAGACCGTCACGGTCCCCTCGCCGTGGAACACGCCGACGAGCAGGTCGCCTGGGGCGACCCCCTGACCGAACGTGACCGTCAGCGTATTCCCGCTTGCGAGCTGCACGACGTTCTGGACGTGGGCGATGACCGCTGCCGGCGCGTCGCCGCCGGTGTCCACGCTCGCGCCGTCCTTCGGCGCGCTCGTGTCGCCCGAAGGGCCGTCGCTCCCGACCGCGTCGACGGCGGCGTCGGCGTCGGCATCATCCGCTCTGTCGGACGCTGCGTCCGCGCCCCCGGAGTCGTCGCCCCCCTGGTTTGTCGAGGGAGGCGCCTGCGCGTCGCGGCCCGTCAGCCCATCGAGGCTCTCGAACCCGCACGCCGGGCAGAGCGTCGCAGCGAGCGCCGCCGCCAGGAGGGCCTTCCACGCTCCCACGCCTCGCATCCACTCATGATGGATCGATCGCGCCGGGCGGGCACTCCCCGTTTTCGGGCGTCAGTACGAGCAGTAGTCGCTGCTCGTGCCGCCGCCCGAGACGCAGTGGGTACCCGCAGGGCAATACTGCGCAGAGCAATTGCCAGCGCAGTCGCTCGCGGCGCACGAGTAGGGCGAGAAGGACGTCGAGCAGCAGTGCGACCAGCACGCGGCGCTCGCGACGCAGCCGCGGCAGAAGTAGTGGCCGCCGAGCGCCGAGCACGACTCACCGTTGCTCGCGTTGCACTGGATTCCGCACACGCCGCAGTTGTTGTCGTCGGACGAGTGCGCCTCGGTGCCTCCGCAGCACATGGACGTCGCGTCACTCGCGCTCCACTGGAAGCCGTTGGCCTTCTCGGCCGCCGCGGCGCACTTGCCGGCGGAGCACTTGGGCGCGTCGTGGCACGCGTTGGGGGCGTTGCCGCACTGGGTCCCGTCCTGCGCGTTCGCCGCCGCCGCGCACGCGCCGCTCTTGCACACGGGGGCGAGGTGGCACACGTCGGGCGCCTTGCCGCACACGAAGCCGTCGGCCTTCGCCGCAGGAGGCGCGCACGTGCCGCCCATGCAGACGGCCGCGTCGTGGCAGATGTCGGGAGCCGGGGCGCACGGCGTGCCGTCGGAGAGCCCCGTGCACGACTTGGCGACGATCGGCGCGTCGTCGCCCGCGTCTTCTCCTGCTTCCTCCGCAGGCGCCGGTCCGTCGTCGCCGAGCACGATGGCGTCCGGCGAGGGGCCGCCGCTCGTGTCGGGGCGCTCCTGAGATTCGGTGCTCGCGTCCCCGGCGTAGCCGCCGCCCGCCTCGGTCGAGGTGGCGCACGCGGAGGCCGCGGAGAGAAGGCAGAGCACGAGTGCCGCGGCGTGCGCTCGCGTCGTCATCCTGTCCGAATCTTAGCACTCGCGAAGTGTCGGCAAGCGAGCAGTGGGGACTCGGCGATCCACCTCGAGAGCGACGTGGGTGGAAGCATGCGCGCGGCGAGCACGTTCGTCGTCTCGTCGCGTGCGAGCACGAAGCCGCGCTCGTCGAGCCACCGCGGGAGAGCCCCCGGGTCGAAACCGTGGCGAAAGGGCTCTCCCATCAGGCGCACGGCGATGCGCACCCCGCGAGCGTCGCCCGAGCGTTCCGACAGGAGCGCGCGGTCGAAGTACGTGAACGTGAAAAGCGAGCCTGGCCCCGAGTACCTCGCCACCGCCGCGAAAGTCGCCTCGACTGCCTCGTCGGTCAGATAGGGCAGCACCCCTTCGCTGATGGTCATCGTGGCGGCGCGCGCGTCGTGCCCGTCGAGCCCCAGGCGCGCCCGCAGGCGCTCGAGCGGCTCGCGCTCGAAGTCCCACGGCACGAAGACGACGCGCGCCCGCGCCTGCTCGCGCTCCATGAGCGCGCGCTTCTTCGCCTGCGTCGCCGGGTGGTCCACCTCGAAGACCGTCACGCTCTCGAGCGCCCGCAGCCGCCACGCCCGGCAATCGAAGCCCGCGCCGAGCAGCACGAGCTGCCGCCCACCCGACGCCGCGAAGGCCTCGACGTCCTCGTCGATGAACCGGGTGCGCAGCTGCTGGAGGACCACCGCCATGCGCAGCCTTCCGCGGAGCCACACGCGCGACGTCACCCGGGCGCCGGCCGCGAGCGCCCCCTCCTCGCGCAGCGCGCGCAGCCCGCCGGCGAAGCGCAGCCCGTACGGATCGTCCACGAGGCGCATCGGCGCCGGCAGGAACGCGCCGGCCCCGCGCATCGCGGCGACCCACGCCGCGGTCAAGCTCGGTCTCTCTTCG
>DATJYG010000777.1:0-5370 GCA_035499695.1 Polyangiaceae bacterium
CGGGCGTCGCGAGCAGCATCGCCTCGAGCGTCGTGAGGCCCGCCGAGTACAGCTTGTCGATGGTGACCTTCTTGACGTTGGGGATCTGCATGAGGAGCGACTGCAGGATCGCCGCCTCGCGCTGCGCGCGATCCATGTCGAGCGCGAAGGCCTGGGGCATCACGCTCACGAGCTTCTCGTAGGCCGCGAGGATCGTGTCGCGCGGCTCGCCTTCGATCGTGCGCCCGCCGGCCTTCGCCTGCGTGTTCGTGAGGTGCTGCCAGAACACGTCGAGCGCCGTCACGAGCTCGGCGATCTCCAGCTTGTCGGCGGCGCGTCGCAGCGACTTGAGCGCGGGCGAGCAGATGCTGATCCACTCGACGGTCGCCTCGCCCCAGCGCAGGTCGATCATGAAGTCGCGCACCTGGCGCACGTGATTGGCCGCGAGCTGCGCGAAGAGCGAACGCACTTCGGCGAGATCCGCCTCGGCGATGTTCGCGGGTGGGGGCGGTGCGCTGCCGGCCTCTTTCGCGACGAACGCGAAGCTCTCGTCGACCTCGTTGCCGAGGAGCTTCTCGAACGTGCCGGCGAGCGACTCGCCGCCACTGTCCGGCCCCTGCCCGACGGCCATGAGCTCGGGCGCGGTCGGTCGTACCGACTTGGGCGGGCGATCTGCCTTCTGCTCGGGCTTCTGCTCGGCCGCCTTCGCTTCGGCCTTCGGCTGGGGCTTCGGTTCCACCTTCTGCTCGATCTTCTGCGTGTCCATCTTCTGCGTGGTGGTGGCCGCGCGCGCGTGAGCCGCGAACAGCGACGTCGCCGAAGGCGAGGCCGCGCGTGTCGTCCCCGATGCGGGCGCCGCTTGCTTCGCAGCAGGAGCCGGCGCAGCTGGTGCAGGAGCCGGCGCAGGTGCGGGAGCAGGCCGCGCCTTCGACGCATTGTTGCCGACGTCGATCGTGCGCGAGACGACCACGGCCGGTGCACCTTGCACGGGTGCCTTCTGCGTCGGGCCCGTCTTGGGCGACGACGTATGCGACTCGGGTTTCTGCGGACCCGGCGGGTTCGCACCACCCGAGCCATCGGGCCGCTTCGTGAACGCACTCATCGAGGCGAGCTTCTACGATACAACGTTGCAGCCGGGCTCCGCCTGAAGCCGAACGGGTGACACGTAGATAGCGACCACACCCACGCAGGTTGCCGGATGATCAGTCCGTTGTCAGTTCCCAGCTTGTCCCCAGGGGTGTATACGAGGAGAGCAATGGGGGAGGCCGCCCGTCCTCTGTTCTTCGCCGTCGACGACGAGCCCCAGGCCCAGCACTGGTACGCCCGGATGCTACGGGCGTACGGCGATGTCGTCGTCGCGCCTTCCGCTGCAGCCGCACGCCGCCAGCTCGCCAACCGCCCGGCCGTGAGCGCCGCGCTCTTCGACGTGTTCCTGCCCGACGGTTCGGGCCTGGACGTCCTCGCCGAGTTCCGCCGCCTCTACCCCACCACGCCGGCCGTCGTCGTGACCGGCCACGTTAAAGGTGACGTCGTCAACGCGGCCTACGACCTCGACGCGGGCGTGATGAGCAAGCCATTCAATCGCGACCGCATGCAGCACTGGGTCGAGCGGGTGATGACGACGCGAGCCCCGGCCATGCGGACCCCGGAGGCCGACGCGCTCGGTGAACGCGTCGAGGCCCTGAAGACCCTGTTCGGGCATCGTCCGTGCGACGCGCGCATCCGCTATCAGATCGGCGAGCTCGTCGCCGAGCTGAAGAAGCATCCTGCTCACTACGGGGCGAGCGCCGTCGCCACGGCGGCATCGGCCATCGGCGAGGCGCTCCCGAGCCTCTACAGGCACGCCCGCGTCGCGCAGCGGTGGCGGATCGGGGAGTTCGAGATCCTGCTCTCGCGGCCCATGGCGGACGGTCGCACCCTGTCCTGGTCGCATCTCGTGTCTCTGGCGGGCGTGAGCGCCGGCCGGCTCTACGACCGGCTCCTCGAGCAGACGCTCTCGCAGTCCTGGACGGTGCGCCAGCTCGAGGCCGCCCTCGACGAGGCCGGGATCGCCGTCCCCGTCCCCGTGAGCGACGGCTCCGAGTAGCGACTACGCTCCGGCCATGGCCGACGCGCGCGAGGTGACGCGAGGCGCTCTCCTCTATGGCGCCGGCGCCGCCGTGGTCGCCATGTTCTGCTACGCGACCGCGCTGCACATGCCGGGCCTCGTCGAGGTGTACTGGGCGCCGCTCGCGGCCGTCGTGGTCGTCTATCCCGATCGCGACGCCACCCTGAAGGCCGGGCTCCAGCGCTTCCTCGGGACCGCAATCGGCAGCTTGATTGGCTGGGGGGCCGCCGCCGTGTGGAACGGAAACATCCTGGCGTACGGCGCGGGCGTGATGCTCGCGATCGCCGTGTGCGAGATCCTCCGCTGCGAAGCTGCCGCCCGCTTGTGCGCGGTTGCCGTGACGATGATCACGATCGTCCCGCACCCGGAGCCCCCGCATCTGGTCGCCCTCCACCGCTTCGTCGAGGTGTCCTACGGCGTCGGCTGCGCGATGGGGTTCATGGCCGCCTTCGACGTCATCGCGAAACGCGTACGGCGAACCCCCTCAGGCGGCTGACGACGACCTGCGAGCCCTCATCGCCCACTCGAGCGCGTGCGCGAGGCGATCGTTCCCCCAGAACATCTCCTCGCCGACCATGAACGTCGGTGCGCCGAAGACGCCCAGGCGCGTCGCTTCCTCCGTCGAGCGACGGAGGGCGCCGTTGTGCTCCGCCGACGTCGCCTCGTCGCGCACCGCCGGGCCGTCCAGGTTGAGCTCACCCAGGATCTCGTCGAGCACCTCGGTCCTGCCGATGTCGCGGTCCTCGGCGAACTCGGCGCGCATGGTGCGCTGGATGAAGCGCGGACCCCAGCCTCGCACGACGCCGAGCATCGCGACCTTCGACGCGGGCACGCTGTTGCGCGGGAACTCCGAGGGCTTCCTGAAGGGGAGGCCGATGCGCTCGGCCTCCCGCTCCACGTCTCGCCACATGTAGCGCCCCTTCTCGGCGTACACGTTGAACGGCGACGTCTGCCACCCCGCAGCGGCGAAGATCGGCCCGAGCGAGAACGGCCGCCAGCGCACCTCGATGTTCGCTCGCACCGCGAGGGCGTCGATGCGACTCGCCGTCAGATACGTGTACGTGCTCGCGAGCTCACACCAGAAGTCCATCGCCGGCATGGTTCGCCTCTTCTTAGGGACGTCGCGTCACGGCGCCAAGCCCAGCCGCAGTTTCAGCCCGGGGAAGCGACGAGCGCATCGAGCTGGTCCAGCGACTCGCGCATCCCGCGCTCCATTCCGGACTGGAGGGTCCCGTCGAGCACTTCCTTCGACGGGTAAAGCTGCCGCTCGACCATGTGCGTCTTGCCGTCGCGCTCTTCGAGCGAGATCGTGATGATCCCTTCGCCTGCCGACCGCATCGGCTCGAAGATCTGCGTGCACACGATGCGCGTGTGCGGCACGAGCTCCTTGTACACGCCCGAGAAGGCCATGGGCTTCGCCGGGTCCTTGCCGAAGACGTAGCGGTAGCTGCCTCCGACGCGCACGTCTGCCTCGCACTCGAACAGGGTGACCCCGATCGACCTGGGTGCCCACCAGCGCTTCACGAGCTCGGGCTTGGTCATCGCTTCGAAGACGGTGCGTGCCCGCCCGTTGAAGGTGCGCGTGACGACGAGCTCTCGTTCCGAAGCGCGCTCCACGGTGGTGCGGTTCATCGGCCGTGCCTCACTTGCCTTTGTCTCTTGCAGCATGGCTCCTCTCCTTCGCCTCCAGCTCCTCGACGAGCTCGTCCAGTTGGTCGAATCGCTCCTCCCAGACGCGCCGGTATCTCTCGAGCCATCCGTGCATCCTGCGAAGCGGTTGCGGGCGCAGCTCGTAGAGTCGCTGCTGCGCGCGCGGCTCCACGTCGACCAGCCCGGCTTCCTTGAGCACGCGCAGGTGCTTGGATACCTGCGGCTGGTTGAGATGGAGCTTTTCGCCGATTTCGTTCACGGCACGGGGGCCGGTGCGCAGCAGCTCGACGATGCGGTAGCGGTTGGGCTCCGCGAGGGCAGCGAACGTCTCGAACACCTGCAGTATATACGCACGCAAGTATATGCCTGTCAAGGCATGTACTGTCAGCTGGCGCGGACGAGCTTCACCACCGGGATCAGCCGCGTCGTCTTCTCCTGGTATGCGGCGAAGGTGGGCAGCTCGGAGGTGATCGACTTCCACAGGCGATCACGCTCGGGTCCCTCTGGGACGATCTCCGCGCGCGCCCGCCACTTGTCGGCCCCCTGCTGGACCTCGACGTCGGGCTTGGCCCGCAGGTTCTTGAACCATGCGGGATGCACCGGGGCTCCCCCGAGTGAGGCCATGACGTAGAGCTGATCCCCTTCGCGGAAGGGGACGAGTGGCACCGTGCGCTGCTTGCCCGTCTTGCTGCCCGTCGTCGTCAGCAGCAGGAGCTGCCGCCCCCGCATCATCGAGCCGCGCTTGCCGCCCGACGAGCGATAGAGCCACACCTGCAGCTTCACGATCAGCTTGAAGATCGGATTCACGGGTCCGGGAGCTTAGCCCGGAGATCTCCACGCGTCCGGGTTCAGGCGCCGGGCCCGGAGGTGCAAGCGGCCGGGTCGTCGACTCGCGGCACCCAGTGTCCGTTCTCGCACTGGAGCGTCGCCGTGCAGTAGCCGCCGCCCACGCTGCACGGTTCCTCGACGTCCTCGACCGTGGTGCACGCGCTGGGATCATCCTGCCGCACGATCCAGTGGCCGCTGTCGCACTGGAGGGTCGCAGTGCAGAAACCCTGGCCCTTGCTGCACGCGTCGGGCGCGGCGCCGCCGCCACCGCTGCTGCTGCCGCCGCCGCTGCTTCCCCCTCCGGTGCTCCCGCCGCTCGTCGCCTTGTCGAACCGGATCGCGTAGAAGGTCGCTCCCTCGTAGCTCACGTACACCTCGGTGCCGCTGATCGACACGTTCGAGGTGAACTCGTGCGCGTACGGCTCGGACGAAGAGCACCCGGGCTCCTCCATGAACACCGCGGTGTGACCCTTGTTGGTCCACTCCTTGAACAGGATGATGTGCTCGTTGTTCGTCTTGTTGAGCGCGTCGCCCGGCTGCAGGTTGATGCCGTCGACGGTGTGCGAGAACGAGTTGCTGAAGGGCGCGAAGTCCCCGGTCACGTAGCCGCCGTCGCCCACCGCCGGCAGCCCCCACGCAAACGTGACGAACCCGGAGCAGTCCGACCGGTACGCGTTCCACGCGGCGTTGCTCTCACGATCGCACCGGTGGCTCGAGCCTTCCCACGCCCAGCACGACGAGTCGTAGTCCACCGCGCCGTGGGCCGCCTGGCAGTAGTGAAGGCGCGCGTTCACCCACTCCATGCC
>DATJYG010000778.1:0-3313 GCA_035499695.1 Polyangiaceae bacterium
CGCGTGCGCTTCTACGACGAGGACCGCCGCACCGCGCTGACGAGGGAATCGATCGACCGCCTCCTCGTGCGGGCTTCGCAGGGCGAGCGGCTCAGCGCCGCCGAGGGTGAGCGGCTCGGCGAGGAGGCATCGCTCTTCGACCTCGGGCTCGCGGCCGACGCCATCCGGAAGCGCAAGCACCCCAAGGGCGTCGTCACGTACATCGTCGACCGCAACGTGAACTACACCAACGTGTGCACGACGAGCTGCCGCTTCTGCGCCTTCTACCGGCCGCTCGGCCATCCGGAGGCGTACGTGCTCTCGCGCGACGAGCTGGCCAAGAAGCTCCAGGAGGTCGTCGACGCCGGGGGCGTGCAGATCCTCCTGCAGGGCGGGCTGCACCCCGAGCTGCGCATCGAGTGGTACGAGGACCTCTTCCGCTGGATGAAGCGCGAGTTCCGACTCGGGCTGCACGCGCTCTCGCCGGAGGAGATCCTCCACATCGCGCGCCTCGAAGGGATCACCGTGCGCCGCGTCCTCGAGCGCCTGCACGCGGCGGGGCTCGACAGCGTGCCCGGCGGCGGCGCCGAGATCCTCGTCGACCGCGTGCGTCGCAAGATCGCCAAGGCCAAGTGCACGAGCGACGAGTGGCTCGGCGTCATGCGGGTCGCCCACCACATGGGTCTCCGCTCGAGCGCGACCATGATGTACGGCACGGTGGACACCGCGCGCGATCGCATCGAGCACCTGCTCAAGATCCGCGACCTGCAGGACGAGACCGGAGGCTTCACGGCCTTCTTCTGCTGGGACTTCCAGCACGAGCGCGGCACGAACATCGAGCCGGGCGACCACGGCACGCTGCTCTACTTGCGGCAGCAGGCGATCGCGCGCATCCTGCTCGACAACGTGGATCACGTCGGCGCCTC
The DNA here is from genome assembly GCA_035499695.1 of Polyangiaceae bacterium. Lineage (GTDB taxonomy): Bacteria > Myxococcota_A > Polyangia > Polyangiales > Polyangiaceae > Palsa-1150. The sequence goes on from DATJYG010000778.1 coordinate 906, forward strand.
GTGGGTCACGCAGGGTCCGGAGATCGGGCAGGTCGCGCTGCGCTTCGGCGCGGACGACTTCGGGAGCGTGATGTTCGAGGAGAACGTGGTGTCGAGCGCGGGCACGACCTTCTGCATGAACGCCGACGGGATGGAGTCGCGCATCCGCGCCGCCGGATTCAAGGCGACGCGGCGCAACGTGCACTACGAGTGGCTCACGCCGCCCGCCTGAGGAGACGTGGAAGTGCGCGCAGTACACGCCGACGCGGTCTTCACGGGCGACGGGCAGACGATCGCCGACGGCGCCGTCGTCGTGGACGAGCGCGGCGAGGTGCACGACGTCGGACCCGCGGGCGACGTGCTCCCGAGGCACGCGGGGGCGAAGGTCGAGCGGGTCCGGGGAGTCGTGATGCCCGGGCTCGTCAATGCGCACACGCACGTCGAGCTGAGCGCCATGCGCGGGCGCGTCCCGGGCGGCTCCGGGTTCGTGTCGTGGGTCGAGCACATGATCGGCATGCGCGCCGAGCTCGCCCCGGAGGAGGACGCGGACGCCATCGAACGGGCGGTGGAGGAGCTGGACGCCGCGTGCACGGTCGGGGTGGGGGAGGTGACGAACTCGCTCGCCGCCGTGGGACCGCTCGCGCGTCGCGGGATCGTGGGGTGCGTCTTCCACGAGGCCTTCGGCGTCGAGCGCGAGCCTCTGATGCGCCGGCTCGAGTCGATGCCCCGCTTCGTCGAGGAGCGCGTGGGTTCATGGCCGAGCCGCGACCTCGCCTATGCGCCCGCGCCGCACACGCTGTACACGACGCACCCCGAGGGCGTCCGGCAGCTCCTGCGGCTCGCGCGCGAGCGCGGCGCCCGCACCTCGCTGCATCTCGCGGAGCACGCTGCCGAGCGGCGCTTCCTCGAGAGCGGCGATGGCCCCGTCGCCGAGTGGTACGCGTCGAGGCTCAAGCTGCGTCGCGACCTGCTCGAGTGCCCGGCGCGCTCGCCCGTCGCGCTGGCAGACGATCTCGGTGCCCTCGGCCCGAACGTGCTGCTCGTGCACCTCACCGACGCGCGTCCCGAGGAGCTCGAGCTGGTGGTGCGGCGCGGGGCGCCGGTCGTCTTCTGCCCCCGCTCGAACCTGCACATCGAGACGAAGCTGCCGCCGCTTCTCGCGGCGCGCGCGGCGGGCCTCCTGCCGGCGCTGGGGACCGACTCGCTCGCGTCGAACGCCTCGCTCGACGTGCTGGCAGAGGCGCGGGCGCTGGCGGATCGCTTCCCGACGGTTCCGGCCGAGGAGTTGCTCCGCATGGCGACGTGGGCCGGAGCGCGCGCGCTCGGGCGAAACGACGTCGGACGCATCGCGCGGGGCGCCCGTCCCGGACTCTTCGCCATCGACGGAGAGCCGGGCGCAGACGCCTGCGCCTTCGTGCTTCGCCACGTGCGCGCGCCGCGCCGCTGGATCGCCCGTCGCTCCCCCTCGGAAGGAGTCCCTTCGTGACCGTGCTCGCTCGCATCCGGACCTACGGATCGCTCGTCGCCTTCTCGCACACGGTGTTCGCGCTGCCCTTCGCCGCGAGCGCAGTCGTCCTCACGCTCGCCGTGCCCCACGCGCCGCTCGGCGCGGCGCGCATCCTCGCGATGCTCGCGTGCATGGTGTGCGCCCGCACGAGCGCCATGGCGTTCAACCGCTGGGCCGATCGCGACGTGGACGCACGCAACCCGCGCACGCGCAGCCGTCACGTCCCCGCCGGGATCGTGCGCCCCCGGGACGCGATCCTGCTGGCCGTCGTCTCTGGCGCCGGCTTCCTGCTCTTCGCGGCGACGCTCGGTCCGTGGCCCGCGGTGCTCGCGCCGGCCGTGCTCCTCGTGCTCCTCGGCTACTCGTACGCCAAGCGGTTCACGTGGGGCGCGCATGCGTGGCTCGGTGTCGCCCTGGCGCTCGCGCCGGGCGGCGCGTGGCTCGCGATGGGAGCGCGCCCCGGCGCCGGGATCGTGCTGCTGATGGCGGCGGTCGCCTCGTGGCTGCTCGGGTTCGACGTGCTCTACTCGCTGCAGGACGAGCATTTCGACCGCGACGCCGGCCTGCACTCCATCCCCGCTCGCTTCGGGGGCCGCCGCGCGCTCGCGATGAGCGCCGGCGCGCACGTCGTCACGGTGGCGGCCCTCGTCGGCTGCGGGCTCGCGCTGCACCGAGGTCTCGCATACGCCGTCGCGGTGGCCGTCGTCGCGGTCCTGCTCGCATACGAGCACACCATCGTGCATCGCCGTGGGCTGGCCGCGATCGACCGGGCCTTCTTCGACGTGAACGCGTGGGTCAGCGTCGCCTTCTTCACGCTCGTGCTCGCCGACGAGGCGCTGCGTCGCCTCCTAGCGCACTGAAGAGAGCGCGTCCCCGGGGAGGGGCTCCGCGGCAAGCATCGACAGGCTCCGGCAGCAGCGGA
>DATJYG010000779.1:0-14331 GCA_035499695.1 Polyangiaceae bacterium
CCGAAGCGCTCCTGGTAGCGCAGCACGGCCGCGTCGCCCTCGGCCTTCACGGCGGCGAGGATCTCGCGCACCACGGGCTCGACGCTCTCGTGCATCCATTCGCCGCGGCCCTCCAGGCGCCTCAGGGACGCCTCCGCCTCAGGCGTCCCGATCGCGAAGATGGGCAGCATGGCGCTCCAGGGGTTAGCACGTATACCTTGGGCGGCGATGCGGCTGGCCCCCGCGGCGATGGCCGTCGTCCTCCTGGGCTGCCATGCGGCGCGGTCTCCCACGGGCCTGACACCGTGCCGCGAAGGGACGGTGCCCCTGCTCGGCGCCTGCGTCGATCCCGCCGTCGGCGACGCCTGGTGCGGTCCCGCAGCGCGCATGTCGGCGGCGGGCGCGTGCGTCTTTCGCGAGTGCGCGGCCGACGAGGCCCTCGACCTCGACGGCTCCTGCGTCCCCCTGGGCCTCGTGGTGCGCACGGGCCCGTCCTGCCCAGCCGGCGCCGCCCTGGTCGTCGCGTCCCACCACACCGCGTGCATCCCCTCCGCCGACGCGTGCCCCCGGGGCAGGCGCCTCGAGGGGAGCATGTGCAAGTCCCCTCCGGCGGCCGCGCCCCCCGCTCCGGGCGCCGTCGACCTCGGCGCCTGGGCTGCCCGCGTCCTCGGCCCGAGTGGAGGGCCGGGTGCCGCCGAAACCTGCCGCCCCCTCGCCCAGCGACCCGACCTGTTCGGTCTGACCCCGGGCCAGGCCATCACGGTCCGCCTGAGCCTGTGGATAACCGCCCCCGACGAGGACCTGTCCCGCGTCTACGCCGAGGTGCGCACCCAGCCCCTCCCGGCGCAGGCGCAGGCCCTCGTCCGGGCGGCGGTAGATACCTCGATAGAGGCCCTCCGGGGGAGCGCTCTGGCGGGGGAAGGGCCCCGCCAGACAGACGAGATACCCCGGCCCCGCCACAGCAGCGGGACCGCGGTCGCCCTCGAGGTTTCGTGCGCGGTGAAGAGCCTCTAATCAGCCGTTCGAATTCGGGGGGAAGAATGCTAGCGTGTACGAGCTTTTCTCGAATCTTCGCGGTGAGGCGACCCACGTGGACAGTGATCTCGCGGAGGCGGTGGACGCGCTGAAGGCCATCTGTGCCAAGCGCAAACTGCCCTGCACTTTCGGCAAAGCACCCCAGGCGCTCGTGGACGAGCTGAAGAAGCAGCTTCGCGTCCCCCCGCGCTTCCGGAATTACCTTCTGGCGGCCAACCCCGAGAAGGTCGAGACGGTCACGCCCGTCGAGCGCATCCGGCTGATTCCGGCCGAGGAGCTCGTGAAGGCGCAGGATCTCGTCAAGACCCCTGGGGAAAATGGCGCCGCGCCCCCTGCGGACTGGAAGCCCGCGTGGGTGGTCATCGGGGAGAGCTCCCTGCTCGGGGACCCCTACTTCCTCGACACGAGCAAGCCCGACCCCGAAGGGGACTGCCCCGTGTACACCGCCATGAGCGGCCAGGACCGCTGGGTGCCCACGCTGGCGGCCTCCAGCTTCGCCCAGTTCCTGCGCATCGTGGCGACGGCCATGGAGATCGCCGCCGGCTTCGGCGACGCCATCATGGACGACGAGGACGAGGACGCGTTCCGCGAGGCGCTCGGCCCGAAGGTGAAGATCATCGACGCCGCCGCCCTGCGCGCCGGCCACTGGACCTGAAGCGTGAGCGAGTCGGCTTACGCGACGTCGCGCTACCGGCCGCCCGAGATCGAGCACCGCTACGGCCCCAACGTCCACCTGCTGGACGACCCGCTGGCGTGGACGCAGCTCGCGCGCCTCTGCGCGCGCGACACGCAGCAGCCCGAGGTCGGGCGGCTCGTGCGCTTCCTCTACGAGAAGCTGGCGCACGCGGTCGTGGCCGCCGAGTTCCCGCGGTCCCGGCTCGACGTGCCGACGCGCATGGTCACCTCCTCGCCGCAAGCCGTGGTGCGCAGCCTCGGCATCGCCCCGCAGACGCGCGTCGTGACCGTGGGCATCGCCCGCGCGGGGACCATGCCGTCGCAGATCGTGTACGACCTGCTGAACGAGCTCATCGATCCCGCGAGCGTGCGGCAGGATCACCTCTTCATGTCGCGCGCGACCGACGCGCAGGGCCGCGTCACCGGCGCCACGTGGCACGACGCGAAGATCGGACGCGACGTCGAGGGCCGCATCGTGCTCTTCCCCGACCCGATGGGGGCGACGGGATCGTCGCTCATCAGCGCGATGGACCACTACAAGACGCGCCTCGAGGGCAAGCCGGGACGGTGCATCACCCTGCACCTCATCGTGACCCCCGAGTACCTGCGCGCGGTGCTCAAGGCGCACCCCGAGACGAGCATCTACGCGCTGCGCCTCGACCGCGGCCTGAGCTCCGAGGAGATCCTGCGCACCGTTCCGGGCACTCGCTGGGACGAGGAGCGCGGTCTCGACGACCACCAGTACATCGTTCCCGGCGCGGGCGGCGTCGGAGAGATCCTCAACAACGCCTGGGTGTGAGGCTCACTTGCCGCGGCGGCGCGGGTTGTGCGCCTCCACGAGCGCCACGTAATCGGGCAGGGGCTGATCGCGCTCCCTCCAGCCGGCTCGCGCGCCCTCGGCCATCGCGGGCAGGCGCTGCACCATCGAGCGCAGCTCCTCGGACGCCGGGACGTTGCCGCGCTCCAGCCAGCTCTCGAGCTCGTTCTGCACGGCGTCGATGCGCGTGCCCCTCAGGTGCCCTCGGCGCGCGAGCTCCATGTAGCTGCGTGCGAGCGCGTCGCCGTCGAAGAGGTGCTCGGTGACGAGCTCCACCGCCACGCGGAGCACTCCATCGGGCCCGAGTCGCCCGTCCTCGTGGAGCACGAAGGCGGCCTGCAGGTAGTTGTAGAAGGGCACGGCGCGCGGGCCGTAGGCGCGGAAGTCGTCCGGCGGCGTCTGCTGCTCCAGGTGGATGAGGATCCGCTCGACCACGTCGGCGCGCTCGATGGTGCGCGCGGTCTCCATCGTCTCGGCGACGATGTCCTCGTAGACGCGCCCGCGCTCGAGCACCTTCAGGAGCACGTCCTCCGGCACGCGCCCGGCGACGAGGTCCGCGTACAGGGAGTAGACGTACGCATCGGCCTCGGCGTCGTCGCCGAAGAGCGTCTCGGTGATCGCGCCGGCCGCCTCGCCTCCCTCGGCGAGCTTCGCCCGCGCCGCCACGAGCGCCGGCAGCTTGTACCCGAGCTGGTCGCGCACGGCGCGGAAGCGGAGGCGCAGCAGGTTCTGCAGGTTCGGCTTCAGCGTGAAGGTGTCCCACGTGATCCCGTCGAGTCGCAGCTTGTCCTCGAGGCGGCGGCGCATCTGCTCCGGCGAGCCCGACAGGATGTGCACGCGCACCCCCGCGCGCACCATCTCGCGCAGCAGCGTCGACGCCCCCGGGTTCGTGCGCTTCTGATCCGGCCGCTCCAGCGCGGTCTTCACCAGATCGCGCAGCGTGTCGAACTCGGTGCGCAGGTACGTCTTGTCGAGGTCCCACCGCGCGACGTGCACGGGGGATCGAGTTATCACGTGTTTTGTTTCGCCGCCGCGCCACGGCGTCCGCGAAGCTTCCTGGGAGGCAGGAGCTCGCTCTCGGTCGTCACCTTCTTGGCGAGGAAGATGGCGGCGTCGAGCTTGTAGAAATTGCGCATCCGGTAGAAGCGCAGGGCCTTGTCGTTGTTCTCCGCCACCTCGAGGACCAGGTGCGTGCAGCCGCGCACGCGCGCGAGGTGCTCGAGCTGCTCGAGCATGAAGCCGCCCACGCCCCGCCCCTGGTAGGCCGGGTGCACCGCGAGCTCCTCGACGAAGAGCGGGCGCATCTCGCGCTTCTCGAAGTAGCGAAGGTTGATCCAGTTGTCGGCGCCGCTCACCTCGAAGGCGCATTCGGCGTACCCCACGATCTCGTCGCCCTTGGCCGTCTTCGTCTCGAAGACGAACTGCTCGACGTCCTCGAGGTCGTAGACCTCGAAGAAGCGGCGCTTCGTCCTCGGGCGCTGGTACTCGACGGTCTCGCGGTTCACGTCGCGGAACGTGAGCTTGAGGAACTCCCAGGCCCGGTTGAGATCGCGCCGGTGGATGCGGCGAACACGCACCTCCGGATCCCGGGCCGCAGCAGGCTTCGGCTTCATCGCGGCGCTCACACGGCTATCGCGCGACGCAAGGTCTCGAGGGAGCTCACGAGCTCGTGGGCACCGGAGCGGGTGGCGAGATCGAGCGCCTCGCGCAGGTAGTCGCGTGCCTCCTGCCGCCGATCGCGCTCGTGGGCGACCTGCGCGAGCGCCGCCAGCAGGGACGCGCGGTCCTTGCCGCTCGGCCCCGCGACGTCGAGCGCCTCGCGGAGGATGCCCTCGGCGTCGCTCAGGTGCCCGCTGCGCACGAGGGCGTCGCCCAGCTTGCGGCTGAAGATGAGCACCGCGCGCATCGGATCGTCGAGCTCCCCGCGGAACAGCTCGCGCCGCGCCAGCTCGAGGGCGCGCCGGAGCGCCATGATCGCGCCCTGGTGGTCGCCACGCGCAGTGCACAGGATGCTCACCCGCTCGAGGAGCAGCAGGGCCTGGAAGGCGGTGCCGCCCCAGTACTCGTGCAGGGCGCGCACCTCGACGGGCAGATCGCGCTCGTCGCACGCGACGGCCGCCACCGCGTGCAGCTCGCGCCGCACGGCAGCCGGGATCGTCGCGATGGTGACCTCGCGCACCAGCGGGTGCGACGCGCGGATGCCTGCCTCGTTCACGACGATCATCCCGGCCCTGCGCAGGAACCCGAGCGCCTCCACGAGGTCCACGTCCTGGCCGAGCATGCGCGAGAGCACCTGGTCGTCGGCGTCGTCGCCCCACACCGCCGTCGCCTGCAGCACGCGGCGCGCTTCCGCCGGCAGGCGCTCGACGCGCATCGCGATGACGTCGGCCAGCCCCGTCGGAGGCGACCCGGACTCCTCGCGCACGAAGCGCAGGAGCTGCTCGAGGTAGAGCGGCACCACGGTGCGCCCTCCGACGACGCTGCTGGCGCTCGGCCGCGACGAGCTCGCGAGAGCCCTCGCCACCTCGGGTGCGGGCAGGCCGGTCAGCACGCGTGCGGCGGCGACGTCGGCCGGCCATCCGGGGTCGAACGGCGGCGCGTACGTGGCGATGAGCAGCGCCGGCACGAGCGGAGGGTCCCCGAGCGCGTCGGCGAACGCGTTGCGGCTCGCCCCGTCCACGTGGTGCAGATCGTCCACCGCGAGCACCACGCGGTGCCCACGCGCCCGCTCGCTGGCGCGCACGAACGCCCACCGCAACGCCTCGGCTGCGGCGAAGCGGCGCTCGTCCGGAGAGAGCGCGCGGCTACCCAGTGTGCCGTCGGCGTCTTGGAGGCCGAAGATGTCCGCCAGCCCGCGCCTCGCCTCCGCCGTCGCCGCGACCCAGTCGCGCAGAGAGCCACCGGTCGCGGGGAGCGACGCGAGCTGCACGATCGCCCGCCGCAGCGCCCAGTAGCCGACCTCGGCCCATGCCGGATCGGGCCCGGTCTGCACCACCACGTCCCCGGCGGCCGACGCGATCTCGAGGAACTCGTGCACCAGGCGCGTCTTGCCGATGCCGATGTCGCCCACGACGCGCGCGCCGCTCAGCGAGCGAGCCTCGTTCCTTCGCGACTCCAGCCACGCGAGATCGTCCTCGCGGCCCACGAAGGGCAGACCGGGACGCGCCTTGCCCTTCGACGTGGGCGGCGGCGCACGATCGGTGATCGCCGCGCGCGGATCGGGCTTCGGCGGCGGCGGGATGGCCGACGATCGCGCAGGCACCGTCGTCATCTGCGTCGAGGTGATCGCGTGCCCGCACTCGCCGCAGTACTTCTGCGAGATGGGGTTCATCGCCCCGCAGCTGGGGCAGCGCGCCGCCGACTGCGTCGGCCCTCGCATCGAGACGCGGTCGACGCTTCCGATCGCCGCCCCCAGCGCCGCCGACAGCTCGTCGGAGTCCTGGAACCGGTCCTTGGGCTCCTTGGAGAGCGCCTTGAGCACCAGCTCCGCCAGCTCCCTGGGGATCTGGCGGTCGGGCGCCACGGTGCGCGGGTCGATCGGCGGCTGCGTCAGGTGGGCGAGGACCACCTGCGTCGGCGACTCGGCCTCGAACGGCAGCCTGCCCGTGAGCAGCTGGTAGAGGATGACGCCCACCGCGTAGAGGTCGCTGCGCGCGTCGAGCGGATCGCCCCTCGCCTGCTCCGGGCTCATGTACTCGGGCGTGCCGCAGACGATCCCCGGGCTCGTGATGCTCGGCTGCGCCTGGTCGGCGCGGATCTTCGCCAGCCCGAAGTCGACGACCTTCACGAAGTCGCCGCCCGACCGCACCGGCTCGAGGATGATGTTCTCCGGCTTGAGGTCGCGGTGGACGATGTTCTCGTTGTGCGCTTCGGCGAGCGCCGCGAGCGTCTGCCGGAGCACGTCCACGATGCGCCGGAAGGGCAGTGGCCCCTCCTCGTAGGTCACGCGCGCGAGGTCGTGCCCGCGCAGGAACTCCATGACCAGATACAGCTGCCCGTCCGGCGACTTGCCGAAGTCGATGATGCCGACCGAGTTGGGGTGGTTCAGGCGGCTGGCCGCGCGCGACTCGGTGATGAACCGGGCGGCGGCGTTCTCCTCCCCGACGAGGTGCGGGTGGATGATCTTGACGGCGACGGTGCGCCCCAGGTTGGTCTGCTCGGCCCGGTAGACCCGGCCCATGCCCCCGATGCCGACGAGCTCGAGCATGAGGTAGCCGCCCGGGAGGGTGCGGCCGATGAGCGGGTCGTCCGGATTGACCGCGACCTTGCCGATGGGGAACCCGCACGAAGGGCAGAACTTGTGCGATTCGTCGCACTGGTTCGCGCACTGAGGACAGGGTCGCATCACAAGACCGCCCGCTCCCGGCGGATAATACGAGGGTAACACGCCAGCCCGACGAGGGCGGCTGCCCGCCCCGCCAGGGCCGACACGACGGCGGCCGTGGGGGGCCTCCGGCTGGGGCCGAAAACGCCGAGATTTCGCGTCCTGGCGCACCCCTGTCGTACGATGCGATCGTGGCGAAGCGTATCGGGGAGCTGCTCGTCGAGGGCGGCGTGCTCTCGCAGTCGCAGCTCGAACAGGCCCTCTTCGCGCAGCGCAAGGACGGGCGAAAGCTCGGCCTGCTGCTCGTGGAGCTCGGGTTCGTGACGGAGGTGCAGGTCACCCAGGTGCTCTCGCGGCAGCTCAGCGTCCCCTGGGTGTCGCTCTACCACGTGGACTTCTCGCGCTCGCTGCTCAACCTGGTTCCTCGCGAGATCGCCGAGAAATACTGCCTCGTCCCCATCTTCGTGCGGCGCGTGCGCAAGCAGGGGGAGACGCTCTACATCGCGATGGACGATCCGACGAGCGACTCGGTGCTCCACGAGGTGGCCGAGGCCGCGGCGATGCCCGTGAAGCCGATGATCGCGTGCCCGAGCGACATCCGGGCGGCCATCCGCGTCTATTACCTGGGCGAGGCACCGCCGCCGCCGCCGCCGGCACCCGTGCCCGTTCCTCCCCCGTCGTCGGTGGCCAAGGTGGTGACCCCTCAAGCTTCCGCGGCCCCTCCACTGCCCGAGCGCGCCAAGAGCAAGCCGGACATCAAGGTCGCCGACTCGCAGCCGCCGCCCTCCAGGGTCCCGGCGTCGCAGGTGCAGCCGCCGTCCTCCTCCGGGCATCAGGACAGCCCCGATTCGGCGCCCGACATCCAGGCGGAGGAGCGCGAGGCCGTGCTCCCCAAGCGCAAAGGCCGACCCAGGATGGTGGCGCTCACGCTGCTCGACGGGACGACCATCTCGATCCCGGCGCCGCCGAAGAAGCAGGGGTCGGTGCCCGACGTCGAGCCCCCCGCCGCCGCCGCCCCCTCCGGGCCGCAGGCGCAGGAATTCAGCGATCAGCTCACGGCGCGCGACCTGGTGAGCGCGATGCGTGCAGTGGCCCACGGGGCCGACGCGAGCGAGATCCTCGGCGTCGAGCCGCGCTGGGAAGCGATCTTCTCGGCGCTCCTGTCGCTCCTGCTCCGCAAGGGGCTCATCGCCGACTGGGAGTTCGTCGAGGAGTTCCGGAAGATCTAGGGCGCTTCAGGCCGCGGCGCCCTCGGCACGCATCGCGGTGATCGCGGCGTCGTCCAGGCCTGCCTCGCGAAGGATGGCGTCGGTGTGCTCTCCGCGCTTCGGGGGAGGCGCGTGGGTCGCCCCACGTTCGGCGAGCGGCGTGCGCAGCTGGGCGATGCGGCCCCAGGGGGAGTCCATCTCGAAGAACAGACCGCGAGCCCGCAGGTGCTCGTCGGAGCGAAGCTCTTCCGGCTCGAGCACCGGCTCGAGGCAGCAATCGTGCTGTCGGCCGAAGGCCTCCCACTCGGCGCGCGTGCGCGAGGCGAAGATGCCGCGCAGCTTCTCCTTGAGGGCCGGCTGGTGCGGCCCCGGCATCAGGCCCGAGAGGTCGCCCTCGATGCCGACGCCGGCGCAGAAGGCGAGCCAGAACTTGGGCTCCAGCGCGCCGAGCGACACGTGCTTGCCGTCCTTGGTCGCGTACGTGCCGTAGATGCCGATCCCCCCGGTGAGCGGCTCGTCCCCTCGGGCGGGCGGCTGCCCGGCGAAGAGCAGCCCGTAGCCCGAGATGGCGAAGCCCATGGAGGCCTCGACCATCGCGACGTCGACGATGCGCCCCTTGCCGGTGTGCGCTCGCTCGTGCAGCGCAGCGAGGATCCCGATGACGCTCCAGAGCCCACCGCCGATGTCGGCGAGCTGGAAGCCGGGCACCTGGGGCGGACCATCGGCCGGTCCCTGCATCCCGAGAACCCCGGCGCGCGCCAGGTAGTTGATGTCGTGCCCCGCGCGGGCCGCCATGGGCCCGTCCTGCCCGTAGCCGGTGAGGGCGCAGACGACGAGCTTCGGGTTGCGGGCCAGGAGCGTCTGATGGCCCAGCCCGAGCCGGTCGAGCACCCCCGGCCGGAACTGCTCGAACAGGACGTCGCTGCGCTCGACCAGCCGCAGCAGCGCCGCCCGCGCGCTCTCCTTCTTCAGGTCGAGGCAGCAGCTCCGCTTGTTGCGGTTGAGCGTGAGGAACATCCCCGAGGTGTCCCCCACCAGGGGCGGCGCGAGACGCAGGTAGTCGCCCGCCCCCGTGTCCTCGATCTTGTCGACCTGCGCGCCGAGATCCGCCAGGACCAGCGACGCGAACGGGCCGGGAAGGAGGCGCGTGAGATCCAGCACGCGAACGCCCGCGAGGGCGCCGCCGGCCTTGCTCACGGCTGGTAGCTGAAGAGCTTCTGCAGCTTCATCGCGAGCATCTGGTTGCCGCTCACCTTGAGCTTGCCCGCGAAGAACAGCTGCATCCCGTTGGCCTGGGGGTTCTCGACGAGCTTCTGGAAGTCCTCGTCGGTGATGCTGATCGTGCAGTCGGCCTCGCCGGTGCCCGGCTTGCACGACGGGCCCGTGCCGCTCACGTCGACGAACCACTCGCCGCCCGTCGGGCCGGTGACGTTCATCTGGAACTTGGCGCCAATCGTCTTGGCGTCCTCGGCGTTCTTCGCGAGCGCGGCGGGCAGGTGCTCGTTGAAGAGCTTCTTGATGTCGACAGCCATCGGGGATTCCTCCGGGGAGAAGAGGTCGCGAGTGAATCGCGATTCACCGCGGGCGTCAAGCGCCGGTGACGCGGTTCCGACCGTCCTGCTTGCTGCGATACAGGCGCTCGTCGGAGATGCGCAGCAGGTCGTCGGCCGTGCGCTGCTCCTTGGGCAGCTGCTCCAGCGAGGCGTACCCGGCGCTGATCGTGACGCGCAGCAGATGCTGGTCCGCCGCGATCTCGAGCTGCTCGACGGCAGACCGGAGGCGCTCGGCGAACCGACCCACGTTGGCGTGCTCGATCCCGCGCACGAGGACGACGAACTCCTCGCCGCCCCAGCGCGCGAAGAGGTCCTCGGCGCGGATGAGGCGCTGCACGAGGGCCGCCACGTCGCGCAGGACGTCGTCTCCCGCCAGGTGCCCGTAGGTGTCGTTGACGCGCTTGAAGTGATCGAGGTCGAACAGGATGAGCCCCAGCTTGGACCTGTGGCGGTTCGCGTAGGCGATCTCGCTCGCCAGACGCTCGACGAGGTAGCGGCGGTTGTGGGCACGCGTGAGCGGGTCGCGCACCGAGGACTCGTAGATCTGGTGGGCGATGCGCTCGGCCTGCGCGTCGACGATGGCGAACGCGATGACCACGTTGGGCCCCAGGTTGATGCGGTCGCCGCTCCGCAGCTCGGCGCGCTCGATGCGCCCCCCGTCGACGTAGGTGCCGTTGAGCGACCCGATGTCCTCGAGGATGTAGCGGCTGTCGACCGTGACCGTGATCCGCGCGTGCTCGCGGCTCGCGCCGGGATCGTCGATGCGCAGCGCGCAGTCGCGCCCGCGGCCGAGCGTCACGTCGCCCTCGATGACGAAGACGCGCCCCGTGCTGGGGCCACTGACCACCGTGAGCACCGCCCGGGTCCTGTGCTGGGGCGCGATGGGGGCGATGAGGATGGCCGAGTCGGTGTCCCGGGTGCTCGATTCCTCGTCCAGCCACTCCGGATCGAGACTCGGTCGGGACGGTGGCGCGGACGACGACGTCGGCGCCGCGATCCTCCCCTTGGAGGACGGCGGATCCGACGTCATCATCGGCAGCCTTTGCGTCTGCTTGGAGTCGTCGGTCATGGGGGCCGGCGGGTCTGAAAATTGGGGTTCCTCAGCGACCTCGGCATTCGACATCGTACACGACGTTTTCGCCCGGGTCCGGCCCCCTCAGGCAGATCGCGCCTTTACGATGCGCCCGGCTGCCGCTACATGGGCAGCCACACGCGCATGGGACTTCTCGACGGCAAGGTGGCAATCGTCACGGGGGCGGGCGGCGGGATCGGCAGGGCGCACGCGCGCCTTCTCGCCAAGGAAGGGGCGAAGGTCGTCGTCAACGACCTGGGGGGTCCGCGCGACGGCAGCGGCAAGGACACCGGTCCCGCGCAGCAGGTGACGCAGGAGATACAGAGAGAGGGCGGCGCGGCGACGGCCAATACCGACAACGTGGCGACGGCCGAGGGGGCGGCGTCGCTCGTGAAGGCCGCGGTCGACGCGTACGGGCGCGTCGACATCCTGGTGAACAACGCCGGGATCCTCCGCGACAAGAGCTTCCTCAAGATGGACGAGGGCATGTGGGACGCCGTGGTCGCGGTGCACCTCAAGGGCACGTTCCTGTGCTCGCAGGTCTTCGCGAAGCAGGTGGTCGCCCAGGGAGGCGGCGGGCGCGTGGTGAACACGACCAGCGTGAGCGGCATGCTCGGCAACTTCGGCCAGGCCAACTACTCGGCGGCGAAGGCGGGCATCTACGGGCTCACGCGCACCATGTCGATCGAGCTCCAGAAGCACCGCATCACGGTCAACGCGATCGCGCCCATCGCGAAGACGCGCATGACCGAGGACCTGCCCATGTTCCAGGGGGTCGACACGCTGACGCCCGAGCACATCGCGCCGGCGGCGCTCTTCCTCGCGAGCGACCTGTGCGGAGACCGGACGGGCCACGTGCTCGCCGTCGCGGGCGCGCGCGTCTACGCGTTCAAGGTGGTCGAGACGCCCGGGCGGTTCAAGGAGACCGCCAACGGCGTCTGGACCGCGCAGGAGATCGCCGACGCCTGGGACGGGATCATCAAGACCTGACCAGACTCAGCGCACTGCGCGAAGCCCGAAGACCTCGACGTCCACGCCTTCGCTCCAGAGCTCCGAAGCGCGCTCTTCGGGGCGCTCGAGACCATCGGCGTGCACGAGCGACTCGGCCATCTCCAGCACGTGGGCGTGACGCACGCGGTACGGCGCGTGGTGTACGCGCGCCTGCAGGAGGCGGCCCTGCGGTGTCATCGCGTAGAGGGCGTAACGCTCGACGAGGAAGTGCTGGAGCGATCCCGGCTCCGACGCGCCCGTCTCCGCGCCCACCTCGTAGCGCGTGGTGAGGCCGGCCGGCACGCCGCCGGCCCAGTGTCGCTGGGCGCGGTAGGCGATGGTGTCTCCCTGCCGCTGCGTCTCGATCCGCGCGTGGTAGTACGGCAGGTGGAAGAACGCGCGTGCCCCGAGCACCGCGATGACACTCTGGGCATCGAGGCTCAGGAACCAGACGCCGGGGTCGCGCCCCTCGTGGTGCACGTAGGTGCGCACGTTGACCTCGCCGAACCCGGCGGCGCCCGCGATGGGCGGCAGGAACCGGCTCGGACGCACGTCGTGCATCGTGAACGCCACGACGCCGACGTACGCCTTGCCCTCGTACGTATCGATGGCGAGCGCCGGCGGCACCAGGGGCCCCAGGGCCGCCTCCGGCACCTCCCAGTGCACGAAGAGCAGATCTCGCCACTTTTGATACCCTGCCGGAGCCCCCTCGGGACGGCGTGTCGGCGCCAAGCGGTCGATCACTCCGCCGGAGCGTAGGGCCCCAGCGCTCGCTGCACCATGGCCCTCCCCCGCCCCGATCCCGAGAAAGGCCGACGAATCGTCGGCGCGGTCATCTACTCGCTCCTGATGTTCGGGGGCTTCGTGGCCCTCATCTTCTTCTTCCTCGTGATGCCCCTGATGTCCGACGACCCGGGCAGCGAGTACCTCTCGATGGGCATCGGGGCGCTCTGCGCGCTGCCGATGCTCTTCCTCTACATCTGGATCCCGCGCCTCATCGACCGCTACGACCCGGAGCCCTGGTGGGCGCTCGCCCTGGTGCTCGCGTGGGGAGCCATCGCGGCGTGCGGGGTCGCGTGCACCATCAACACCGGCGTCGAGGTGGGCGCCGCGGCCCTGGGCGGCAAGGACTTCGCCGAGGTCGCGGGGGCGTGCATCTCGGCGCCCATCGTCGAGGAGGGCATGAAGGGCCTGGCGGTCCTCGGCGTCTTCTACTTCCTGCGCCGCGAGTTCGACGGCGTGGTCGACGGCGTCATCTACGCGACGTTCGCGGCGCTCGGGTTCGCGGCGACAGAGAACATCATCTACTACGCCAACGCGGTGAAGGCGGACCCCCAAGGGGGCGCGCTCGCCATGACGTTCCTGGTGCGCGGGGTCCTCGCGCCGTGGGGGCACCCTCTCTACACGTCGATGACCGGCATCGGGTTCGGCATCGCGCGCGAGACGAATCGCACGTGGCTCAAGTGGATGGCGCCCCTGGGCGGCTACTGCTGCGCGATGTTCCTGCACTGCGTGTGGAACACGGCATCGACCATCAGCGGGTTCCTCTTCGTGCTGATGCTGCCGCTGTGGATCCTCTTCGTGCTCGCGTTCATCGGGATCCTCATCTGGCTCGTCGTGCGCAAGGGGCGCATCATCCGCGCGCACCTGCAGGACGAGGTGCTCCTCGGCACGATCACGCGCGAGGAGTTCAACCTCGTGACGTCGCCCTTCGGCGGGCTGCGGGCGACCTTCGGCTGGGGAGGCAGCGCGGGGCGGCGCTTCGTGAAGGCGGCGACGCGTCTGGGCCTGAGCAAGTGGCACGCGGGGCGTGCGATGCGGGGCAACACGAAGACGGTGAGCGCCGACTGGATCCTGCCGCTGCGGCAGGAGCTCGGGGAGCTGCGCATGGCGGTGGCGCGGTCGATGGGACGCGCGGTGCCGATGCCGCAGGCGTGGGCGGCGGTGCCGCAGGGACAGCAGGCTGCCAGACAGCAGCAACAGCAAGCTCCCCAGCAGCAATATCCGGGATATCCGCCTCGCGGCGGGTACCCCCCGCAGGGCTGGGGCGGACCACGGTAGGGGCTGCTGGGTGTGCTACCCTCGCCCTTCCCCCCGATGCTCGATGCACGCAATCTCGTCAACGCCGCCGTCGACTACATCCGCAGGAACCCCGACGAGCTGGTGAAGGCGGTCATCAACGCGGCGGGCCTGCGCTTCGGCGTGCCCATCGCGGCGCTTCGCTACCTGTCGTCGCAGGCGAAGCTCGGGAGGAAGGGCCCGAAGGACATCGACGTCGGAAGCTCCCCGCCGGCGCTGCGCATCGCCATGTCCGTGGACGCGATGGGCACCCCGGTGCGCGCGAGCGCGGCGATCAAGGTGGACGAGATCGACCTGAGCCCGGGGCAGATGCGCATCGGCATCAAGCTGAGCGACGTGAAGCTCGCGCTCCTCGGGGAGAGCGACGCGCCGATCGCGACGCTCATCAAGAGCGGAGCGCTCGATCTGAGCAAGCCGGGCAACCTGGTGAAGTTCCTGCCCAAGCGTCCCCCGGCAATCGTCGAGGCCGACGGGGATCGCATCGTGCTCGATCTGATGAAGGTGCCCGCGGTGGCCGACAACTGGAGGCTGAGGAAGGCGCTGGCCATCATCACCCCGGTCATCAACGTGCGCGCGGTGGAGACGGATCGAGACCACCT
>DATJYG010000780.1:0-5849 GCA_035499695.1 Polyangiaceae bacterium
GAGCGCGTCGAAGCCCGGGTCGTAGCCGTCGCCGGAGCCGACGCCGCGCGCCGGATCGAACTTGAGCAGCTCGAAGTACCCGATGTTGCCCATGCGCGGGTGATTGATCTGCAGGACCCAGTCGCCCGGCATCGAGGCGCGCAGCGAGTCGAACGTCTCCTTCGCCGTGCGATCGCGGAGCGCGGGAGACCCGCCGCGCGGCTTCGTGGCGTCGACGGTCATGGGCCACACGTTGGCGTGTCCCCAGGGCTTGCGGCTCGCGTCGGTCGTGAGCTCGTCGCCGGCGATGGCGACCATCTCGTTCTCGAGGTGCATGCCGCGCACGAGCGGCTCGAGATCGGCGATCACGTTGTGCTCGGAGGCGACGGCGACCTCGACGCCCTCGGCGACGTTGGACACGACGCGGTCGCCCTTCGCGACCGGTGAGTCCGCGCCCAGCACGGTGTGCTGGTGGAAGTCGCACCCGATGTACCCCGCCGTGTCGACCACGCGCTTCGGCGTGAGCGTGACGGCGCGCGTCCCACCGGACGCGAGCTCGACGTCGGTCGCGTCGAGCGCGTACTCGGGGCCGCGCGAGGCCGTCACGTGGTACCTGCCGGGCGCGACGAGCACCGAGACGGCGTCGCCGCGCGTCGTCACCTGGTTGCGCGCGGGTCCCGAGGCGTGCGACGGGCCGAAGTCCGGCGTTGCGGTTCCGCCGGTGCCCTCGACCGTCAGCTTGCACGGGCCGGTGCAGCCGAGCGTCAGCGTCGCGCGCGAGGCGACCTCGAGCGACAAGTCGACCGCCGTGTCGCGCTTCACGTCGGCGGTGCCCTTTGCGCCGCCGGCGCCGGGGATCGTCACCTCGTAGCGACCGGCCGGAACCTGCGCCGTGTACGGCGCGGCGAGCGTCATCGCCTCGGTGCCGCCGATGGGCATCAGCGAGAGCACCTCACCGGTACCGAGCGTCCCGCCGTCGAGCTTCACCTCGAGCGCCCCCGTCGGCTCGCCCGCGGCCATCGCGAGCTCGGCGACGAGGCTCGACGTGTCGGGCCGCGGACCGACGAGGAAGACGCGCGTGAACTTCGCGGTGCCGCCGTGCGGGTCCAGCGTGACGTTCTTGCGCTGCGCCGTGTCCGTCCACGAGCTGCCGCTGATGCCGTCGATGGCGCCCTCGGTCGACGTGAGCGCGTAGCTGGCGAAGCGGCCGACGCCGCCGACGAACGCGCCGCTCGACGGCCCCTTGAACCCGCGCGCCTTGCCCGGCGCGACCTTCTCGGCGCCGCCCCACTGCACCGCGTCGCCGAGCGAGGGGATCGTGACGGGCGCGTCCCCGCCGTTCTCGAGCGTCGTCTGCAGGAGCACCGCGCGGTCGGGCGCCTGCAGCGTGTAGCGCGTCGTCACCGTCACGCGCGGCTCGAGCAGCTCGCGGCCGCGCGCCTCGACCCACGCGCTCCCGTCCTCGCCGGTGCCGCTCGTCAGCGTGTCGTAGACGCCCTGGCGCGGGAAGGTGCCGAAGTACGTGAAGAGCTGCCCCAGCTCGTCCTTGCGCGCGTGCGCGTCGGCGGCGTCGAGCAGGTTGCCGCCGCTCTCGGCGAAGCCGGTGCTCGACGCGAGCTGGTCGATGACGAACGCGACCTCGTCGTTCTCGAGGAGGATGTCCCCCGGCCGCCCCGTCGCGGCGGGGCCGCCGAGCTGCTCGCCGTCCTTCATCACGTGCACGCGCGCCGCCTTGGGGCGCGCCGGCGCATCGCCGCCCGACGCCGCCGGCTTCCCCATCAACAAGCCGAGCCTCCCCGCAGCGCGCGGGTCGACGTGGATGAGCGGCGTCACGTCCGACGGCGCGGGGCACGCGGCCGCCGCGAGGAGCAGGAACGGGAGCAGCAACTTCCGCATCGGCTTCGGCTACGGCTACGGCTACGCGAACGTGCGCAACGCTAGGAACCGCGCGAGGGCCTGCGCCTTGGGCACGAGCGAGGCCACCTCGATCAGCTCGTCGCGCGTGTGGAACCCGCTGCCGCGCGGCCCGAGCCCGTCGATGCTGGCGATGCCGAGGGTGCTCGACGTGCTCGCGTCGCTGCCGCCGCCGATGAGCGGCGCCTCTTCTCCCCCGAGCCCGTGAGCGCGTGCGGACGCGGCGTACTCGCTGAGGAGCGCGGCGCTCGCCTCGGTGCGCTCGAGGGGCATGCGGGCGACGCCGCCGTGGATCTCGAAGCGCGTGCCGGCCACGCCGGCCGCCGCCTCGTCGGCCGCGGCGTGCACGCTCTTCACGAGCGCCTCGCCGTCGGCGCGCGTGCAGAAGCGCAGATCGAGCTGCGTCTCGGCGCGGTCGGGCACCGTGTTCTTGCTCTGGCCGCCGGCGATGCGTCCGACGTTGACGGTGACGCCGCGGTCGTAATCGGTGAGGCGCTGCACGGCGTCGACGAAGCGCGCCGCCGCCCAGATGGCGTTCGCTCCCTCCTTGTGCGCGTTGCCCGCGTGCGCCGCCTTGCCGTGCGCCACCGCGGTCATGCCGCCGGTGCCCTTGCGGCGCGTGATGATCGCGTCCGCCTTGCGGCCCGCCTCGAAGACGAGCGCCGCCGCCGACCCGCTGATCGCCGCGCCGATGACCCCCTGCCCTTCCGGCGACCCGATCTCCTCGTCGCTGACGACGACGACACGCACCGGCACGACCGACTCGAGCCCTCCGGTCGCGGCGAGCGCCTTGAGCGCGTACGCGACGACGACGAGCCCTCCCTTCATGTCGAGCACGCCCGGCCCGCGCGCCAGCTCACCCTCGCGGCGGTAGCCCTCGAAGCTGCCCGGCGGAAACACGGTGTCGAGGTGCCCCACGAGCGCGACGGCGCCCTTGTTCGGGAGCTGCGCGCGCGAACGGAAGACGAGGTGGTCCGCGTAACGCTCGCTCGTGCGCACCTGCACCTCGAGCCCCTCGATGGCGAAGAGCGACCGGAGCATCGCGCCGACCTTGCGTCCGCCCTCGGGATTCTCGGTGTACGAGTTCTGCTCGACGAGCGGCGCGATGGAATCTTCCATCGCGCGCTGCTTGTCCTGGAGCCAAGCGGTGGCCGCGTCGGCGTGCGATCCCATGCGAGCGGTTGGCAGCGTAATCGATGCTATAGACCGGCACCATGGCCCAGAAGCGCTTCAAGGCCGCCGTGATCGGCGGCAGCGGTTACGGCGGAGCGGAGCTCATTCGGCGGCTTCTCGCGCATCCCGAGGTGGAGCTCGTGCGCGTTGCGTCAATCGACTACGTCGGCGAGCCGCTGAGCGCGGTGCATCCGAACCTCGAGGGGCAGACGGACCTGAAGTTCGAGGGCATCGAGGCGGCCGAGGCCGCGCGCGGCATGGACGTCGTGCTGCTCGGCCTGCCGCACAAGGTGAGCGCGCACAAGGCGCCGGACATCATGAAGACGGGCGCGCGCATCGTGGACCTCTCGGGCGACTTCCGCCTGCGCGATCCGGCGGCATACGCGAAGTACTACGGGGCCGAGCACCCGTGCCCGGACGAGCTGAAGAAGGGCACGTTCGTCTACGGGCTGCCCGAGCTCAATCGCGACGCGATCCGCAAGGCGAAGTACGTCGCGTCGCCCGGGTGCTTCGCGACGACGATGGAGCTCGCGCTCCTGCCGCTCGCGAAGGCGGGGCTGCTCGGCGGGCCCGTCGAGATCGTCGGCATCACCGGGTCGAGCGGCAGCGGCATCGCGCCGAGCGCCGGCACGCACCACCCGACGCGCGTGAACAACCTCAAGACGTACAAGCCGCTCGAGCACCAGCACATCCCCGAGGTCGTGCAGGTGCTCGCCGAAGCGGGCGCCAAGGATCTCACGCTGCGCTTCGTCCCGGTCAGCGCGCCGCTCTCGCGCGGGATCTTCGCGACGTGCTTCGCGCACGTCGACGAGAAGGTGGACGGCGGCGCGGTGAAGAAGCTCTACGCCGAGACGTTCGCGCGCGAACCCTTCGTGCGCATGCCGGCGAAGCGCCTGCCCGAGGTCGTGGCGGTGAAGGGGACCAACTACGCCGAGGTCGGCGTGCAGCCGGGCGACGTCGCCGGCGGCAAGCGCCTCGTCGCGTGCTTCGCGGCGACCGACAACCTGATCAAGGGCGGCGCCGGGCAGGCGATCCAGTCGATGAACATCATGCTCGGCCTCGACGAGCGGCTCACGCTTCAGGACCCGGGCGGCTGGCCGTGAGCGCGGCCGGCGCGGTCGTCATCAAGCTGGGCGGCGAGGTCGTCGCCTCGGCGCACATGGCCGCGATCGCGGCAGATGCCGCCGAGCTGCGGCGCCGCGGCGATCGCGTCGTCTTCGTGCACGGCGGCGGCCCGCAGGCCACCGATCTGCAGAAGAAGCTCGGCCAGACGCCCAAGATCGTCGCCGGCCGCCGCATCACCGACGCCGACGCGCTCGAGGTGATGAAGATGATCGTCGCCGGCAAGGTGAACGTGGACGCCTGCGCGGCGCTCCTCGCCGCCGGCGCCTCCCCGGTGGGCCTGCACGGCGCGAGCTCCCTCACGGTGCGCGCCGTGAAGCGCCCGCCGCGCGTCGTCAGCGGCGGCGGGCCCGACCCGATCGACTTCGGCCACGTCGGCGACGTGACCGGCGTGAACGCGGACCTCATCGGACTGCTCGCGGGCGCGGGACACATCCCGGTCCTCGCTTGCCTCGGCGCCGACGAGAAGGGCGCCGTCTACAACATCAACGCCGACATCGTGGCGAACAAGGTTGCGATCGCCCTCGACGCGCGCGCCCTCGTGCTCGTGAGCGACGTGCCCGGCGTGCTCCGCGACGTGAGCGACCCCTCCTCGCGCATCCCGCGTCTCTCGGTCGCCGACGGCAAGAAGGCGATCGCCGACGGCATCGTCACCAAGGGGATGATCCCGAAGCTCGACGAGTCCTTCGCCGCCATCGCCGAGGGCGTGCGCGCCGTGCACATCGTCGGCCGCCTCGAGCGCGGCCAGCTCGCGCGCGAGGTCGCCGAGCCCGGAAGCGTCGGCACCGTCCTCGTCGCCTAGTCCCAGCCGCCGACGATCGCGACGCCGGTGGGCATCGCCGACGCGCCGACCCGCACGGGCGCCGAGGCGTGCCCGTGCGACACGAGCCACACGGTGACTCCTGCCGCCGCGAGGACACCGCCCGCGACGAAGAGGCCCGTGGACCAGTCGGCTGCGGTCTTCGCGTCGCCCAGCGTCGCTGCGTGCGCCTGGTCGGGACACGTGTTGTTCGGGCAAGCCGCGTCGTTCCGCTTCCCCATCGCGAGGAACCCGAGGACCGCGCCTCCGGCGATGCCCGCGAGCCCTGTGGCGCCGGTCACGATCCCCACGGTGGGCCAAGGCGAAACCGGCTCCGTCGCCGGGGTCGGGGCCGAGGTCGAGGTCGGCGTCGTGGTCGAGGTCGGCGCGAGGGTCGGCGCATCCTCCAGCGGCGGAACGTCGACTGGCGTCGTCGCCCCGTCCGCCGCGGTCGTCACCGTGGTGGACCACGGCTTCTTCCCCGACGCGCTCGCGGCCACCGTGTGCGCGCCGGGTTCCACGGGCAGCGGCACTCCGAGACTCGCCGGACCGAGCGTCGTGTCGTCCACCCGGATCGACGCATCCGCCGGAAGCGCCCCCGCCGCCTTCACGGTGAGCTTCGGCACGATCTTGTCGACCCGCGCCACCTCGCGCTCGACCTCGGGCGCGCGCTCGTCTCCGGTCGACCGCGCCAGGTTGAGCGCCTGCTGCCACCGCGTGTACGCGCTGACCATCCGCTTCTCGTGCTCCTCGCACGCCGCGAGCTTCGCGAGCGCGCCGACGGTCGCCTTGAGCCGCACGCTCTCGGCGAGCTTCGGGCATGCGGCGGCGTAGTCCCCCTGCTTCATCAGATCGCGCCCGG